>NZ_JBJDRM010000017.1:0-63839 GCF_044987515.1 Sphingobium sp. ZW T5_29
ACCCACACCCCCGCCCGAGAATCGCGCGCACGTGAAGGAACCCGGCTGCGGGAGGTTTGGAACCCGGCTCCATTGGGCGGGAAAGCGGCGGAAATGGTCGCTCTCTGGCCGCCTGGAGCGCTGGAGCGGGAACTGGCGAAGTTCCGAAACTACTGGCTCGCAAAGCCCGGGAAGGATGCCACGAAAGCCGACTGGCAGCGGACATGGATCAACTGGCTGATCTCAGCCGATGAAAGGATCGCAAAGCATGGAACAGGATCACGGTCAGTTCAGCCGACAGCCCCGGACGGACGGCCCATGGGACGAACCGAAGCCGCGGCCCGAGACGCACTTGCGCGCCTCTCTGGAGGCGGAGGTGGCCAAGTACGAGGCCTTCCTGATGCCGCCAACGCTGGAGCAGATCATGGGCGCGTTGTCGCGCTGCCTCACGCTCACCGCCCCCAGCGGCATGACCGCTGAAGACCGGACCGAATGGTTGACGATCGCCGCGCAGGAACTGGCCGGCACGCCCTCGGCTTATTTCGAGGATGCTTGTTCCGAAGCCCGGAAGACCTGCGACCACCCGGCGAAGATCGTTCCGGCGATCCTTGGCTTCAAGCCGCCGATGTGGATGTCGCGTTCGTTCCTGAGCGAGCGACTGCGCGAGAGCCGGATGAAGCTGGAGAACCTTACCGAGCCGAAGCTGGAGCGGAAAGCGGACGTCCAGGCCGATGAGCGCCGCGACGTCGCCGCATCGATGGGCGAACTGCTGAAGGAATTGCGCGCCGGACCCTTGCCGGAGGGGATTTGATGAGTCGCATCGTGGAAATCGCCTGCCTGTGCGGGGCGCGTGAGCCGGACACCGGCCAGCCCCGCCCGCGCCGGTGCTGGAACTGCAAGAAACCTGATGGAATGGGGGAATTTCCGAAGTGACCGAGCTGTTCTTCGCACTGAACGTGCTGCCAATCGCCGCCTGGGCAGCCTGGAAAGTAGGCACGCGCATCCGCCGCAACCGGACCCGCAAGCGCCACTTCGATCGCTGGCTGGAGGAAGCCGGCCGGGTCAAAGCGCGATAGCTCCACAAACGCCGAAGAGAGGGGGACCGCATGGCTGAAACATCATCACGCAGCAAACCGCCGCCGCCCGGCTTCGCGGAGGTCTTCATCCGTTGGGGATGGCGCGGCATCGAGACCGTCTTCGGCTCGCGCACCAACTGCAACAAGCGCTGGGTGGAGCAATGCGGAGGCGGCGAGCTGCTGCAGCGCCGACGGGAATATCGTTCGAGGCTCAGGGAGGTCATGCATGATCGTGCCGCTTGATCACACGATTTGCGAGGTGCGATTCGAGCGCCGGTCTCTTTGTGTCGAGTTCGGTGATGGACGCAGCCTCTGCGCGCCGCTCGAATGGTTCCCGATCCTCCATGCGGCCCGTGGCGCCCAGTTGGACGACTTCGTCATCGCGGATGATGGCATGTCGGTCGCCTGGCCGGCTCTCGGCGAGGTGGTGAGTTCCGATTTCCTGCTCGGGCGCAGGGTCGGCGGCAATGCGCGTGGGGAGAGGATGCTGTGACCGAGATCAGCGACCATGCCGTCTACCGGTATCTCCAGCGTGCGAAGGGGATCAACATGGAGGCGGTCCGCGCCGAGATGAACACGCCCGCGCTGGCGAAGGCCGACGAGTTCGGTGCGCCGGTGCTGATCGGCAGGAATGGCGAGAGGCTCGTGATCCGCAATGGCGTCGTCGTGACCGTGATCGCCAAGAGCCGGAATGTAGGGAGGACGATTGGACGATGACCCCGAAGCAACATCGCTTTGTTGAAGAATATCTGATCGACCTGAACGCGACCGCCGCATATCGGCGCGCTGGGTACGCCGCGAAGGGTAATGCAGCAGAGGTCAACGCTGCCCGCCTGCTCAGGAATGCTCAGGTGCAGGCCGCCATCGTGGAGGCCAAGGCGGCTCGGTCAGCAGAGACGGGCATCAATGCCGCGTGGGTGCTGAAGCGCCTTGCTGAAGAGGCGTTCGCGGACATGGCCGACCTGTATGACGAGATAGGCCGGGTGAAGCCGGTCAAAGACTGGCCGCTGGTTTGGCGGCAAGGGTTGGTCGCAGGTGTCGAAGTCGAGACGATCGGTGCTGGCGCCGGCCAGGTCACAAAGATCAAGGTCAGCGAACGGATCAAGCGAGTTGAACTGATCGGCAAGCACATCGACGTGCAGGCCTTCAAGGAGAAGGTCGAGCATAGTGGGGTAATGACGCTGACCGTCAGCCAAGAGGATGCTGGGTTGTGAGCTCCTCAATTATTAGGGCAGGGCCAGGCGTCCATAATACTCAGCAGAACAATCCCAGCTGCGCTAAGATTGCGATTTTCCGGATGGTCGCGCATATATTTCAAAGCCACATCACGCATCTGCCCGACGGTCAAACCATCAGGGGTGCAATCTGGCTTTCCATTAACCTGCCGCGCCAGGAGTATGGCGTCGAACGCACCCGAAACATACGCCATGCAAAAAGAGGACTTCTGATAATAGGCGTCGTCAGTTCGGTCGACCAAGCAATCTCTGTATATCTGGTTGCCTGTTTGAAACTGCGCATGCGCCGCCTGAGGCACACCCGCGGACAGACCCAGAGCCGCTGCGAAACCGATAAACTTCTGCATCATCCCCCCATGATATGACCGCAAATCTCACGCCCCGCCAACGCGAAGCCAACCGTCTACTCGCCTCTCCTGCCAGCCACATTATGCTGCGCGGCGGCTCCCGATCCGGTAAGACCTTCCTGCTAATACGCGCAATCTGCCAAAGAGCAGTTAACGCTCCCGGCGGACGACACGCGATATTCCGCTTCCGCTTCAACCACGCCAAGACAAGCATCTGGTCGGACACGCTGCCCAAGGTACTGAAACTGTGCTTCCCCGGCGTGTCCGTCTCCTGGAACAAGACCGACTTCTACGTCGAATTTCCTAATGGCTCGCAGGTCTGGATTGGCGGCCTGGACGATAAGGAGCGCGTCGAGAAGATCCTTGGCGCCGAATATGTGACCCTCTATTTCAACGAGAGCAGTCAGATCGCGTGGAGCAGCGTCGAAATGGCGATGTCCCGCTTGGCGCAAAACGTGCCGCTAGATCCTGTCATTGCTCAGGCGACCGGTCGCACGCATTTGCCGCTCAAAGCCTATTTCGACTGCAATCCGCCGTCGAAGCTGCACTGGTCCTATGTGCTGTTCCGGTCGAAGATGAAGCCGGGCACCAAGGAGAAGCTCACCGATCCGGACGACTATGCGGAAATGCTAGTGAACCCGTCCGACAATGCGGCGAACCTGCCCGCGAAGTATTTCGAGATCCTGGCCAACATGAGTGCGGCTCAGCGGCTGCGTTTCGAGAAGGGCGAATGGGCCAGCGAGGTCAACGGCGCGCTCTGGACCCTGGAGGACCGCGTAACGGAGGGCGGTGAGATACCGGGTATCGATCGCTTCCGCGTTTCGAGGGATCAGCTTCCGACCATGCGCCGTGTCGTGGTCGCCGTCGATCCATCGGGAACCAAGGGCGACGGTGGCGGCGATGACATTGGCATCGTTGTCGCTGGTCTCGGGATCGATGGACGCGGTTACGTCCTGGAGGATGCCACCTGCCAGCTATCGCCTGAAGGTTGGGGTCGGCGTGCCGTCGATATGTTCCGCCGCTGGGATGCCGACAGGATCGTTGCGGAAAAGAACTTCGGTGGCGACATGGTGCGGGCGATCGTCACGACGGCTGACCGCGGCGTGCCGTTCAAGGCGGTGGATGCCACGCGCGGCAAGGTTGTAAGGGCAGAGCCGATCGCCGCGCTCTATGAGCAGGGTAAGGTCAGCCATGCGGGCCACTTTCCCGACCTGGAGGATCAAATGTGCAACTTCACCGCATCAGGTTATGTCGGCGAGGGTTCGCCGGACAGGGCGGACGCAATGGTGTGGGCGCTGACCGAGTTGATGCTTGCTCACAAGGGCAGCGCCTTTGATGTGCTTTAAGATTTGGCGATGTTCTTCGCTATAATGTTGGGTTTCATAGCTCCCAAAACTTCGAACTCACAGATGGGGTCGTCCACCCTGCTTTCATCGTCAGACAAGTTAATCGTGTAGAGATGGCTGCATTCATAGGTGAAGAACCCATCCTTGATTGGAAGGAAGTTCACATCCGTTGACCCTACTGTCTTTTTCCCGATTTTTTGCTTAATGGAGACAAGGAGGATGTGGAACTGCTTGCCAACATCTCCATTCGCAACGATCCGGTAATTTTGCACACGTTCAAACATTTTTTGGTCGGTATATTCGAACTTCTCTTGATTTCTGGTCGTGACGCCGCCCTCTTCGCTGATCTTATAGGTAGCTTCGGACATCGTGGCACCTTCGATCTGGCTACATCCGGTCGTGAGCAGCGTCGCGACCATTGCGATGATAGGCTTCATACTTTCCCTCGTTTTCCTTCGCCAGCCCCCTGCTGGCGTCCGTAGCATCCCTGCCCGACTGATCGAGTCTCAACATGGGAACCATCGCTCACTTCGTGCCACGGCGCCCGAAAGCCGGCTTCATCTCAGCCCATAGCTGATCCTCCAGCGCGACCAGCATCTCGTCCGTTGTCTCGTCGCCGTAGCGGTGGACGCTGAGCAGAATATTACCTTCTAAGCCACGAGCCCACGCTGCGATGTGTAGAGCGTAGGTCTTTACCGGGCCGAAGCCTAAGTGCTGCCTGAGCCTGCTGACAGTGTTGCGGGAACTACCGACATAAAGCGCCGCGCATTCCGCATCATCGCCGTTCAGTCGAGCGTATGCCCTGCCCTCACACCTATTGCCGCGCGCTAGTTCGAAAGCTGAGCGCACCGCAGCCAGTTCGCCGTCAATAAGTTCAAAAGTGTAGAGTGATCTAGTGTTCTTCGGCAGCGCGATGGCTATTTCGTCGATCAGGGAATCCAAACGACCGTCGCTGACGCCCGAGAAGGCGATAGACCAAGATTGTGTAGCTGGAGGAGCCGCTTTCTCCACCCGGTCAGCCGCATCGCGCAGCTGTTTGGCCGCGCGATAATTGAGAGTCTCAAAGGATATATTGGCCATAGTTCCCCCATCTGGCGTCCGTAGCCCTCCTGCCCCAACCGCTTCACCGTCGCAAGCATGGGAAACGTCTCGCCACTCCGCCGCTTCGCCGATGGCCTGGCGAATGTCCTCACCGGTCGCGGCACCACCGTCGACCGCAGCGTCTACAACTTTTGGCAGCGCCGCTTCACCACGCCCGACCAGATCGAAGCCGCCTATCTTGGTAGCTGGTTGCACCGGAAGATCGTCGACATCCCCGCGCAAGACATGTGCCGCGCCGGACGCAATTGGGACGCAGAAGACGACCAGATCGCCGCGATCGAGAAGGAGGAAAAACGCCTCGGCTATTGGGCCAAGCTCTATGAGGCGCTGACACTGGGCCGTCTCGGAGGCGGAGCCATCCTGATCGGGCTGGGCGATGATCCGTCGCAGCCCCTGCCCTCGACCATTCGGCCGCAGCAGATCCAGTACCTAACCGTCCTGTCCCGCTGGCAATTGTCGATCGGCGAATGCGAGATGGACCCGGCCCTGCCCACCTTCGGCCAGCCCAAATATTTCGGCCTGTCCGGTTCTGCGCGCGACATCCGCATCCACCCGTCGCGCGTCGCCTGCTTCAAGGGCCTGCCCATCCCCGCAATCCGCATGGCAACGTGGGAAGAACGGTTCTGGGGCATGTCCGTCGTTGAAGCTGTCGATGAGGCGGTGCAGCACGCCACGACCGCCTGCGCCGGGTTCGCGTCGCTGATCGACGAGGCGAAGATCGATGTGTTCCGCTTCAGCGGTACGGTCGATCAGCTTTCCCAGCCAGGTGGCGAAGCGAAGCTGATGAAGCGCGTCGAACTGACCAACACCGGCAAGAGCGTCCACCGCGCCGTCATTCTCGACAAGGAGGATGAGTGGGAGCAGCGCCAGCTGACATTGGCAGGCGTGCGGGACGTGATCATTACCTATGATGCGCGTGTTGCCGGTGCGGCCGACATTCCGGCGACCCGGCTGTTCAGCAAGGCGCCAGACGGAATGAACGCGACGGGCGAAGGCGACCTCGCCAACTATTTCCAGTCGATCGGCGCGAAACAGGACATGCAACTGCGACCCGCGATGGAGCAGCTGGACGCGGTGATGCTGCCCTCTGCTGGCGTGAAGCCCGATCTGCCGTGGACCTTCTCGACGCTCATGGTGCTGACCGAGCAGCAGGCGGCGGAGATCGAGTTGAAGGAAGCGCAGGCGCTCGAAAAGATCGTCGGCCTCGCGTTGGTGCCGGAAACGGCCCTGGCGAAGACGGTGCAGAACCGCCTGATCGAGAGCGGGCGCTGGCCCGGCCTCAAGAAGCTGATCGAGGAAGCTGAGGCCGCTGGCGAGGAACTGCCGGGTGGCGAGGCTGATCTTGATATTGTCCCTATCCCCAACGGCGAGGAGGTGATCCCTTCATCTGCGGGTGCGGGCGGAGTGAATGGAAGCGCTCTGTCCCGCCGTGCTGCGAATGGTGCGGAGTGGAAGCGCATTCGTGACGCAGCTGAGGCCTCGGGAGCGGGTGAGCTATTCGATGAGTTGTTCGGCGCTCCCCCGAAGGGCGAGTGATGCCCTTCAATTTGCCCGCCATGGTGAAGCGCACAGGTCGCAGGCGCGATGTGACGTTGAGGCCGATCATTCCCCCGGCTGCGATGGCAACCGACCTAGCCACCATCTACGCCCCCGTCTGGCGCATCTGGGCGGACAACATCGACCGCATCCTCGCGGGCTATGATCCGCAGCCGCTGCCAACCGGCGACGCTTTGACCCTCGACACCGCCGACCAGGTGCAAGCCGCGATCAGCGGCGTGGCGAATGAGTTTCTGACGATCCTGACCGCACGGATCACGCCTGCCCTGCGGGACTGGATCGTGCGGGCTGAGCGGGTCCATCGCGACAAATGGTCGGCCGCCGTGCGTGCCGGCGTGGGCGTCGATCTCGACATGATGCTGGGCGCTGGCGAGGTGCAGGAGACGCTATCGACGTTCCTCCAGCGGAATGTCGCGCTATGTCGAAATGTGAGCGATCAGGCGCAGGGCCGCATCTCCGACGCCGTGTACCGCGGCTATGAGCGGCGCGCGCCTGTGGCAGAAGTGGCGAAGGAAATCCGGGAGGCAACCGGCATGGGTCGCGATCGTGCGGTCCGAATCGCCGCCGACCAGAACAGCAAGCTATCGTCCCAGCTCGACCGCGAGCGCCGGGCAGAGGCCGGGCTGACGCAGTTCAAATGGCGGCATTCCGGGAAGGCTCACCCGCGTTCATGGCACCGCGCGCGCGACGGCATCGTCTATGACAGCCGCACCGGCAAGCCCGTTGCTGGCGGCGAGGCCATCCCCAGCGATGATCGTGCGGGGATGGCGCCTTGGTGCGGGTGCCGGGAGCAAGCGTATATTCCGCTGATGGATGAGATCGACTAGCAGCGCCTCCGTTCTTCTGGCATCCACGATCAACCTTATCTCGGAGAAACGGATTTGACCTGGAAGCCGATCGACAGCGCGCCGAAGGATGGCAGCCCGATCCTCCTCTACGAACTTGCGGCAGTAGCTTCAGAGGTGACACCCGTGTTTGTCGGGAAATGGCGCGAAGGCCAGTGGCTCACCAATCCTGGCAACTACAAGAAGCAGCCGACGCATTGGCATCCGCTACCCGATAGGCCCGACGCCGACCACATCGCGTCCACCATCAAAGGGCGTTCAATCAACGACGCCTAACCTCTGGCGTCCGTAGAACCCCCTTCCCGCCATGGGGCAAACCAGCCCCATGCTTTTCGCCGACGCCCTGATGCTCGACGCCCCCCGCCGCACCAGCGACGGCTATATGGCCGTGCGGGCGAAAGCGGCGCGCACCGGCACCTATCAATATCTCGGCTCGGAGATCGACCCGCAGAACCAGCACGGCCTGCGCGACGCTGGCATGGTGAATGTCCTGCGCGACGATGCCGCCGTGTTCGACAACAAGTCGGCCCACAGCTTTATCGGCAAGCCGGTCACGGACAATCATCCGTCGGTCGCGGTCAACGCCGCCAACTGGCGCGACCACGCGCGCGGCGTCGTCATGGGCGCGATGCGCGATGGCGAATATCTCGCCTTCGACCTGCTGCTGACCGACGGCGACACGATCAACGCAGTCGACGCGGGCAAGCGCGAGCTGTCCAACGGCTATGCGGCCGATCTCCAGTTTGGAGATTTCACCGGCCCCGGCGGCGTGAAGTGCGTCGCCAAGCAGGTATCCATCACCGGCAACCATGTCGCGATCGTCGACAAGGGCCGCGCTGGTCCCTCCTGCGCCATCACTGATTCCGTTGCCGTGTGCGACGCGAACCCGGCGGCCGTCGCCGCCTTCACCCCTCCATCGGAGAAACCTGCAATGAAGATCAAGATCGGCGACGCTGATGTCGACCTGAGCGACGGCGCCGCTGTTGCTCTCGCTGTCGGCACTCTGAACGCAAATCTCGCGGACGCACAGGGCAAGGTCGGCGCGCTGACCGCTGAACTGGCAACGGCAACTACCAACCTCCAGGCGAAGGACGGCGAGATCGTCGCCCTGAATGCCAAGCTGGCCGACGCCGTCGTGACGCCCGAAAAGCTCCAGCAGCTTGCCGACGCCCGCGCTGACGTCATCGGTAAGGCGAAGGTGCTGGCGCCGTCCATCGTGACGGACGGCAAGACCGACGCGGAGATCCGCAAGGAAGCAGTGACCGCCAAGCTGGGCGACTCCGCAAAGGATATGGCTGACGCCGCAATCGAGGGCGCTTTCATCGCCTTCGCCAAGGACGTGAAGGCCGCCGATCCGCTGCGCGACACGCTGAAGGATGGTCTGAAAAATGTCGGTGACGCCGATCAGAACGTCGCTGATGCCCGCGCCGAAATGCTGGCCGATCTGACCGGCAAGAAGGCCGCCTGAGGGAGACACGGACATGGGAACGTATCAGACCGATTATTCGACCTCTCCCGCGAAGGGGCTGCCTGGCCAGATCGCCAATGAGGAAAAGTGCAACAAAGTCAGCCGCACGGTGGAATCCGCTGTGGGGATCGCCTTCGGACAGCCAGCCTTCCGGGGGGCAGGCGATCATGGCGTGGTTGTCGGTGCCGCCTTTGCGGCGACGGCGGTTGGTGCTGCGGATGCAGGCAACGCTGGCGCCGGTGCGATCACCGCGTCGCCAGCGGTTGCAGCCGGGGCCAAGCAGGGGGCCTACAAGGTTATCCAGATCGCTGGTGGCGCTACGGGCGCATTCAATGTCTATGATCCGGACGGTGTGTTCATCGGCAACGGCGCAGTCGGTACGGAGTTCGTCGGCGGAGGCTTGACCTTCACCGTCACCGATCCCGGCACCGATCCCGCGATTGGCGACAGCTATACCGTGACGGTCACCTACACTGCGAACGGCAAATTTGTCGGTCTTGCAGTCCTCAGTGAAGCGGTTCCGCCGAGCGCGTCTGCGCCGGATGCCTATCCGCAATACTTCACCGGCGCCTTCATGACGATGGGATCGATGTACGTCACGGCGGGCGCCGGGGGCGTGGTCGATGGCGGGGATGTCTACTGGCAGCCCGCAACTAGCCGATACAACTCGGTCGCCACCGGCGTTCGGATCCCCGACGCCGTTTTCGATACTACCGGAGCAGACGGCGACATTGTCGAAGTCTCGCTGAAGCTGCGCTGACAGGGAGGCAGATAGATGAACCAACCATTCGTGGACGCTCAGGCGGCCTTCCCCTTCGTTATCGCGCAGGGGCGCAACATCGAGACGCGCATCTACCGGAAGCGCTATCCGACCTATAATTACAATCAGGTTATCCCGGTCGTCACCGAGGGCAACCAGTGGTCCATCGGCACCACGTTCTTCAGCATCGACAGCGCGGGCGAGGCGAAGTTCCTGTCCGGTGCCGGCACCGACATGCCCTTCAACAAGTCGACCAAGGGCCAGGCCAGCCACGACTTCGCCATGATCGGCTCAGGCTGGGAATGGACGATCGAGGAGATCAACCAGGCAGTGCTCTATGGCATCGACCTTCTGGGGACCGACGCCATGTCGGCAACCGACAAGATCGAGCGCCTACTGAACAGCATCGCCTTCGTCGGCGCGACCGAGAAGAACTGGACAGGCTTCGCGAATAGCGCTGATGTACCGCGCGCCGACGTGGATACGCCCGGCACCTTCTGGCCCGCAAAGTCGGCGGATCAGATGCTTACCGACGTGAACGAGGTGATCGGTCGGGTCCGCACCCAGACCAACGAGATCGAGTGGGCCGATAGCCTTGCGCTTCCGCCTGCCGCATTCCGCGCCGCCGCCACAAAGCGTCTCGGATCGGGAGACGGCCTGATCACGGTGCTGGAATATATCCGCAAAAACAACATCTACACCGCCGAGACCGATCAGCCGCTCAACATCTATCCGGTGCGTGAACTGGCGACGGCCTCGCAGGATGGCGGCGGCCGCATGGTTGCATACCGCAAGGATGAGGAGGTTCTCCGCTTCCATCTTCCGATGCCGCGCACCGTTCTCCAGCCTCGCCAAAAGTCCATCATGGGCTTTGAGCAGGGCATCATCGCACGCACTGGCGGCACGGAATGGCGCCTGCCCAAGGCTGCGGCCTATGCGGACGAAGTGACCGCGCCGCCGGCCTGAGGAGAATTGCCATGAAGGCGACGATCACGAACAAGTCGAAAGCATTGCAGGGAGTTTGGACGGTCGATGGGCTTCAGTTCATCGAGCCGGGACAGTCCAAGACCTTGGAGATTCATGAGGATCATGTCGAAGCGACGAAGCGCCTCACCTCGCTTCTGTCCTTCGCCGATCCTCTCGATCACGACCAGAATGGCAAAAAAGGTGGCGCGGCAGAGCCGGTGGGCGAAGCGGCTACGGCTGACGAGATAATCTCAGCCCTAGCGCTGCTCGATGGCACCAATGATGATCACTGGACCGCTGCCGGGCTGCCGAAGGTCGAATCAGTCGCTGAACTGATCGGCAAGACCGTGACGCGCAAGGCGATCGAGGAAGCCGCACCGGACGCCAAGCGCCCGACCGAATAACCGGAACGCTCCGGGGGAGTTGGGCCGCCTCGTCACGTGACACGGCGGCCCTTTTTCATGTCATCACTTAGGATTGTGGCAGTGATAATCACCGGTCGAATGGTTGGTATGGCAGCCGTTCGAATCTGTGCCACCGCTGTGGGCCTTGGGCTTGCCCTCACCCTTGGCCGGCGCCTGCACCTTCGCCGCTTCTTCAGCCGGCTTCGGGCGATTGTTCTCCGTCGATTCATGAGCAAGCGCGCCGGTGGCTGCGAACGCGCAGAGAACCATGGTCGCAATCATCTTCTTCATTTTCATTCCCCTATTGGCTGATCGCGACCTTATGTTTTGGGAAGCATATGCGCAGAGAAGTTAAGGATCTTCAACGGTTCGTCGCAAATTCCGATCTGGCGTCCGTAGGGCCTGACCCACCCGGGGATTAGGATTGGGTATGGCCTACTCTGCTCCCGAAAAAGCCGCTTTCACCGCGATCTTTCCCGCCTTCGCGGCTGTCACCGACGAGGCCTATGTCTTCTGGTCTGCCCGCGCCGCGCGCATCGTCGATCCAATCCAATCCTGCCTCGCCGAAGATGCCGAGCTGGCCTGCATGCTGGCGACCGCGCACTACCTGTCACAATCTGGCATCGGCACCGGCGCGGAAAGCGAGATGGCGGCCCAGGGTGCGGGTGGGTTCAAGCGCCTCAAATCCGGCACCATCGAACTGGAGAAGGCCGACAACGCCCGCGCCGCTTCGATGGGTGATTGGGGATCGACCACCTATGGACAGCGCCTGTTTCCCATGCTGAAGGCCTGTTTTGCCGGGCCACGCATTACTGGCACCGGCTATGTCGGCGGCGGGTGCTTCAACGGCTTTGCGGGGCCGCTTCCTTGGGGCCGCTGCTGATGTCGTTGCTCAACGGCGGCATGGCGGCGATCTTCGGTGCGGCGTTCGGCGGACTATACCCGAATGGCGTCCTTCATCGCGACGGCACTGGGCCGATCTATGACGATGAAGGAAACATCGTTGGCTATGACGGCGGCGGCGATGTGCCAATCAAGGTCCAGCGTGACGCCTGCACCTATGCCATGCGCCAGAGCGAGGGCTATGCAGACGGGGATGTGATGTTGATCATCCTTACGTCCGGGCTGGCTCATATGCCGACGACCGACAGCCAGGTCACGGACGGGAACGGCGACAGGTGGATGGTGGCGAGTGTCGATAGGGACGCTGCGAACAGTCATTATGTGTGCCGGGGGCGGAAGGCGTGAAAATTACGGGAGCCAAAGCCCATGCCGCCCGCCTGAAGCGCATCCGTGGCCCTGCGATGGTTCGCGAGGTCGGCAAGGCTGTCGTCGCGGCGGCTGATCTTATCAAGGTGGACGCGCAGATCAGCATCACGGAAGGCGCAGTCAGCGGCAAGAACCATGTGCCCAGCGCCCCCGGCCTGCCGCCAAATCAAGACACGGGCCATCTCGCCAACAACATCACCGCCGCTCGCACCGGCCTGACCACGGCGGAAGTCAGCAGCAACGCGGAATACAGCGCACCGCTGGAGTTTGGCACTTCCAAAATGAGCGCCCGCCCCTTCATGCAGCCCGCCGCCGACAAGAACCGGAAGAAGGCGACCGCGTTGGTAATGGCCGCCGTCAAGCGCGTGGCAAACGGAGGAACGCTATGAAGGTCCGATTTACCGCCGATTATGACCACAAATGGCCCTCGCGCGCCATGACCGCCTTCAAGGCCGGATATGAAGGCACGGTAAAGCGCGAGGTGGGCGAGCGGGCTATCTCGAAAGGGAAAGCGACAGAGGTTCGTAATCCTGATACAGCAGCAGGCGATGCCGCAGCCTCCACAAATGCCGACATGGGAAGAAGTCGAGGAATGGCTGAACCTCACAATGTTGACCATGTGGGGACCAGCGTTCGGCGTGCGCAGTTGGATGGGGCCGGTCAATGACAACGATCGATCCGAGCCTGTCAGTCCGCGGCAAGATCATAGCGAGCCTGAAATCTGACGCCCAGCTAACCGCCATCGTCACCGCCGCCCGCATCTATCCCAGCAAGACGCCTGCCGATCCTGCATGGCCCTTCATCCGTGTTCCGATCCTCACCGGCACGGTCGCGGATTTAGACGGGGGCAGCGGGTCGGAGCAATCTGGCGTGCTGCATTGCTTCACGAAATTGTCCACCGGCAACCTGGACCCCGAAGCGCAGGCCGCGACTATCAACCGGCACATCGTCCGCATCGTCAGCCAGATTGACGACATCGACCTTGGCGACGGGGAATCGCTCGGCGTGCATGTCGTGCAGACGCAGGTGCTGATGGATCCAGCAGAAGCTGATGCGTTCCATGGGATCGTTCAGGTGCGGGCGACGGCGAGCTAGAATTTGCCCGGGAGCTCGTCCAAAAGCATCCTGGCCTGGGGCAACGTCAACGGCGGTTTTTCTCGCGCGAGTCGCCGCCACGCTTTCTCCAGCACATCGAGATCCGCCTCAAGCCGGGAAACTTCTGCCCGCCTTTGCGCTATGGCCAAGCCTGATCGTCTCTCGATGTAGATGATGCGCTCACGAACCTTGTTATGGCGTTCCACGACCATCCTGTATACTTGCTCGCCCAGTTCCATGATCTCTCCGCTGGCGTCCGTAGAGCGATCGCTATCTGATCCATACCGTCTCGGCAAATCCTCGCTGGAGTTGCGGAATGGCATATACGGACAAGCTGAAAAGCACGCAGATCGCAATTATGATGGGCGACGGTGCCGAACCTGAAGTATTTTCGCCCATGTGCGGGCTGAATCAAAAGCAATTCCAGCAAACCCGCGCGACCAGCGACACGGTTGATTGGGACTGCACTGACCCGGACGCTATACCTATCACTGTCCGTGACGTAGGCGCAGCAGACTGGAACCTTACCGGATCAGGCCTCCTGCACCGCCCTCTGCTGCCACTGGTGCAGGCTGCATTCGATAGCGCGGAGCCAACCAATTACCGCTGGGCGTATATGGACACGGTGATTGACGGATACCATCAAGGGCCTGGCATTATCACCGATTTCACAGAGGGCGCGACGAACGGCGAGTATGTGCAGATCAACCTGACGATCAGCGCGGCCGGGCCAAAGACGTTTGTTTCCAATCCCTGATCGCTATAGACGAATCCCGCGCCTTCATCCATCTAACCCCTTGCTATGATTAGCAGGGGGTTTTTCTATGAATAAAATTATGTGTTTGGCCGCAGTGACTATGGCTGTCGCGTTGAGCGGCTGCGCCACCGTGATGAATGGCACCAAGGTTGATTATTCCAGCGACACAAAGCCGGGTGGCGCAACGGTGACGTTCACCGATGGCTCGCAATGCACGACGCCTTGCACGCTGGAATTCAAGCGCAAGAACGATCAGCGCGCCGACATCACGCTTCCCGGTTACAAGCCGACCTATGTTCTGATCCAGTCCAAACTTGGCGGCGGGTCTTTCGGAAACATCCTGCTCGGCGGCGGCATTGGCGCGGTTGTGGATGGCACGAACGGGGCGAGCAATCGCCTCTATCCTCGCCCGCTGATCGTGCAGCTTGCGCCCGAAGGATCTGATCAGGAGCCGATGCTGCTGGACAAAAACGGCAAGGTCGTCATGCCCGTTCGCCAGCACAACGATTCCGTGCGGGTCGATGTGGCAAAGTCGATCGGTGCTGACCTGGCGGGCTTGAACCGGAGCGGTCAGGTTTCCGGCTCTCCTGCCCAGTGATGTAAAGGAAGGGGCGGCCTGCGGGTCGCCCTATCTACAAAGCGCATTCCAAGACTTCTGAAATTCGGCATCGTCCATATTTTCACCTTGGATCGCCACCGGCACTGCTTTGCTAGGGGATGCGATAAATCCCTTGAAGCCAGTCATGCCTCCAAAGCTATTCTTGGAGTTTACTTCGCCGCATAGGTAAGCCTTGCCATAGGGCACAACCTCGTTGCGCACCTTGATGCTGTCAGGGTCCTTTAACTCCCCCTTCAGTCGTCCGATTGAGGCAGCTTTAACCCTAAATGGGTCTGGGCCATTGTCAGCCGGTTTGACTTCCGCAGCATCATCTAGGGGCTTTTTACTGCCTCCTTTTCCAGTGACAGAACCAAAGATCACCAAGAAAAACACAACTCCCCCAATTATGAGGAAGGGGCTAGTGTTGCGAACCGATGGCCTTGGCTGTTCCGCACCGCAATATCTGCAAACCGCCGCTGCGATCTGTATTCTCTCAGCGCATTTTGGACAACGCTTCATCAATCCCCCATCTGGCGTCCGTAGAGCATAGCGCACCTTCCCACATAGCGTTGCCCCATGCAAACCGAGATCACTTTGCCGTTCGCAGATGGGCAATATGCCTTCAAGCTGCCCATCAAGCGCATAGTCGAGATCGAAACCAAATCCGGCCCCATTGACCTTGTAAAGCACCGCCTCATGAGCGGCGGCTGGTCGATCCATGATGTGGTCGAGACGATCCGCCAGGGCCTTATCGGCGGCGGCAAGGGCGAGGTAAACGGCCAGCCCGTCGAAGTCACCGCCCTGCGCGCGAACAGTTTGGTGGAGAACTATATCGACGGCCACGCCATCGCAGAACACCACCTGACCGCGCGCGCCATCATCGCCGCGCTCTATGTCGGTTACGCCCCGATGCAGGAGGCTAAAAAAAAAAGCCCCGGTGAAGCGGAGCCGGAAGCGATCGATTGGGGTGTCGTCCTCCACAACTGCCGAACCCTCGGCCTCAGCCTGAGCGATGCGGAGGCCATCACCATGCCGGAATATGCCGCGCTCCTTCACCATCACAATCTAGCGAACGAGGAAGGCGAGGAATCCCCGCCGTCTGCTGATGATGTGAGCGCCATGTTCCTGCGCATGGAGCGCGCTGGCATCGGGAAGATTCACTGATGGCCGTCACCGCTGATCGCGTCGTCGTTGAACTTGAGGCTCGGCTGGATCGCTACGAGGCCAATGTCGCGCGCGCTGAGAGCAAGTTCAGCAAGGCGATGGGTGGCATCCAGAAAAGCGCCGGGGCTACAGAGGCGATGGTCGCCCGTGCTGCTGGCGTCATGTCTGCCGCGCTGGCTGGCGTTTCGGTCGTCGCGCTGGCCCGGTCGTTCCTGACGCTTGCCGATGAGGCCAAGAAGCTGGACGCGCAGTTGCGGCTTGCGACGGCGGGCTTCGGTTCGTTCGGGCAGGCGCAGAAGGATGTGCAGCGCATTGCGGACGACACGCGTTCCGGGCTGTCTGAGACGGCCTCGCTTTATGGCAATTTCCTAAGAAATGCAAAAGAGATGGGAGCGACGCAAGCGCAAGCTGCCCGCGCCACCGAGACATTCTCCAAGACACTCAAAATCAGCGGCGCGGACGCCAACCAATCCGCAAACGCAATCTTGCAATTTGGGCAGGCTTTGGCGTCTGGAGCCTTCAGGGGCGATGAGTTCAATTCCGTCGCTGAGGCCAGCCCAAGGACATTGCGGCTTCTTGCGGACAGCCTCGGCGTTCCAATCGGCAAACTGCGCGAGATGGCTGCCGAAGGGGAGTTGACCGCCCAAAAGCTTCTTAAAGCCCTCACCGATACGAAATTCACTGCGGGCATAGACGCCGAGTTCAATCAGATGCCGGTCACGTTCGATGACGCGATGACGCGCGTTTACAATGCGGCGATGGTAACGTTTTCCGCCTTTGACCGTGGCGGTGAGTTTTCATCCATGCTGGCCGATTTCGTGGCTGGGGGGGCAGACGGCTTCTCCGACCTGGAGCAGTCGGCGGAACAGTTCGGTATCAATGTTCGTGGAACGCTGGAAGGCCTCGCATCCGCCTTCACACCGATGCTGGAAGCTGGGCAAGAGGCTTTCCGCCTGCTGGGCATCGACCTGAGCAACTTCAGCATGAATGGCCGAAAGGAGATCGCGGGCATTCTCGGCGCGCTGGATGATCTGCTGAATATCGGGCCATCTGTCGCAAACAGGTTTGGTGCTGGCGGCAAATTTGACAGCCGCCTGGCGCAAGACTTCCAGAACCGCTCCGCTGCCTCCGACCAACGGCTGCAAGGCCAAGCCAATGAACGCCGCTTCCGGTCCATGATCGGCGGCTATGACGTGATGGGCAATCCCCTGCCCGGCACGCCCGGTTCGTCTGGCGGATCGCGTCCGGCCGCCGCGTCGTCATCCGGTGGCAAGAAGGGCCGTGCCACCCGTTCGCCGCTCGATCCAGACGCATTCGCGCGCGAGGAAGCGGCGATCAATGACCGCATCCTGCGCCTGAAGAATGACGAGAGCCTGACCGCAGAACAGCGCGCGACCATCGAACTGGAGCGCGTGGAGGCTGCCCGCAATTCCGCCAATCAGGATGTTTCGACCGACAAGAAATATACCGATGCGCAAAAAGCTAAGATCATTGCACTCAACAATCAGGTATCGGCGCTGGAAGCCGCGTCCGTCATCTACGAGCGCGATGCCGAAATAGCCAAGCGCACCTATAAGCTGGAAACAGACGCGAACCAGGGCGCGCAGGATCTTCTCAAGAGCCAAGGCGATTTGGCCGAAACCCGCCGCCAGCAATATGAAGTCGAAAAGCGCATCCTCAAACTGCGTCAGTCGCAGGAGCGCGCAGACTATGAGTTGCTGCTGAAAAGCCGCGATCCCGACGATGTAGCGCGTGGCCGGGCTGGCCTGTCCCGATTGGACGCGCAGCAGCCCAATGAGCGCGCGGCATTGGATCGCCGGTTCGAAAGCCCACTGGAAGCATATTCCCGCAGGCTCGGCGCGGTCGATCCGCAGGACCAGGTTGAAGAACTGGTCACGCAGGAACTGGACCGGGTGCAGGACGGCATATCCAACGCCATCACCAAGCGCCTGGGCATCAAAGACCCCTTCCTTTCCGGCATTCTCGACCTGTTCATTCAGCAGAACATCATGAAGCCGTTGGCGGAAGCACTGGCGGGCGCGGGCGGGGGCGGCGGTGGAGTCATTGGCGCTATCGGCGGCATTCTCGGCTTTGCGTCTGGCGGCTCCATGACGCTGGGCGGGCGTGGCGGCACCGATACCAACCGCCTGAGCCTGAACGGTCGCCCGATCGCCAATGTCAGTCGTGGCGAGACGCTCAGCGTGGGCAGTAAAACGCTGGGCGGAAGGAATGGAGGCGGCTCAGTCGTCCAGCCCATCATCCAGGTCGATGCACGCGGCGCGGTCATGAATGACCAATTCGCGCAGATGATCCTCATGCAAGCCAACCGCACAGCCGGTCAGATGGTCGGCGCGGGGATGTCGGCAATCAACAAAGGCATTCCCTCCCGTATGGCGCAGTTCAGTAGGGATGGCACCTGATGGCCTATCGTGAAAGCGTCGTCGCCCGTATCGCCTGCGATCCGCCGTGCCTGCTCTGGTCGGGCGTCGGTCCCCTGCCACTGCCTTCCGATGCTGTTCTGTCTGAACCGGCGATCGCTTTGGGAGGCTCCGAACTGATCAGCATTCCAGACTTTCAAACCCTCATCAACGGCACCGCTGAACGCCTCGACTTCACCCTCTCCGGTGTGTCGGAAGAGACGGTCCGCCTCGCGCTTGAAGATGCGCCGAGTGTGCGCGGCGCGCGCGTCGATATCGGCATCGTGCAGTTCGATCACGCTTGGCAAGTCGAGGCCGTAGAATGGGAAGGCGTGTTTGAGGCCCGGTCCCTGTCGGTCAGCCGCCCCGCTGAGCAAGGCGGGCAAATCACGCGGTCGATCACGCTGACCATCGTTCAGGGCGATACCACGCGGGCGCGGGCACCACTGGCATTTTTTACGGACGCAGATCAGCGCCGACGCTCACCGGATGACGCGATTTTCTCGCACGTAGCGGGAATCAACGCGGGCACATCGAGAAGATTTGGACCCAAGGGCTGATGGCGGACCTTGGCGAATATCTCCGCAGCCTTGGCGGGCGGAAGCGCGAACCCGGCACCTTCGATTGCGTCACCATCGTAGCTGATTGGGCGATGGTGAACGGCTACCCCGATCCCATGGCGCACAGGCGCGGCGCTTATGACAGCGAGGAAGCGGCGCTGGACCTGATCACTGAAGCGGGCGGGCTGGTTGTACTCTTCGACCAGTTCCTTGGCGCGGTTGGGATCATGGAGCGCGAAGGCAGCCCGCAGCCCGGCGACATCGGTGCGGCCTCGATCCGGGGCGAGGAAGCGGGCGCGATATTCACTGGCCGGCGCTGGGCGCTAGTCGGCGAGCGCGGGCTGATCTTCATCACCCTGCCCGCGGAAAACGTCTTGAAGGCGTGGGCGGTGCACCATGGGTAAGGCGGTCGGCCAAATCCTCACCATCGGCCTTGCTGTCGCTGTCAATGTGGTGCCCGGCATCGGTCAGGCAATCAGCGGCGCTATCGTTGGGCTGGGCGGCGGCACGTTCGCGGCCCTTGGCGTGGCGCAGGCAGTCGTCGGCGCTCTGTCGTTGGGTGCAACCGTCGCGGGCTTGCAGGCGGCGTCTGGCTTGCTCGGCCTTGGCCCCAACATCCCGAAGCCCGAAGCCGCATCCGTAGCGATCAAAACCCCCCGCCCTGTCCGGGTCTCAGCCTACGGGGAAATGCGCCTCTACGGGGCCTACATCCTGTTTGAAAACGCTGACGGCAAGGCGGTGGACGTGTGGGCGGTCCATGACGGCCAACTAACCCAGATCGTCCAGTTCTTCCTTAACGATGACAAGGTGACCGTCGCGCTCGATGGCGACGTGAACCTGTTGTCTGGCGGGGATGGTCGCTACACTGTGGATGGCGAATCCAAGGTCCGCCTCTATTGGACCGATGGCTCACCAACCGGCACGGCAATCAGTGCAGTTGTCAGCGCCCTCCCTGGCATCTGGACGAACGGTCATCGCGGCGACGGCCTTGTCCAGCTTGCCCAAATCGCCCGCCCGGTTGCGGCCGAAAACTTCCTTGAGACCTTCCCCAACGGCGCGCCCATGCCTTCGATGGCGGCCAAATGGCAGAAATGCCCCGACCTTCACGCATCTGACCCAACTGATGAAGGTGAATGGACGTGGACGGAAAACCCGATCCGCCAGCTTGCCCATTACATGCTGGTCCGCGAGCGCGTGGACTATGCGACCAAGATCGCCCCTGCCATCGCTATGTGGCGGGACGCGCAGGACGTTTGCGACGAGCCAGTATCGCTGAAAGCTGGCGGCACGGAAGCCCGCTACCGCTCCTGCCTCGCCCACAAGCACACCGACAGCCACGGCACGGTCAAAGCGGCCCTGCTGTCCCTATGCGATGGCTGGATGGCCACCCGTTCGGATGGGGCATATGCGATCTATGCGGGCAAGTTTGAAACGCCCACAGTCTCCATCGATTCGGAGCATATCGTCTCCTACGACTGGCAGGGTGTCGGCGTCGATGATGACAGCGCGGTCAATGAGATCGTCTGTTCCTACGTCTCGACCAACCACGATTATAATAGCGTCGAGTGCAATGCCTGGCGCGACGAGGACGACATATCCGAGCGCGGAAGCATCCTGTCCGATGTGCTGGACATGCAAACCCCGTCATGGGGACAGGTCCGTCGTCTCGCGAAGCGGAAGATGAGCCGCACGAACGCGCCCTATCGCGGGACGATCACGACCAACATCAAGGGCCGGATCGCGCGGGGGCAGCGGTACATCAACCTGACGCTGGAAGAAGCTGGCTCGACCTTCTTTGACGGCGTGGCCGAAATCACCTCTGTCACCCGCAACATGGCGACGGGCGGGATCACTTTCTCCTGGGTCGCGGCCAATCCGAATATCGATGATTGGAATGCGGCCACGGAGGAAGGTGAACCGGCGGCCAAGGGTGATAGGGTGGCGCTGACGCCGCTCGATGCGCCGACGATCAATACCGCCAACGCTGTGGCCTATGATTATGGCGCGCAGATTGCGCTCGACGTGACCGGCCCGGATCGTGAGGACTTGACCTGGTACACGCGCTGGAAGGTCAGCACGGACACCACATGGTCAGAGCAGCAAACCACGGACACGGACCCCGGCACTCCGGTTGCGCTCATCACCCCTGTTGTCCCGGTGAATGCAGAGATCGACGTGCAGGTGGCATATGGCGTTGGCGACGGACGGACTTCAAGCTGGTCGACCACCGAGACCGTAGACACGACCGGGATTGAGATTGTTTATGACGGCGGCAACGCCTCGACGGAGGCCTAGCCCATGCCGACGGTGAAATTTCAGCTTCGACGGGACACGGCGGCAAACTGGGCCAGCGTCAATCCGACGCTTGGACCGGGTGAACCCGCGCTGGAGACCGACACCGGCAAGGTGAAGTATGGCAATGGGGCCACGGCGTGGAACAGCCTGCCTTACTTCGCTGGGGATCTGGGCACGGCGCTCATGGCGATCAAGGCCCTCACACCGGCTGCTGATCGCTACGTCTATTTCACCTCTGGATCGGCGGCGGCGCTTGGCACAATCACAGCGTTCGGGCGATCACTGCTGGATGACGCGGATGCGGCAACGGCGCGGGGAACGCTGGGCCTCGGCACTATCACCACGCAGGCCGCCAATAATGTCGCGATCACGGGTGGTTCAGCATCGGGCCTGACCGCACTCGGCATTGTGGAGAGCGGCGACAATTTTACGGTCGATCAGTATAGCAACACGTCCGCCGTGGGCGCGAATATGCTGGCGCGTCGTGCGCGGGGCACGTCCGGCTCCCCGACCGGCGTTCTGTCGGGCAATGTCCTGGGCGGCATATATGGCGCAGGCTGGCGCGATACGGCGGTATGGTCGAACTTCACCGCTTCCGTTCGCGCGGTCGCAGCAGAGGATTTTGTCGGCACGGCCAATGGCACGCAACTGGAGTTCGCTACCACCAGCATAGGAGCGTCGTCGCGTTCTACCCGGTTCACCATTTCGCCTGCAGGCAGCCTCTACAGCAACGTCACGCCATCAACCACGATGACGACGGGGTTTGTCTACATTCCTGCGGGCGCTGGCGTTCCTACTGGGGTTCCTGAGGGGGTGGGCACCAATCAGGTCGCGATGTATTATGACCGCACCAACAACCATTTTTATATCTACAACGGCGCGTGGAAGAAGGTGGCGCTGGCATAATGCCTCTGGTGCGACCCCTTGCGCTGGCGTCCGTAGAGTGACGGCACCCTGACAGCCATCGTCCGGGCATGTTCGTGTTCCCAGCGCACCTCTTCAACCCAAGCGGAATCAAAGCCGATGTGGTGCCCAGTGTCATATCCGGCGGCACCGCGCTGGATGGCGAGGAAACGATAATCCAGACCGATGGCGGTGGACGATGGGAAATCAGCCTGTCTGGCATTGCTCTTCGCACGCCGCAGCTAATCAGGAAGTGGGATGCTTGGACGGGGTATATGGCGGGCGGCGGTCAGCCCTTCCTTGTCCCGCTCGTTTCGGTTCAGACAGCGCCGCGCCCCATTGCTGGGGGCGTTCTGGCGCGCCCATCGTCAATCTCCGCCGATGACGAATTTTTCCCGGAGTCAGTTCGCTATGCCGCGCCCTATATTGTCGCAGAGTGCGTCAGCGGCGCGCTCCTGCGCTCCACGTCGATCATTATCAAGGTAACGCAGGGCGCGCGCCTCGAAGGCGGGGAAAAGTTCAGCATCAATGGACGAGCGCACAAGATCGTGCGGGTGACCGCGCGCGACGGCCAGGAGGTGGATTGCGTCATCACGCCACCGACCCGCGAAGCTGTTCCCATTGGCGCTGCCGTGAATTTCGAATGGCCCGTTGTCCAGTGCCGGGCTGCTATCGGCCAGGATTTAGCCGCTAACCTGGCCTTCGGCCGCCGCGCCGAAGTGTCCGTCAGCTTCGTGGAGGACTTCTCCAATGACGGCTAGGATGGACATCGAGGTTCCGCGCAACGGCGACTATTTCATGGGCTGGCAGTTACGCGACTCCGCTGGCGATCCTTTAGACCTGACTGGCGTCGCCTTGGCGCTCCATGTCCGCGCCGTCGCAGGGCAAGGCATCGTCATAGCCGATGCGACAATATCCGACCGGGTGGACAATCAAGGATCGTTCAACGTCCGCATCGCTGGAAGCGACTTCCGATTCATTCCCGGAGACAGCGAGATTGTGCGCCTCGCCTATGATTTTCTCGCCACCGCATCGGACGACATCAAGATCGTTGAAGTCAGGGGCCAAATCATTCTTATGCCTGGGGTAACAACATGACGACCGTTTCATCCAGCGGTGGCGTGTCCATCATTATTTCCGGCGCTCGCGGCCCCAAAGGCGACCAAGGCGAAGCGTCAGGCCCACTTGTCGCGTCCAGTGTTGGTGAGGATGAGATCAACGCCACTGAGGGCGCGGGCATCCGCGACAAGATCGGCGCGGTCGGCTTGCAGGACGTTAATATGCTCCTGCCCCCTTCGCAACCTATCACTATCATCGCCCACAGGGGGTTCGCGCGCCAATACCCGCAGAACACCACGCTTGCATTTACCGGCGCGGCGCAGAGTGGCGCGGACGCGCTCGAAACCGATCTTTCGGTCAGTAGCGACGGTGAGCTTTACTGCTTCCACGACGCTACGGTTGACGCACGGACGGACGGAACGGGCACGTTCACCGCGCTTTCCTCCGCGACGATAGACGGGCTTGTATTCGATGCCACAGTTGGCACCGCCTACGCAAACCTTCGTATCCCGAAATTCTCAGCATTCCTCCAGATTGCCCGCAGGTTCGGCCTCTATGCCTATCCTGAGATCAAGAATTATCGCACCCAGGCGGACATAGACCTGATCATCGCTGCCATCGAGGCAGAGGGCATGGAAAGCCAATGCACGCTTTCCTCCTTTTCGTTCAGCGATCTGGATTACGTGCGCGCGGCGAACAGTGAGATCGGCGTGATGTTCCAGTCGAGCAACATTGCGGCCGCGCCGGGGGATATTGATTATCTCGCGGATTACGGCGGACGGACGGCCTTGCTGATGGAGCCTGCATCCATGTTTGCCGACTTCACAGGGGCCGCGTCGGTGGCAGCTTATGCCCGCTCCAAGAACGTAGATTTCATCAGTTCGACAATCGTGTCGCAGACCTCGCAACAAGTGCTGAGCCAGTGCGGTGTGGCAAAGTTTTTCTCTGACGTTCGGATGGTGAAGTAATGGCAAGCTCGCTCATCAGTGATTGGGAAAGCTGGGCCGACGATTTGAGCGGCGACGGCGCGATGTCCGTTAGTTCCGGCGTTCTCACCGCATCGTCGGCGGCTGGGGCGGGCAGCGCGTATAAGACGCGCCGCTTGACTGTAGAGCCGGGTGATATCGTAACACTGCGCTGCATGGCTCGGCTCGTCTCTACGGCGGGAATTTCCGTTCCGGGCGGCCCGCGCGTAGGGTTCAATATCAACACGACCGGATCTTCCTTCATCAGCCACAGCGAGGTGATAACCGAAGATTGGGCGATGTATGAGTGCAGCGCCCAAATACCATTGCACGCCCCATCACCGAGCTACGCCCGTCCCGCGATCGGCGTTTACACGGATCAAGGTGGAGAGGCGGAGTTCACCAAACCGAGCATCGAGATCAGCAAAGGCCAGTATGGCACGCCGCGCGTCATGGCGTGGGGTCTGCTCAAGTTCGACGCGGGTGTTCCCACGGTTCAAACTGATTACGTGCGCGGCGGGAATATCGCGGGCACTTACAATTCCGGCACCAAAAAAGGTGTGCTGACGGTCCCCAAGTCCGAAGGCTTCGCGCAACCGCTTTTCTTTGAACATCAATACGCGGAATCTGGCAAAAACCTGCGCTTCATGCTGGACGATTACGAGCCGACCGGCACTATCAACTATGGCTTTTACGACAAGGATGGCGCGCTAGTGGACGTTTCCGCCATCAACAGCATCTATGTCGGCCTGATGATGGTGTGCTGATATGTCAGCCGCCCTGCATCCTCTCCACGCTATCATTCTTCCCGATGATCCAAGTCGTCGGGCGGTATGGCTGAATCGTGCCGTCCTTGATGCACTCGGAGAGTGTGGCGGCGAAAGCGACGGGATCGTGCATTCCAATGGCGACCAGGTCGGCGGGGGCATAGTCCCACCATTCAAGCGCCAGCAGGCCGGTGGCTATTTCTTCGGGGAATCGCTGCCGGATATGTTTGGCCGGGTTCCCTCCAACGATGGAATAGGGTGCGACATCCTTGGTCACGACGCTCCCGGCAGCAATGACGGACCCGGTGCCGATGTTGACGCCCAGCGCGATCGTGACATCGCGACCGATCCAGACATCATGCCCGATCGTGGGCCACGGCTTGTTATTGCGCACATGCCAGCCCGACGCCTTGACCATATCCTTGGTGACCAGATCGCGGCTCAAATGGTTGAAGGTGGCGAAGGAGAGCAGCGACGTGCTGACCGTGGTCATCGGGTGGAAGCTGTCGATGAACGCGATTCCGCTCGAAATGGAGCAGTATCGCCCGACCTTCAAAGGCTCCGGCAGCGGCGACCAACTATAAGACATGACGCCCATGGAGCACAGGCCACTATATTTCGTGCCGCCGATGCTGGGCTTGTAGGGGAACTTGTAAAGCCCCGTCCGCTCCTCGATCCGCACAGCCTCCTTCGGCTTGAAGTCGTGGCCGATTTTTACCGTGCCGTATTTCTCGTCGGTCGGCGGCTTGGAGTTCACCTCGAAAAATATCTTGTCGGCGTGAAGCGCTTCGGCGCGTTCTTTCGTGAGGATCATTACGCTCCGCTATCGAGCGCCACGGCTAAGGTCAACAAAACAACGGCGAAAACGCCAAGGGTCGGGGCAACCCGCGATGAATAGCACAACAACAGCGGGAACGAACGGCATGGATCTATTGGGTGCGGACGGGGGGAGCCTCGCCGCTGCCTTCGGGTCGGGGTGTGTGGCGACATGGGGTTTTGTTCAGATGATCCTTATCGGGCCGTTGAAGAAGCAGATGAGCGAACTGAAGGATGAGTGCGAGAAGCGCGACGGACGGCAGGCCCATCGCATCAACCAGCTTGAGACGCTGCTGCTGGTCCATGGGTCAGGCCCGCTGCGGCAGCAGTTGCAGGCGGCGCTTTCTGAGGATCGGGTGATGGGGGACAGGGCGTGAAACTGATCGATGAATGGTGGACCGTCGCCCGTAGATGGTCGGCGCAGATCGTGGCGCTAGGCGTCGTGGCACAGACCGTATGGGCGACCATGCCCGGCGAGGCGCGGCAACTGTTTCCCGCCCCGGAATATATCGGCATCGGCCTGGGCATTTCCGCGCTGATAGCCATGATCCTGAAGCAAGGAAAAGACGATGGCGAGTAAGGCGCAGAAGGTTGCCGGGGGCGGCATCGCGGCTGCTATGCTGCTGGCCGTCCCGTTGATCGCGAAGTGGGAAGGTAAGCGGAACGATCCCTACCGCGATATCGTCGGCGTCAAGACAGTCTGCTACGGCGAAACCCGCGTTCAGATGCGCCGCTATTCCGACGCCGAATGCACGGCCATGCTGCATGAGGCGGTGAAGGGGTTTGCCGAGCCGGTGGCGCGCTGCACGCCGATGATCGCGGACAGGCCCTATCAACTGGCTGCTGCGACCAGCCTCGCCTACAATATCGGCATCAACGCCTATTGCCGGTCCACCGCTGATCGCCGCTTTGATGCGGGCGACTTCAAGGGTGGATGCAAAGCCATCACCCGCTGGACAATGGCAGGCGGGCGCGTCGTGCAGGGATTGGTCAACAGGCGGGCGGATGAATACCGCCTGTGCGTGACCGGGCTATGATCGCCTTCGCCACCCTCCGCGCCCACTGGAAGCTGATCGGCCTCGCCCTGCTGCTCGCGGTGGTCGGCACCCTGCTGCTCAAACTGGAGGCCCGCACCGCTGACCGGGACAAATGGCAGACCCGCGCCATTGCGGAAGAGCAGGCGCATAAGCAGACGGTCGCCAATTACCGCGCCGCCAGTGAAGAAGCTCAGCGCCAGGCACAAGCCAATGTCGCCCGCGTAAAGGCCGATCAGGCTGCAATCACCGAAAGGACCGTGAATGACTACCAGGCTCGCCTTGCCGCTGTTGATGCTCGCTATGACATCGTGCGGCGACAGATCGCCACCCAAGCCCATCTCAGCAGTTCCGACCCGGCTCCAATGTCCATCGCCGCCGACGCCACCTGCCGAGCTTATGCAGGGACAGATTGTGACGGGCTTCTTGCCAAGCTCGCAATAGCTGAGCGGCAGGCGTGGAACCTGGTGGCGCTGCGGGAATGGGTCGAGGATCAGGGGATGGTGAAGGTTGAGCCGGAGCAAACAAGGCTCCAGCCCAGCGGGGGACGCTGACAGGGGCTATCCTTTCCGCGCCCTAGTTCGCGCCACCCGGTTATTGCCCGAACATTCTCTGAAAGAAATCGCTGGATGAGGGCTTCTCGCGCTTTTCCTTCTGCTGCACGACAGGCGCAGAGTCGGAATCTCCATCGGTCATTCTGATGCTATTGATCCGACCATCCGACCCGTAGGTGACGCGTTCTATCGCGATGTTTCGTCTTCCCGCGAAGGTCGACTTGTCATTGGGCCCCTCCCACCGGTGATAGACGATGAGCCATTCGCCCGATCGCGGATCCCTGACGAAACTGTGATGTCCGGGCCCTTGGCGGGTCCCATCGCTGACCAAGACCGCGCCTCGATAGCGCCAGGGCCCAGTCGGGCTTTGCGAGGTGGCATAGTGCACCGAATAGGATGAGCTCTTCCAGCGGCCGTGACTGTACGAGAGATAGTATGTTCCATTGCGTTCATGCATGAACGGCGCCTCTGTAAACGCAGGCAACTGCTTTACGGGCACCTCACGCTTGATTGACACCATGTCTGGGTTCATTTCGAAAATGCGCAGTCGCGCTCCGGCGCTTCCCCCAGCATAGAGATAA
Source organism: Sphingobium sp. ZW T5_29 (assembly GCF_044987515.1). Lineage (NCBI taxonomy): Bacteria > Pseudomonadati > Pseudomonadota > Alphaproteobacteria > Sphingomonadales > Sphingobiaceae > Sphingobium > Sphingobium sp. ZW T5_29. Next base: position 27,919 of record NZ_JBJDRM010000017.1, read on the forward strand.
GTTCTTTTGGATCGCGGATCCTTGAACACCATCGGGTCGATCGCTTCGAATCCCTTGCCGCCGGTTAGCAGAGGTTTGCCAGTATCGACATATGGACCACCCGGAGCTCTTGCAATCGCAACACCTATGCGGCTGGGGGTCGGATTTTGAGGGCCTACCGAATAATATAAATACCAGCGAGCGCGCGACTGAACGACACTGGGAGCCCACAAAAAATGCCGTTTGGACCCGTCGGCCTCAAACCATTTTACCTGACTACGATTGATGACTTCCCCTCTGCTTTTCCAATTCTGCAGATCGCTAGAGGACCAAGCACCCAACCGATTGCCGCCCCACTGCTTGCCCGGGCCGCCAGTAGGAAACACCCACAATTCGTCACCGATGAAAACAGCGTGAGGATCCGCGCCCTGAAATCCCGTGGCCCGCGCATCTGCGGCGATGCTCATGAGGCTTGCCGCAATCAGGAAACCAAAGCTCACAAGGGGCTTTATCGCCGTTCCTCGTGCCGAACCGCAGATTGAGCGAGGCGTGGGATTAGATTTCTCCGTAGACATTCTCGAAACAGGCTCCCTGAGGCGGGTCGAAACAAACTTGTCCCCCCTTCTGCCGTCGGAACTGTGTCTCTTTGCTTAACCGCCCAATGGTGCCCGCAATCGCGATGCCGGGCCAACGCGATCAGAAACAGGACCGAAGAGCGTAGCCGCACCACCATTGTTCCCTCTATGTTCTCCAGATGGGATCAAAGCGCTTCGATTCGCTGATAGACTGCTGGCGGCACGGCACCGGTGCTTGCATCACATGCAGGCAGTGCGGCCACTTTCAGGTGGTCCGCGGTTTGTTCGAATGGACAATCATGACCAGGCACGTTCGCGGCGAGCGGTTGAACGGCTTTGCGCAGGCCGCACGTAAATGCAAATGTAGTCGCTGCGGCGCCAAGGATGCGGTGATTACGCCGGGGGATACCCCCACTGTCTGGCGTGGGAACAGGTGACATTGACTCTCGTCCCGCTGCTGCTCACCATCCGCCCATGTGCAATCGGGCAGAACGCGGCGACACGCATATGGTGCTGAACCTGTTCAAGGCTCGCCCGGGAGCTCGCTTCAATGAGGGACCATTGCAAACGCACCCCGCCCAGCCCGGCACGGTCATTCGCCTGGAAGATGGCGAGCGCGTGCTGGAGCAAATGACCTGGGGCTTTCCGCTGGCGCAGAAGAGCAAAAAGACGGGTCTACCGCTGAAGCCAAAGCCGGTGAACAACGCTCGGTTTGACAAGCTCGACACATTCTTCTGGAAATGGACGGCAGCCGATCCGAAGCATCGCTGCCTGATCCCGACTGCGCGCTATGCCGAAGCGGTGGGTGAACCGGGGCGCATGACGGAGACCTGGTTGTCGGTGAAGGATCAGCCGATCTTTGCCTGGGCGGGGTTGTGGTCACATTCCGTCGAATGGGGCGACGTCTATACCGGCGTGATGACCGACAATGCGCCAGAGCTGATCGAAATTCACGATCGCTCGCCTGTGATACTTGATCCTGAGCATTGGGACACATGGCTGCATGCGCCGCTGGAAGAGTTGTATCAATTCGATCGGGCCTATCCCGCTGACCGGATGATCGTTGAGCGTACGTCGACGCTATGGTTCCAGCGAAAGGCGTCCGACAGTGTCGATCGGGCTCTACTCTGAGCGGACACAATCGCCAGTCCGGGACGTTCCCTCATCGACTTACCGGAGGTTACCATGCAGAATAACGGAAATCGTGGAGAGTCCACCCAAGAGCCAGCAGAAGGCAGCGACGACATTCCGCCGCCCGAACGCGGTTCGCCAGGTGGCAACGAGAAGCCGACACATGATAAGGCTGCCGAGCGTATCCAAAAGGGGGAGGACACAGACCCCAATCCCCTGGCGCCGCCCGTGAATACTCAGGCTGGCAGTTGAGCCGCATCTATCACCGCCGCCGGAACAGCACCGATCCTAATTTCGCAAATACACCGCAAATCAGCACCGCAATCAGGAAATGCACGGCGATGAAGGGCCAGCCATATCCCTGATCACCTGCGAAAACAGCCACGGCAGCGGCTACGATCGGGATCAGAATGTGGGACGGGCGCATCAACGGCATTCCTTCGCCAATCTGCCGCCGTTGTCCCACTTGGCGACATACTGGGCCTGCCCGCGCCTCAGCTGCTCACAGGCGACATTCCGCTCGCCGACATAGACCTGCGCCAGTGTACGCCCATAGCGGTCCTGCCCGACGCGCTGCACGCTGATCCGACCGCCCATCATGCCCTGAAGGCTGCGCTTGCTGGCATTGCCATCGCCGGGGACGCACACCCTACCCGGTCGGCAACCGTGAATCTCTGGCGCGTCGATACCGAGCAGGCGGATGCGTTCGCCGTCGATGCGGAGGGTGTCGCCGTCAACCACGGTGACGGCTGCTAGGGCAAGTGCAAAAATCACAGCTGTCTTCGATCCTGATCAATCCGCGGCTAAGATAAGGCGGACCCTCATTACCGCACCCGAAATGATTCGACAGCATTTTTGAATCTCCCCAACATGTCTGCATGGCAACGAGATCACGGTCTGCATCGAAGAAGGAGGCGATTTCGGGTGAAAGACGGCCAATAGCGTAATTGCTCCGGGTTGTACGATCATGCTCGCGATTATGGATGCCTTCGCCTATGGGCTGGCGGATCCCGAATGGTTCAATTTCATGGATGCATGCATGATGCAGGCTCGCGAACTTCTTGACCGATTGATCGCTGCGCGAGGTGAGACATATGCACAGCTGTCGTCAGTGCTCGGCAGAAACACCGCTTACGTTCAACAATTCGTGAAGCGTGGCACGCCCCGCACGCTCAGCCGCGGAGAGGCGCACCTACTGGCGCAGCATTTCGATGTGCCTCCCAATTTTCTGCACGCTGCGGAAAAGTGCCCCGACTATGGACCAGCGCTGCTTGCTGCAGTGAAAATTCGGGGAGCGCTCGCCGCTTGTGAGGGCCTGGGGTTGCATCTTGCAGCTTCTCACATTCAGCATGCCCTTGATATCGTGCAGGTAGAGGTCGCGACGCGATCGGAAAGCGGTACTCAGCGCGGCTCGGACATCGCAGCTGCTTGATCCGATTTAGACACAATTCTCTGGACCTGTTCGATATTCCATTAATATTCACCGCATAGTAAGGCTATCTCACATATCTGGGAGCAGGATATAGGGAGAGCGCTGCAATGACTCGCAATGAGGATGGGCCCGTCTCAGAGGCCGAATGCAGCCTGATGCTACAGAAGGTCCTCTCCAGTCTCGACCGGCTTTCTGAAACGGCACCCACAGCCGACGCGCAACGCTATAATTTAGTCTGCTCCCATCTGCAGCATGGGCTCGACTTACTCAATGAGGGACATTCGGCCTAGGCCGATCTTTGTGTCGCTCTCTGCCACCCGATCCAGCACTAGCTCAAGCCTTTCCAGACCCAATGCCGTGAGGCGCAGAAACACCCGCCTCCCATCCTTCCGATCGTCCTGACGATAAATATATCCTCGATCTTCGAGAACCCTGACCCATCGCAAGCCGGTTGTCGATGGAACCCGAGCAGCATGGCCCGCATCGCTGATCGTCACCGGCCTGCCGTCCACTTGGCTGATGTAAAGGTCGATGAGCATTGCCCATGCGGGCGCGCCGGTCAGCCCGGAGCCAAATTCTCGATCCGTCGCGAGCATGGCCGTAGCCCAAGCACGCGCCATTGTGATTCTGAGTGACCGTTTGTCCTCAGGCTCTGCCGACCGGATGGGTGGTTGGGCAGAGATCCTTAACCTATGCCCGCTCTCGAGCCTTAAACCCAATGCCTTTGCCAGGTCGAGCGTTGCCGCCTTGATCGCGGCGAGCTTATTCACTTCCTGGTCGCTCTCCATTTCGGCCATGAGACTCTCCATTCCCTTACGGAAGGCATAGCTTCACGAACCTAACCATCAACGAGAAAAATGTCAGGAAGGGGTAAATTTCTTCATATTTGCAAAACATTGCCTACGAGAGTGCGCGCGCCTTGCAATTTCGGTCCGGCCTCGTAACATTCGAAAGAATCTCGTCCATTTGGCGCACGACTTCCACTGTGACGCTGCGCATCTTTTCCAAGTTGAGATGCACCGGGATGTGAGCGATCTTGCTGATTATGTCCAGCGAGGCGGTCAAGCCGCCATCTCCAGCCCCTGCGCCGCCGCCAACCGCGCGCAAGCCGTAGAAAAATGCGCCGGGTTCTTCTCGATCCCAATAAACTGCCGCCCGGCCTTCACAGCTGCAACGCCGGTCGATCCGGTTCCCATGAAGGGGTCAGCGATCACGCCCGGCGCGACGTTCCTGATGATCTTGTCCATCACCTCGTCGGGCTTCACGGTGGCATGCCCGAACTTCGCTTCCCCGCGCGGCGACATGGCGACGATCATGCGATCGAGGTCATCCAGCGTCCCGCGCGGATGGTGCCCGCGATTCCAGGCGTGGACATAGAATTCCAACACCGGGCGGTAATGCTTGTTCGCCACCGGCTGCGCGTTCTTCTTCCGCCAGATGCAGACCGCCTGCCGCTCGAAGCTGCCGTCCAGATAGGGCAGCAGCTTGGGCAGCTGGTCGTTATGGCAGAAGACCACGACTGATCCGCAGAGCAGCGGGTTGATGATGCTGTGGTCGAAGCCGTCCGCCAGCCCTTCGTCGAGGATCTGATCCATGCCCTGCCGCGCAGCGCGGTACATGCCGCCGCCCTCGGCCCGGAACTCATAGGGCGGGTCCGTGACGATCGCGTCGATCCAGCCCAGCGTCGGCAGGATGTGGTAGCTGTCGCCGCAGTAGAGGGTGGCGTTGCCGATGGTGATTGGGGTCATAAGATCGCCCATCTCTCGGGATCGATCGTCGGCTTCTGATATCCAACGATGCCGCCGCCGATCGCCACGCTCATGATGATGTAATCGCCAAAGCCTTCGCTACCATGGCACAGGAATTTGTCGGGGACATAATGTCCCTTCCACTTCGCCAGGCGCTTGCCGCTGTCGTCGGTCAGCCAATATTCCCCGGCATCGCAGACCTTGTAGTGGATGTCGGCTTCCATGCCTTCGGGCCAGCCCTCGACGATGCCGTCCAAAAGCTCGATCCGGACTTTCCACAGGTCGCCCTCGCGGCCGAAGATCAGCGTGCCGTCTGTGTCTTCCACGCCGTTGACGGCAGCGTCTTCCCAATAGCGGACCTCCGCTTCCACCTCGATGTGCGTTGCTTGCTCGATGATGTTGGTCACGCTGCAATCCTTTCGAACATATCATATTGCGGGTCCGGCAGCAGACGGTGCCACTGGTCGGCCATGGCCTCCGCGATGTTGGGATAGGTCTCCGACCGGCGCCGCGCCCGATCAGGCCCCGGTGGTTCCCGGTGGCAGCGCGACCATGCCTTATGCTCATCCGTGCCGGGCTTCGGCGGGGTCAGCATGTTGGTCGGCTTCAGCTCCGGCAAACCGATCAGCTCCAGCCTGGTATTCTTGAAGAACGGCTCTCCGAAGAAATAGGGATGGACGAACTGCGTCCGACCGCGCCGGGTCAGTTGGATCGCATAGCGGTGCATGACCGGATTCTCGACCACACGGCGCGGGATCTGCTCGGCATCGCGGAGCGCGCGGTAGAAGGCGGCGGCCTGCTCTAGCTCGGCCCAGCGCCGCTCGTTGCGCCCATTCTCTTTCCGGCCGCCGATATAGAGATGCTTCACCCCGCTATTGCAGAGGATCGTGCAAGGCGGATGCATGACGGCGAGCAAGTCCCAGCCCTCGTCCAGATAGTCGAGGACGTTGCCGCGAATGTGGCGGTTGCTGCCATCGTCGGCGGCCTCGATGTCGCACGACCAGGCATCATGCCCGCGCGCTTCGAAGGCCCTGCGGACAACGCCGCTGCGCTCGCAGGCGACTAGGACGCGGCCCATCAGGCCATCTCCTCGAAGAGGTCGCCGATCGCCGGCTCAATGACCATGGCTGGGGTGAGCTTGGGCGCCCCTTCTCGCCACAGACGCTCCATGTAGCTGAGCAGCCATGCCATGGCTTCGTCGTCAGGTTCGGGCTCATCGCTGTCATCAACCGCGCAGGCGGATGTGCAATCGCCGACCGGACGAAGGGAATCGATGTCGGCGATCGGCGGCGTGCGGCTGGCGATGTCGCCTAGCTGGGCATAGCTATATTCCGTAACGAAGCGCGCGCCACTTGCCTTCGCCTTCAGCAGTGTAACCTCTGCCTCTGCCTCTGCCCACCATCCCAACACGCCCGGCTGCTCGCGCTCGGACTGGCACAGGATGTCGTATCCCTTCAGGAAACAACCGTCGCAATTGCCCTCATAACGGCGAAGCCCCAGATCGAAGCCTTGGGGCAGATAATATTCGATCCTGCGCGGGTCGTTGTTGCGGCCCAGCCAGAACCGCCAGACGATCCGCTCCACGACGCCGCACAGGGCGAGCGGGCAATAGCTATTCCACCGCTCCTTGCCGGACTGGTTGCGGAGAACCTGCTTCATGACGCGCTTCCGCTCGTCTGCGCGCAGGCCGACCATGTTGATCCAGGTCTCGAAGCCCATCGACAGCATGAACTGCTTCATCGTGTCGATCTTCAGTTCCGCCGTGCAAAAGCGGGTGACGGCGTTGGGCAGGTAGCCCTTACGGCGGACCAGCGCCAAGAACGGCTCGCCATTGCGCGCTGCCTGGTTGAAGCCGACCACCTCGAAACGATCTCCGGGCTTTACGGCGCTGCTGGCCCGATCGCGCCATTCCAGCCACCAGATGTGAACGCCCCATCGATTTCCGCAATCATAGACGAAGCGCAGCGTCTCGATCCGCTCTTTGCCGGTGTTGCAGAAGACGACGAACACATAGGGCGGAAGAGCGCCGCCGTGTGCGCAAAGCACCTTCCACAGCATATAGGCGCTCGTCCGACCGCCGCTGAACGAGATGAGCGTGGGACCGTGACAGAAGTAGGGATCGTCGGGGTTGGGCGCTGGCCAATAGCCGGTGAGCCCCGGCACGTCGGCCTCCTCCATCGGCGTAGGCGACGGCCGGATCATGCCCGGCCACCTTGGGACCGCACCGGGTCCGCAAACTGCTCGATGTTCGCATAGTGTTCCTGCCGGATGGGCGAGGAAGACCGAGGATTTAGTGCGAAATAATGGGGCTGCGTTGCCCTCCGAAGGCAAAGGCCAGTGGTTCGAATCCACTTGGGTGCACCATTTTCCGTGTAAGATGAACGTTGGGGCCGTCGGTTCAGGCTTTCGCCTTTGCCGAAGCGACCCTTCTCTTCAGATGGACTGAATATTCGCCGCGACAACGTCGCTATTTGGCCGCATGGCCGCGCCTGTCCTGGCCAGACAAATACAGGTTAGCAGCAGGATCGAAATGCTGACCAGTTCGCCCCCGTCTTCGACGAATCCGATGACATTGTCCGACGCTGGAACGAATCTGATCATGAATTCGTGAAACGCGTCCACGATGCTTCCAAACACACCCAGCAGGAGGATCGGCAACAGCACGGCGATGATCTGCACCCGCACGAAGCGTTGGGACAGCATGCATCCAGTGGCAGCCAGCGCCAACGTAGCGCCTCCGACGAGCATCGTGAACAAAGCTTGCCCCGCATTGTCGTGAGCAGGCACAAGGATATCACCCATATATTCGTGGATACGCATATAATCATCGAGGAAGAGGTATAATATCACCAACGCCATGGGCATGATCTGATATATTTTTCGGCGGATCGAGAGATGAAATATCAGAACAGACGACATCAATAGACAAGCATATTCGAAATATTCAGACAGGCTTCTGTCCTTATCAACCCGAAATGGGCGGTCATTTCCTCCGACAATCCCGTTCACAGCGGCAATATGCAGCAGAATGAAAAACAGATTGGCAAGGAAGATGGCAAGCGCCAGCCTTGTGCCCAGCGCACGCCAAATTATGCCTAGGGCCTCCCTGACTTCGCCGGGAAAATCCCATCTCGTTACCAGCCACCTGATAATGTTTACCACCGGCCAATCCCTCCCACCCGCCAAGGGGTGAAGAAAGATATCAGTGATCAGTCTGACCGGTCAGGGCCACGGCGGTTAGAGACACACTATTTCGAGGGTGTCGCTTATCCAAATATGAAAAGTCCAAGCGTCATCTATAACGAAGGATAACTACTCTTCGTTATAACCAGTCCGCTATTTCAGCCCTCCGCCCATCGCGCGGTATAGTTCGATCATGTTGGCGGCACGGGCCAGACGGGTGGCGAGCATGTTGCGTTCGGCGTTATACAGGGTGCGCTGGGCATCCAGCGTGGTCAGGAACGGGTCGACACCGGCGCGGAAACGCGCTTCGGACAGGCGGTAGCCGACGCGGGCAGCGTCCCTTAGCGAGCTTTGCGCTTCCAGCTGCGCGGTCATGGTGCCGCGACGGGCGAGGGCGTCGGCGACTTCGCGAAAGCCTGTCTGGACACTCTTTTCATAGGTGGCGAGCATGGCGTCATAGGTCGCCCGGCTGTAGCGCAGATTGCCCTGATTCCTGCCGAAGTCGAAGATGGGCAAGCCGACCGAAGGCGCCGCCGACCAATAATCGCTGCCGGGCGCGAACAGGTTGGACAGTCCGGCGCTCAAGGTCCCGAACGCCGCCGTCAGAGAAATTTTCGGGAAGAAGGCAGCCCTGGCTGCGCCGATGTCGGCATTGGCGGCGCGCAATTGATGCTCCGCCGACAGGATGTCGGGCCGTTGCAGCAGGATAGATGAAGGCAGGTCCGTGGGAAGGTTCGCCAGCGTGACGTCCTCCTGCGGCATGGCGGACGGAAGATCATCCTGCGCCACAGTCGATCCCGCGAGCAGGTTGAGGGCGTTCTGATCCTGCGCGACCAGCGTGGTGACCTCTGCAATGTCGGCGCGCGCCTGATCATGGCTGGTCTGCGCCTGGCGAACTTCCAGTTCCGACGCGATCCCCTTGGCAAAGCGGGCGCGGGTCAGTTCCAGCGTCTTGCCGAATGCCGCCTCCAGGTCGCGCGCGATCCGCAGCCGTTCCTGGTTTGCGGCCATCGAAAGCCATGCGGACGCCGTTTCGGCGATCAATGCGACCTGCGCCGCGTTGCGGCTTTCGACGCGTGCGAAATATTGTTCCTGCGCGGCCTTGCTCAGGTTGCGGACGCGACCGAACAGGTCGATCTCCCACGCGGAAATGCCGACGGACGCCGAATAAATGTCGGTGCGGCCAGAAGCGCCGGCTCCCGCGCCCGCGCCCGGCCCCTGCTGAGCAAAGGGCGTGTCCTGATAGGTCGCGCTGCCATTGGCGGCAATCGTCGGGAACAGGCCAGCGCGCTGGACGCGATATTGGGCACGCGCCTGCTCCACATTGGCGACGGCAATGCGCAGGTCGCGGTTATGGGTGAGCGCATTTTCGATGACGCGTGCGAGTCGCGGATCGGTGAAAAAGTCCCTCCAGCCGGTGTCGGTCGGTTGGATCGCGGCCTGCCCGGATATATCTGCCTGGTAGGCTGGCCCCAAAGGACTTTCCACCGGCACCGGCAGCGCGGGCCGCACATATTTGGGAGCCATGTCGCAAGCGCCCAGAGCGAGGGCCAGAGCGGTTGCTGAAACGAGCCTGATCTTGTGCATCTGCCTCATGCCTCCTGCGGTGTGGCGGCAGGGACGCGCCGGTCGGACGCCTGCTCTTCGCCATGATGCTGGCGGAACAGCCGTTTGACGACGGTGAAGAATATCGGAACGAAGAAGATGGCGAGCACGGTTGCCGACAACATGCCGCCCACAACCGCGGAGCCGATGGCGCGCTGCCCCCCCGCCCCTGCGCCCTTGGCGAGCGCAAGCGGAAGAACCCCGAAGATGAACGCGAAGCTGGTCATCAGGATGGGCCGCAGGCGCAGCTTGCCCGCTTCCAGGGCCGCGCGAGCTGGCGACAGGCCCTCACGCATCTTTTCTTCCGCGAACTCGACGATCAGGATCGCATTCTTGGCCGACACGCCGATAGTGGTGATCAGGCCGACCTGAAGATAGATGTCGTTGTTAAGGCCCACCAGCGCAGCGGCGATGACCGCGCCCAGCACGCCCAGTGGCACGACCAGCATCACCGCTATGGGCACCGACCAGCTTTCATAAAGCGCGGCGAGGCAGAGGAATACGATCAGCATCGAGAGGGCATATAGCGCGGGCGCCTGCCCCCCTGAGGTCCGCTCCTCATAGGAAATGCCGTTCCATTCATAGCCAAGGCCGGGCGGCAGCTTGGCGGCATGTTCCTCCATCGCCTTCATGGCTTCGCCCGTGCTCACACCGGGCGCTGGCGAACCCATGACCTGCATCGAGGGAACGCCATTGAACCGTTCCAGCTTGGCCGGACCTTTTATCCATTCCGTGCCGGCGAAGGACGCGATTGGCGTCATGACCCCCGACGCGCCGCGCACGTGCAGCGCGCCGATGGAGTCAGGGGTGGACCGGAACGGGGCGTCCGCCTGAACATAGACCCGCTTCACCCGGTCGCGGTCGATGAAGTCGTTGACGTAAGCGCCGCCCATGGCCGTCGCGATCGTGTCGTTGATGTCGGCCTGCGCGACCCCAAATGCTCCGGCGGCGGCCTGGTCCACATTGAGTTTCAACTGGGCGGTATCTTCCAAGCCGTTGGGACGCACCTGCGCCAGCCGCTCATCCGAGCCAGCCATCCCCAGCAACTGATTGCGCGCGGCCAGAAGCTGGTCGTGCCCCAGATTGCCACGGTCGACGAGCTGAAAATCGAAGCCCGACGCATTGCCCAGTTCGGCAACAGCGGGGGGGACGATGGCAATCGCCTGCCCCAAAGGAAATTGGCTGAAGGCGGCATTGGCGCGCTGGGCAATGGCCTGCACACCGTTTTCTGCGCCTTTGCGTTCTTCCCAATCCTTCATGCGGACGAAGGCGATGCCGACATTCTGCCCCTGCCCCACCAGGCCGAAGCCCGCGATGGTGAAGACGGCTGCTGCGTTTTTCTCTTCATCCTTCAGATAATGGTCGCGCACCCGGTTGAGCGTCCGTTCGGTTTCGTCAATGCCCGATCCGGCAGGCAGCGCCACCTGGTTGATCAAGCGCCCCTGATCTTCGTTCGGCAGAAATCCGCCGGGCAGGCGCATGAAGATGACCGCCATGCCGATCGCGATCAGACCATAGACCAGCATGGTCCGGGTCCGGCTTTTCTCCAGCTTTTTAACGGCAACGCCATAGCGGACAACATTCCTGTCGAAGGTGCGGTTGAACCAGCCGAAAAACCCCTTCTGATGGCCATGGCCTTCGCGTTGCGGTTTCAGGATGGTGGCGCACAAAGCCGGGGTCAGGATCAACGCCACCAGCACCGACAAGATCATGGCGGACACGATGGTGATCGAAAATTGGCGAAATATGACGCCCGTGGACCCTCCGAAAAAGGCCATGGGCAGGAATACCGCCGACAGAACAAGGCCGATGCCGATCAGCGCGCCGCTGATTTCGTCCATCGATTTCTTTGCCGCTTCCCTGGGCGACAGTCCTTCCTCCTGAATGATGCGTTCGACATTTTCCACAACGACGATCGCGTCATCGACCAGCAAACCGATGGCCAGCACCATGCCGAACAGCGTCAATGTGTTGATGGTAAAGCCCGCCGCATGCAGGATCGCCAACGACCCAAGCAGGACCACGGGAACCGCAATCGTCGGTATCAAAGTGGCGCGCCAGTTCTGAAGGAACAGGAACATCACGACGAAGACGAGCAGGATTGCCTCTATGAGGGTGTGAAAAACCTGTTCAACCGACAATTTGACATAGGTCGAATTATCGACGGGGAAGTCATATTTTACCCATGACGGGAAGCTGCCCGACAGTTCTTCGACCCGCTTCTTCACGCCTTCGACCGTGTCGAGCGCATTGGCTCCCGGCGCGAGCTTGATGCCGAAACCGGCGGCAGGATGGCCGTTGAAACGCGCGCGAAAGCCGTAGCTGTCCGCGCCCAGTTCGACGCGGGCGACATCCTGCAGCATTACGGTGGAGCCGTCTGGATTGCTGCGCAGAATGATCTTGCGGAACTGTTCCGGCGTGCTGAGACGGGACTGCGCGGTCACGGTGGCGTTGAGCGCCTGCCCTTCCGGCGAAGGGGTGCCGCCGATCTGTCCAGCCGAAACCTGCGCATTTTGCGCCCGGATCGCCGCCTTCACGTCACCGGTCGTAACCTTCAGATTCGCCATCTTATAGGGGTCGACCCAGATGCGCATCGCATAGGACGCGCCCAGCATCTGGGTGTCGCCAACGCCGCTCAGACGGCTGATCGGGTCCTGCAACGTCGAAGCCACGAAGTCGCCCGCGTCATATTGATCATGGATGCCGTCATCGGCGTAGACCGCCATCACCATCAGGAAGGCCGATGTCGATTTGGTGACCCGCAGGCCCTGTTGCTGCACTTCCTGGGGAAGCAACGGCGTCGCCTGCGCCAGCTTGTTCTGCACCTGCACCTGCGCGATGTCGGCGTCGGTCCCCTGCTCGAAAGTCAGGGTGATCGTCAGCACACCCGCAGAATCGCTGCTCGACGAAAAATAGCGGAGATTATCGATGCCCTTGAGCTGCTGTTCAATGATCTGGGTCGTCGTGCTTTCCAGCGTTCGCGCGTTCGCGCCGGGATAGGCCGTGCTGATCGTCACGGTGGGCGGCGCGATTTCAGGGAATTGCGCGACGGGAAGCTGGCGGAGCGCCAGAAGTCCTGCGAGCATGAGGGCGACGGCCAGGACCCATGCAAAGATGGGCCGGTCGATAAAATAACGCGCCATGATCTTACTGTGCCTCGCCCGATACCGGCTTTATCTGTTCAGGCGCGCGCGGCTTGACGACCGCACCAGGCTTAAGATTGGTCGGCCCTTCGACGATCAGGCGATCACCCGCCTTTAGCCCCTTGGTGACGATCCACTTGTTACCCAGGGCCTGTTTGGTTTCCACCTGGCGAACTTCGGTCTTGTTCTGGGAATTGACGACCATCGCGGTTGCACGCCCGCGCGCGTCGCGGCTGATACCCTGCTGCGGCGCGAGGATGGCGTTGGTCTGACGCCCGGCAACGACCCGCGCGCGGACATACATGCCCGGCAACAGCAGACCGTCAGGATTGGGGAAAGTCGCGCGCAACGTAACCGCGCCCGAACTGGGGTCGACCGTCACTTCCGAAAACTGCAGCCGCCCTTCCAACGCGTAGGTGCTGCCATTGGGGAGCAGAAGCTGGACGCGCGCGCCATCCGCTTCGCTGACACCGCCATCGCGCAGAGCCTGCCTGAAATTGATGATGTCGGCCGCCGACTGCGTAACATCGACATAGACGCTGTCTATCCGCTGGATTGTGGCGAGCGGGTCGGCCTGCCCCGCCTGCACCAGCGCGCCGGGCGTGAACAGCGACCTGCCGATCCGGCCCGAAATGGGCGCGCGAATGCGGGTGAAATTCTGGTTTACCTGCGCCGCCTGGACAGCCGCCCGCTGGGCAGCGACATCGGCGCGGGCCTGTTGGGCGGTGGCCGCCGCATTGTCCGCTTCCTGACGGCTGACGGCGTTGATGCCGACCAGTTCCTGATAGCGCCGGGCCTGAAGGGACGTTGCGTTGATCGACGCCTGAGCGCGCGCCAGATTGCCCCGCGCCTGCGCCAGGGCGGCCTGATAAGGCGCGTCCTCAATGTCGTACAACAGTTGGCCGGCCTTTACATAAGCCCCTTCTGCAAACAGGCGCTTACGAATGATACCGTTGATCTGCGGGCGCACCTCAGCCGTTTCAGCGGCGCTGATACGTCCGGGAAGCTCACTGATCAGCGGTGCCGATTCCACCTTGAGAGACACGACCCCCACCGATGGCGGCGGCGGCGCGGCAGGTGCTTCCTTGCCGCACCCGCCGAGGGCCAGCGTGGAGACACAGGCGAACAATCCGACAATCAATCCCTTTTGCACCAGGCGATGCTCCGCTTTTTCTGACCCCGGAGTGAACGTTCATTCCGCTTGCCCGACAGGTAGGAAGATGGCAAGGGGAGTTCAAGGACAAAAGTTACCGAGGAGCGGAATTTTGGTTGCATTGCAACATGAGCCGGGAGGCAAGGAGCGCATATTGGCGACGGCCCGCACCCTGTTCAACCTTCGGGGGTTCCATCAGACGTCAATGGCCGAACTGGCCAGCAGTGCACAGGTATCCGTGGGCCAGATTTACCGGCTGTTCAAAAGCAAGGAAGACATTATCAGCGCCATCGTCGAGGTGGACTCGATCGAGCGGCGGAATGAAATTGCGGCACTGCGCAATAGTTTATGCATAGGCGAAATCGGAGCTGAGCAGGCGTTTGAGCACCTGTTTAGAGGCGCTCTGGCCGATCATGAAGAAGCTCTGTCCTTCGACATATTGGCCGAAGGATTTCGCAGCGAGCGCGTTGGCGAAACGATAGCCGCGTTGTGCAGCGACCTGCGCCCGTGGCTGCGCGATTTTGCCTGCGCGGCCAATCCTCAACTTGGCGAAGACAGTCTGGGCGATGCCGAAGAGCTGATCCTTGCCTGTATGTTCGGTTTTGGCCACCGCAGCCTTGCCCGCCCAAAGCTGAGCGCCGAGGCGACTGCCAAGGGCGCGGCGCGTATGATCGTCGCGGCGCTGCGCGAGATAGACTGACCGCCCCCTCTACGGCGGAAGCGCGCCGCTGTCAGCGCGCTTCCACGCCTTCGGGCAGGACGACGGCGGACCAGCTTTTACCGGGCTTCAGATAGCGGGCGGCCAGCGCCTGAATCTGCGCCGGAGTGACGGTCAGCATGTCCCGCGCCATGGTCTGCATCGCCTGGACGTATCGGGCGTCATGCGCCGCCCCTTCCATCTGATTCATCCAGAAGGCGTTGCCTGTTCCCGCCCGCATCAGCAACTGCCGCATCGGCGCGACCGCACGCTGCAATTCATCATCGCTGACCGGATTTTGAGCCAGGTCGGCGGCGGTGTCTTTTACGACGCCATAGAAATATTCGATGCGATCCGGCCTCACCTGGCTGGTGACCAGTATGTAGCCGCCATTATCATATGAAAACGGCCAGTTATTCTGCACGCTGGGGGAATAAGCGGCCCCCTCGGTCGAGCGCAGCTTGTCGAAAAGCCGATCATTGAAGATCTGCGTCAATATCTCCAGCTGCCGGGCCTCCGTTTGGAGCGAAAAGCCACCTGCGGTCGGCCAAGCCATGACAGCTGCCGCCTGATCCTTGCTGCCCTTGTGGCGCAGGATGACGGGCGTCGCCACCGGAGCCGGGAAGCGCATCACCTTGTTCGCGACCGGAACCGGGGCATTCGGACGCGCAGGAAGAGCGCCGAAGGTCGCTGCCACCGCCTGGATTGCATCGTCGGGATTTACCTGCCCGAATATCTGCACTTCGATAGGGCCGGACGCGAGCAGCGGCTCCCAGGTCTGGCGAAACGCCTGTGGGGTAAGCGCCTCTATTTCCGCGCGTGACGGCGTGCGGAACCGCACATCCTTGTCATGCAACAGCCAGTTGAGGTCGCGCGCCAGCACCGAATCGGGCGCGCGCGCCATCGCGTCATAGGCGACCGCCGCCCCCGTCTTGACGCGGGCAATCGGCGCTGGGTCCCAGCCCGGTGCGAACAATTTGGCAGCGAAAAGCTGAAGCTGATCCTTGTAATCGGCGGGCCGGGTGACAGCCTGAAGCTCAAAAGCATCATCGTCGATGGAAAAATCCATGCCCATCCGGCGACCGTTGGTCAGCTCATCCAGCTCGCGCTGGCCCAGCTTGCCGATGCCACCCGCCACCAGAGCATAGTTGCCCGCCCAACCGGGCGCGGGCTTCGTCGGAGAAAAGGCCTGCTGGCCATGGCCGAAACGGACGTTGATGCGCACCTTTTCAGTTTCGGCATCATTGGCGAACAGCGTCAGCTTGACCCCATTGGCGAAGGTGATGCTATCCATGCCCGGTAGACCGACCGATGTGCGGGACACGACCTTTCCGGGCGGGCCGATTTTGGGCAGGTCGGCCATGGTCACCGGCTTGGCGGACAGGCGCACGTTGGTCGCAGCCTTTACCGGGGTCGCCACAGCCGTCGCCAACCGGGCGTCCACGCCGGGCTGAACCTTGCCCGTCACCAGCATGGCGCGAAACACGCCCGCCGAAAACAGCCGCCGCGTCGAATCCAGTATCTTTTGCGGCGTCATCGCAGGCTTGCCCGACCGAAAGATGTCGAGCGCCGCCTGCGGGCTGACCGTGGTTTCCCGGATGTCGACGGCGCTTACAAGGTCGCTTGCCTGCTTGGCACCGGCTTCGGTGTCGGCATTTTCGACCTGGATGGCGAGCGCGGTGTCCAGCTGCGCATATTCGCGGTCTATTTCCTGCTGGCTGGGCGCGCTGGCCTTTGCATCCTCAATGATCGCGCGCACGTCGTGCAGCGATTTTTCCCAATTTTCCTCGGTGGGCAGGATGGTGACGAAGGTGCCATCGGCAGACCGGCTGACATCCTGTTGATCGACGCTGGCCTGGAGGAAGCTGCCGCCAGCGCGCGCGGCCTGCTCCAGCCGCCGACTGATGATCTGCAACGCGAGCATGTCGGTCAGCTTGTCCTGATTATAGACGATCGTGTCGGCGCGGGGCTTCCACGGACGCAACCAGGCCATGGTCAGTCCGGTAGGCGCGCCCGGTTCCACTATGACTTTCGTAGCTGGGGCCTTGGGATCGGGTTCGCCAAAGTCCGGCAGCGGTGCACCCTTCCCTTCCACCGACCAGCCGGAAAACTGATCCTTGATCAGCTGTTCCGCAACCGCCGGGTCCATGTCGCCTGCAATGGAGATGACGGCATTTTCGGGGCGATACCAGCGGTCGTGGAATGCCTCCATCCGGGCGGCAGTGACGGCGGTCAGCGTTTCGACGGAGCCGATCGGACTTCGGCTGGCGAGCGGTTGGCCTGCGAAAAAATGCTCTCGGCTTGCGTCGGAAATGCGCATCTGCGGGCCGACGCCCTCACGCCGTTCGGCCAGCACCACCGCGCGTTCAGCATCGACGGCGGGGTCGACAATGTTTGGATCGGCCATCATCCCCGCCAGGATTTTCAGGCTTTCGCCCAGGCTTTCCTGGGTCGCCTGCGGCAGGTCGAGCGCATAAGTCGTGCCGGTAGGCGTCGTCTGCGCGTTGCTGTCGCTGCCGAACGTCACGCCCAGCCGCTGCCAGATGCGCTTGGATTCACCGTCCGGCACATGACGCGAGCCGCGAAAGGTCAGATGCTCCATGAAATGAGCGTAGCCAAGCTCGTCGGCCTGCTCCATCAGCGATCCGGCATCGATCCGCAGGCGGACAGCCACCTGGCCGGGCGGCACGCCATTGCGGCGAATGGCGTAGCGCAGGCCGTTGGGCAATTGGCCAAAGCGCCATGCCGCGTCGATGGGAACATCGCTATTTTCATATAACCACGGTCGCAGCTCCGGCGCGGTCGTGCCGGGCCTTGCCGGCGAAGACGCAGTGACCGGCTCCGTCCGCGCCGACAGCGGGACGGGCGATCCTGAAATCAGCAGACCAAGGACGATTAGCGAAACGGCGGGGCGCCGGAAGGATTGGCTCATGGCGTTGCAGCCTAAAGCCAATTTCCTGAATAGCTACTGACGAAACTGAACTACAGCTTGCCAGCGCGGCGCTTCGCCGTCCCGTGACCGATCAGCGAACGGTGCGCTGCACCGCACCCTTATGCGCGCCAACGCCGCTGCGACGACGACGCGAAGGCTTTTTAACCACGGTTTCACCATCGGGGCGATGTGCCCGTTCGGCTGTCCCGCGCGGCTGCCGCTGCTGCTGATCCTGGTAGCGGCGCTGACCATCGGCGCGCCGTGCCTTCTGCTCAGACGTCTGCTCCCGCACCTTCTTGGGTGGTGCGGCCTTGGGAAGGTTGCGCACGGCCTCGACGAAATTCTCAGGCAGCGGGACGATGTCCAGCTTTACGCGCGTCGTCCGTTCGATCGCCTTGAGGTAGGGACGTTCATCCTCCGCCACGAAGCTGATCGCGACGCCGTCAGCCCCTGCACGCGCGGTGCGGCCGATGCGGTGGACATATTGTTCGGGCACGTTGGGCAGTTCGAAGTTGATGACATGGCTGACGCCCGACACGTCGATGCCGCGCGCCGCAATGTCGGTGGCGACCAGCAGCTTCACATTGCCGTGACGGAATGCCTGGAGCGCGGTGGTGCGCTGGGCCTGGCTTTTGTTGCCATGGATGGCGACGGCGGGGATACCCGCGCCTTCCAGAAAGCGCACGACCCGGTCCGCGCCATGCTTGGTACGGGTGAAGATCAACGCCCGGTCGATATCCTCATCCTTGACGGTGAGGGTCAGCAGCGCCTGCTTTTCCATCTGATTGACGAAGGTCGCCTGCTGGCGGACCCTTTCAGCGGTCGTGGATTGCGGCGCAACGCTCACCTTTACCGGATTGTGCAGGAACTGGGCGGCGAGCGCCTCGATCTCTCCGGGCATGGTTGCCGAAAAGAACAGGTTCTGCCGTTCCTTGGGCAGCAGCTTTGCGATCCGCTTGAGCGGATGGATAAAGCCCATGTCCATCATCTGGTCGGCTTCATCCAGGACGAAGATTTCCGTGTCCTTCAAGGTGAAGGCGCGCTGGTCGATCAGGTCGAGGAGGCGCCCTGGGGTCGCGACGACGACATCGACGCCCCGGCCAAGCGCCCGGATCTGACGGTTGATGGGGACGCCGCCGAAAACGACTTCGACCGACAATTTGAGGAAGCGGCCATAGTCGCGAAAGCTCTGCGCGATCTGGGCAGCCAGCTCACGGGTCGGCGACAACACCAGCATACGGCAGCCCTGAAGCGGCGTCGGCTTGGGATTGCGCGCGAAATGGTCCAGGCTGGGCAGCGCGAAGGCCGCGGTCTTGCCGGTGCCGGTCTGGGCGATGCCGCACAGGTCCTTGCCTTCCAGCAGAACGGGAATGGCCTGCGCCTGAATGGGCGTGGGCGAACCATATTTCTTGGCGGCGAGCGCCCGGAGGATCGGCTCGGCGAGGCCAAGGTCGGTAAATTGCATAGGGTAAAACTCACAAGTCGAGCGATGCGTCGACGCGGCTGCACATGCAACCAGCGCGCAAGGCGGGTTACGAAACGACCCGCGTGAAAAGGGAAGCCTCAAGCTTGGCGCAGACTTTCATTGGCCGGTTCCGTCACCCCTGCGGGTCGGAACGATCACGCTGCCAATCGCTGTCGGACGGTGACGTCCCCGCTGCGCTGTGGGCCATATGCCCCTGATCCATATAAATAGCAAGCGGTCCCCGCATCTTGCCGGAACCGCTCATCATCCTTCGTAACGCGTGACGTGCTGTACTACAGCGGAATTTCCACATGCTTGTCGCGCATCTCGGCACGAACATCGCCGCCGAACATCTGTTTGAACATGCCGCCCAGCGACATATCGGCAATCCAGACTTCAGCATGACCAAGGTCAAAGCGCAACATAAGCAAGTTGGGATCTTCGCGACCGCCCGGATACCAGCTGGCGACGTCATGCGTCCAATAACGGTCGATGACGGCAGGATCGGTTTCCGTCGTCAATGTTCCATCGATGCACGCGAACAGATGATGACCCTTGCCGGAAAATTGCGCCATTGCAGACCCACCCGCCGCCAGCCGGTTGTCCTTTGTCGTGTAGAACCAGAAACAATGGTTTGCGCCGGGATCCAGTTGCGCGGTCATCGGCAGGCTATGTTCGTGCGAACCTTGAAGGCCGACCATCAGAAAGGGGCTTTGCGCGAGTTCCGTCCAAAAACGATGACGGATGTCGACCTCGTTGCTCATCTTTCTTTCTCCTGTAGCTGAACAATGGATTTAATCGACGAACGGGCCGCGAAGTTCCCTTTCATCTAACCCAAAAGCTTGATCTGAGGCAGTCTTGTCGCCACATAGCGGCCATGCTGATCGAGACAGAACTCACGCCTAATCCGGCGACCATCAAATTCATTCCCGGCCGTGTCGTCATGGGCATGGGAACGCGGGACTTCATCACGCCAGAGGAAGCGGAAGCGTCGCCCCTCGCGTCGGCGCTGTTCGGGCTGGGCGATGTTACGGGCGTTTTCTTTGGCGGCGACTTCCTTTCGGTGACCATCGCGCCCGGCGCGCAGTGGAGCGACGTGAAGCCTGACGTCCTGTCGATCCTGCTTGAGCATTTTTCCGCCAATATGCCCCTGTTTGCGCCCGGATCGGCCGACGCGATCGTCGTGCCTGCGGAAGAGGAATTTTCCGACGATCCCGCCGATGCTGAGATTGTCGCCCAGATCAGGGAATTGATCGATACGCGCGTGCGCCCAGCGGTCGCCAATGACGGGGGCGACATCGTCTATCGCGGATTTGATCGTGGCACGGTGTTTTTGCGGATGCAGGGAGCCTGTTCGGGCTGCCCATCCTCCACCGCCACGCTGAAAAACGGCATTGAACAATTGCTGAAACATTATGTCCCGGAAGTAACCGAAGTGCGCGCCGTTTGACGTCCTGCGGGACGCTCATTGGCAAATAGAGGCGGATGGACTAACCGCTGAACCGATCCAATCCATCCGGCTTCTCACAGGGGACTTTCTTGCGCACTCTGGTCATCGACACCGCTACACAGGCACTGTCCGTGGCGCTGCTCGAAAATGGCCAGCCAGTGGGTCGTTTCCACGAAATTGTGGGACGGGGCCATGCCGAAGCGTTGATCCCGGCCCTTGCCGCCCTGCCCGATGGCGGGCGCGCCGATGCAGTCGCCGTGGATGTGGGTCCCGGCAGCTTTACTGGCGTTCGGATCGGCATAGCGGCAGCGCGCGCGCTGGCACTGGCCTGGTCGTTGCCCCTGCGCGGCTATGGAGCATTGTCCCTGATTGCGGCCAAGGCGGCACTGAACCATGATGGCGGACCCATCGCCGTCACCATAACCGGTGGACATGGCGAATTATTCTGGCAATGTTTTGAACGAGATGGCCTGACCGCCCTCACCGCTCCCGCTTCGACGCCCATTGCCACCCTGGCGGCCCAGATGGACCAGCCGATCATCTATGGCACGGGGGCCGAGGCATTGGTGACGGCCCGTGGCCATGGCCTGGCGATCAACCTTTATCCTGACTCGGTCGATTATCCTTTGATCGCGAACCTTCCCGCGCTGACGCCTTCCCCCATTTACTGCCGTGATGCCGATGCCCGGCCGATGGCAGCCCCTGCGCCTTCATGATCCCCGGCCTGACCCTGGACATCCATGAGGATGCGGAGCGCAATGCCATGGCCGACGCCATGGACGTGATGTCGCAGGCGTTCGACCCGGCTTATGGCGAAGCATGGACATTGTCCCAGCTGGCGGGCGTCATGGTGATGCCGGGAACATGGCTGACCATAGCGCGAGTCGATGCGGCGGTGCTGGGTTTTGCCCTGGTCCGGTCGGTGCTGGACGAATGCGAATTGCTGCTGCTGGCCGTTCACCCCCTTTGGCGCGGGCGCGGCGTGGGAGGCGCGCTGCTGGCCGACAGCCTGGCGACAGCACGACGACGCGGGATCAAGTCGATGAACCTGGAAGTGCGTTCATCGAATAATGCGATAAAATTATATGAAAATGTGGGCTTTGAATATGTACATCGTCGGCCGGGTTATTACCGCGGCCAGGATGGGCAACTTCACGATGCGCTTAGCTTACGTATAGAAATATTAGAATAGCCTGCATCATTCCTTGCTAAAGGAATGACCAAGGTATAACCCAACGATACCGCTCCTGAAATGATTTCGTTGGGCGGGTCGCAAATCAAATCAGACTTCGCAGGATAAAGAAAATGGAAACCGAATCGGCGCAGAGCGAACTGCTCATTACTTTGACGTCCGACATTGTGGCGGCACATGTCTCCAATAACAGCGTTGCGGTCTCTGATGTCGCTACCCTCATTCAAAATGTACACGCCGCTCTTTCAGGCCTGGCGACGCCCAGCGTCGCGCCGGAAGTAAAGCAGGAGCCTGCGGTCTCCGTCCGTTCATCGATCAAGCCGGATTACATCGTCTGCCTGGAAGATGGGAAGAAGCTGAAGATGCTCAAGCGGCATCTGATGACCCACTACCAGATGACGCCGGACGATTACCGGGCGAAATGGGGCCTGCCAGCGGACTATCCGATGGTGGCGCCGAATTACGCCGAACAGCGGCGCACACTGGCGAAAAAAATCGGGCTTGGCACCAAACGGCGCCGTACCCGCGCGAAATAAGCGCGCTACAGCCCTGATCCATTCTGATGAAGGGGCGCATCGACCATGCGCCCCTTTCATGCTGTGGGAAAAGCGGCTAGCCTTCCCCGATTATAGAATTAACGAAATGAGCCAATCTTCATGAACCGCAAGATCGACGTGGAAGCGCTTTGCCATGAAAAGGGCCTGCGTATCACCGAACAGCGCCGCGTCATCGCTCAGGTTTTGAGTGACGCGTCCGACCACCCGGATGTGGAGGAACTGCACAAACGATCGTCCACCATAGATCCGGGCATATCGATCGCCACGGTGTACCGCACTGTGCGCCTGTTCGAGGAAGCAGGAATTCTGGAACGCCATGATTTCGGCGATGGCCGGGCGCGCTACGAAGCCGCGCCGGAATCGCATCATGACCATTTGATCGATGTCGAAACCGGCAATGTCATCGAATTTGTCGATCCCGAACTGGAGCAGCTGCAAAAGCTGATCGCGGAAAGGCTGGGCTTTCGCCTGGTCGATCACCGCATGGAGCTTTACGGCGTTTCGCTCGACCGAAAGAACTGATCGGCTTGCCCAGGCTGCGCCGTCTGCTGCGAATTGGGGCGCTGGCGGGCAGCCTGATCCTCTGCCTTGTCCCGCATCTGGTCTGGCGCGCCTTTGGCAGGCGATCTCCCTGGCCGCCACGTTTCCTGGCGATGGCGGCGCGGTCAATAGGCACGCGGGTCCGTGTCGAGGGGCATGCGTTTCACGGCGACAATTTCATTATCGCCAATCATGTAAGCTGGGTCGATATATTGGCGCTGGGCGGTGCGACGGGCGCTGCCTTCGTCGCGCATGACGGAATCGCCGCGTGGCCCGTGATCGGCTGGCTGGCGGCACAGAACAACACCCTGTTCGTGGCGCGCAACCGGCGCGGCGCTATCGCAGGCCAGATCGATGGCCTGCGCGCAGCCCTGGCCGGTCACCAGCCGGTGGCGCTGTTCCCCGAAGGCACGACCAGCGATGGCCGCGCGCTGCTGCCTTTCAAGCCTTCACTGCTCGCGGTCCTGATGCCGCCGCCTCGCGCCGTCATGATCCAGCCCGTCCATATCGATTATGGCGACGCCACCGACGCCGTCGCATGGCACAGTGAAGAACCGGCGGGCGCGAACGCGCAACGGATATTGGAGCGCAAGGGTCGGCTGGACGTCACGCTGCGTTTTCTGGAGCCTTTGGACCCCACCCAATATCCCGACCGCAAGCAATTGGCGGCGGTGGTGAGCGAAAGAATAGCTTCCAGCATCGCGTGTCACCTGCCGCCTTTCACTTGTGCGACGCGCCCTGTATAGCTGGACCGCATGAATCGTAACGACGCTCCCAAGACTCCGGCCACCTTCCACGTCAAATCCTTCGGCTGCCAGATGAACGTCTATGATGGCGAGCGCATGGCCGAGATGCTGGGCGAGCGCGGCATGACGGCCGCCGACGAAGGCGTGCAGGCGGATCTAGTCATCCTGAACACCTGCCACATTCGCGAAAAGGCGGTGGACAAGGTCTATTCGGACATTGGTCGTCTGACGCGGGAGGATGGCACCCGCCCGATGATCGCGGTGGCTGGCTGCGTCGCCCAGGCGGAGGGCAGCGAAATCAGCCGACGCGCCAGAACTGTGGACATCGTGGTCGGCCCGCAGGCCTATCATAACCTGCCCGAATTGATCGAAAAAGCGGGTCGTGGCGAGGAAGCGGTGGACACCGACATGCCGCTTGCTTCCAAGTTCGGCGCGCTGCCCGCGCGCACGAAGCAGGCTCGCCCCACGGCATTTCTGACCATCATGGAAGGGTGCGACAAATTCTGCACCTATTGCGTCGTTCCTTACACGCGGGGCGCGGAAATCAGCCGCAGTTGGTCCGCCATCCTGGATGAAGCGAAAGCGCTGGTCGATGGCGGAGTGCGGGAAATCACCCTGCTGGGGCAGAATGTGAACGCCTGGACCGGGCAGGATGACAAGGGCCGCGCCCAGGGCATGGACGGCCTGGTCCGCGAACTGGCCAAGGTGAACGACCTCAAGCGCATCCGTTACACCACCAGCCATCCCAACGACATGAGCGACGGCCTGATCGCCGCGCATGGCGAAGTGGACAAGCTGATGCCGTTCCTCCACCTGCCGGTGCAATCGGGCAATGATCGCATCCTCAAGGCAATGAACCGCAGCCATAGCGTCGAGAGCTATCTGCGGATCATCGATCGCGTTCGCGCGGTCCGCCCGGACATTGCATTGTCGGGGGATTTCATCGTGGGCTTTCCTGGTGAAACCGATGCCCAGTTCGAAGATACGATCAAAATCGTCGAACAGGTCCGCTATGCCCAATGCTATTCGTTCAAATACAGCCCCCGCCCCGGCACCCCAGCGGCGGGAATGGACAGACAGGTCCCTGCCGAGGTGATGGACGATCGGCTGGCGCGGCTGCAGGCAGCGATCAACCGGCATCAGGCGGAATTCAACGCGACCACCGTTGGACGCCGCACCGAAATTCTGCTGGAACGCAAGGGCCGTCATCCGGGGCAGTTGATCGGAAAAACGCCCTGGCTTCAGTCGGTGCACGTCACCGCGCCGGAACTTTTCATCGGCGACATGGTCGAAGTGGATATCATCAGCGCCGGCCCGAACAGTCTGGCCGGTCAACCCAGCAGGAGGAAGGCCGCTTGAACCTACTCACAGTCGTTCCCGGCATAGCGGGAACCCATCTCCGACCCTGTCCGCCAGGCTCGAAGGGAGAGAGATGGATAGCCGCTCTTGCGGCTGCGACCGAAGTAGGAAGAGGCTGACCCATGTCCAAAAAACCTAATCAGAACCATCGCATCGACACCGCTGAACGCGCCCGCCTGGAGGTGATGTTTGAAAAGCCCCATCTTCTGGGTGCGCTTTTCGGGCAATATGATCAGAATCTGGTGGCCATCGAAAACCGGCTGGGCGTCTATATCGCGGCGCGCGGCAACAAGCTGCAGATCGAAGGCGATGCCGAAGCCGCCGCGCGCGCGCGCGATGTCCTGACCGGCCTTTACAACCGTATCGTGGCGGGCCAGGAAATCGATAGCGGCGCGGTGGAGGCGGTCATCGCCATGTCAGCCGAACCGATGCTGGACGGCATCATCCGCCACGATGTGGCCGAACCGCCGAAGGTGATGATCAGGACGCGCAAGAAGACGATCGTCCCGCGCTCTTCGACCCAGGTCACCTATATGGAGGCGCTGTCCCGGAACGACATCATCTTTGCCCTTGGCCCGGCAGGCACGGGCAAAACCTATCTTGCCGTGGCGCAGGCGGTCAGCCAGCTGATCACCGGCAGCGTCGACCGCCTGATCCTGTCGCGCCCTGCGGTGGAAGCCGGGGAGCGGCTGGGCTTTCTTCCGGGCGACATGAAAGAAAAGGTCGATCCCTATCTGCGCCCGATCTACGACGCGCTGTACGACACCCTGCCCGCCGAACAGGTCGAACGGCGCATCGCATCGGGTGAGATTGAAATCGCGCCCCTCGCCTTCATGCGCGGCCGCACGCTGGCCAACGCCTTCATCGTGCTGGACGAGGCGCAGAATACGACGATCGCCCAGATGAAGATGTTTCTCACCCGCTTTGGCGAAGGCAGCCGCATGGTCATATGCGGCGATCCACGGCAGGTGGATTTGCCGCAGCCGGGGATATCGGGACTTGCCGATGCGGTGGCACGGCTGGAGGGCGTGGACGGGATATCCATTGTACCCTTCGGCATTGGCGATGTCGTGCGGCATCCGGTCGTCGGGCGTATCGTTCAAGCCTATGAGGGACCGGATGCGTAAAGCCGGAAAGCGACATACTTCCCCCGCCCGCATGGCGATCACCATATATGGAACCCTGTCGATATGATCGAAGTCGCCGTGCTTCACGACCAAGGCTGGCCGGATGAGGATTGGGAAATGCTGGCCCAGCGCGCCGTTGTATCGGCCATCGTTCACAGCCCCTACGCCTCTTTCGCGACCGACCAAGCGCTATATGAAGTCGCGGTAAAGCTGACCAGCGACGAAGAGGTCCACCAGCTTAACCGAGATTATCGCGACAAGGACCGGCCGACCAATGTCCTGTCCTTTCCATTGGTGCAATCGGACCTGCTGGAAGGCACCGGCAACACCGATGACGGCGAAGTGCTGCTGGGCGACATCGTCCTGGCCGAAGGCGTATGCGCCCGCGAAGCTGCGGAAAAGGGCGTATCCATCGCCGACCATGCCATGCACCTTATCATCCATGGCACTTTCCATTTGCTGGGCTATGATCATATGGAAGATGCGGAAGCCGAAGCCATGGAGGCGCTGGAAACCCAGTCGCTACTCAGCCTTGGCGTCAGCGATCCTTATGGGGACCGCTAGATTTTTGACGCTGATCGCTTTAGCAGCCAGTTACATGTGCATTGGACAGGGGAATAGGAAGTCAGATGGCTGAGAGCAGCCCCAAGGACGGCAACGGTTCCAAGGAATCGGACAGTAGCAGCCAGGAAGGTGGCTTATGGAGCGGCCTGAAATCGCTCCTTTTCGGTGAAGACGAAGGTCATAGCCTTCGCCGCGAGCTGGAAGAAGCGCTCGACGAATATGATGAGGATGGAGAAGACGAGAAATCGTCTGCCCCCGCAAAGGGCGACCTGTCCGCTATCGAGCGCCAGATGGTCCGCAACCTCCTGCATTTTTCCGAACATACCGTCGATGATGTGGCGGTCCCCCGTGCCGACATCGTCGCGATCGAGGAAAAGGCGAGCTTTTCCGACCTTGCCGCGCTGTTCGCCGAAGCCGGGCACAGCCGCATCCCTGTGTATCGCGACACGCTGGATACCATCGTCGGCATGGTCCACATTCGCGACGCGTTCGCCATATTGGCCGGAAAGACGCCCGTCCCCGACAGCATCGCGCCGCTGATCCGGCAACCGCTCTATGTTCCTGAAAGCATGGGTGCGCTGGACCTGCTGGCGGAAATGCGCGCAAAACGCACGCATCTCGCCATCGTGCTGGACGAATATTCCGGCACGGAAGGCCTGCTGACCTTCGAAGATCTGGTCGAGGAAATCGTCGGCGATGTCGAGGATGAGCATGACGACGCTCCCGAAGCGCTGCTCGTGCCGCTGGAAAACGGGCTGTGGGATGCCGATGCCCGTGCGGAACTGGACGATGTGGCCAAGGAGATCGACAGTCGGCTTGCCGATATTGAGGAAGATGTCGACACGCTGGGCGGCCTCGCCTTCGTCATAGCCGGACGCGTGCCGGAGGCCGGAGAGATATTGGAACATCAGCAGAGCGGATGGCGGTTGGAAGTCGTCAGCAGCGACGGGCGCAGGGTCACGCGGCTGCGCCTGCATCCGCCCAGGGAAATGGAGAGCGGCGAGGAAGAATGACCTCGGCGTGGCAGGCTAGTCGGGCGCGACTGTTGCCCAATCGCTTTTGGAACAGGCTGGGCCGGATAGCGGCGACGGCGCTGGCTTTTGCCCTGTCACTGCCGCTTCAGGCGGAAACAGAATGGGAGCTGGTGAGAAGCTACCCGCATGATTCGGGCGCTTTTACCGAGGGCCTCTTTTTCCACGACGGCGCCCTGTATGAAAGCACTGGGCTGGAGGGGCGATCGGATATCCGCAAGGTCGCGCTGAAAAATGGCAGGGTGCTGGATCGTCGCATCATACCCCGGCCCTATTTCGGCGAAGGCATCGTCAACTGGAAGGATCGGCTGGTCAGCGTCACCTGGCGGCACCGGACTGGTTTCATATGGAATATCAGAGACTTTTCGCCCATATCACAGTTCCGCTACGAAGGCGAAGGCTGGGGTCTGACGCAGGACGGGCACAGCATCATCATGAGCGATGGGACCGCTCAACTTCGTTTCCTGGACCCAGACACGCTTTACGAGCGACGTCGCGTCACCGTTTCTTTCAAGGGCAAACCAGTCGAGCGGTTGAACGAACTGGAATATGTGAAGGGGGAAATTTGGGCCAACATCTGGTATGACAGCCAGATCGCGCGCATCGATCCGCAGACCGGCGACGTCATCGACTGGATCGATATTGCGCCCCTGCTAATGGCCAGCGGAGCGATCGATGGCGAATCCGTCGCCAACGGCATCGCCTATGATGCCAAGGGGGATCGGATTTTCGTAACTGGCAAAAATTGGGCAAAACTGTTCGAGATCAGGGTGAAGCGCTGATCCTTCCGTCTACCCGTCAGTTTGCTTTTTTTCTTCGCGTTTCCCATCCTTTTTTCGCTGCGGCTGACCGGTCCGCTGCCGATCGTCCGGCAGAGGAGGCACCGCCCTTTCGCCCTCCTTTGCGAGATGACGCATGGCTATCGGGCTTGCCGCGTCCTGAACCGGATTTATTGCCGCCGCCACTTTCCTTGTTCACCGTGGCCCAAGCGCGCCGTTCCGCTTCCCCCTTAGAAACGCCGCGCTTTTCATAGCCTTCCTCGATATGTTCGGCCTTGCGCTTTTGTTTGTCGGTATAGCTGCTCTTGTCGCCTTGAGGCATGGTGATTCTCCCATCGACATGTTCCCAGCGCGCTGCGTTTCATCGGACGCAGGTCGCGCGCTCCAGTTTTTTTATCGCATCGCTTTAAGCGCAAAACCGGTTCCCACTTTTGCGCACGATGCTCCAAGCCCATCAAACTATCAGCAGTCTTTCCCGTTCAATCCACTACGCCGCCGTTACGAACGGGCACGGAACGGATGTAAACGGGCGGGCGTTCCGACGATCATGAAACAGCGCTCTCTCATCGAACGGCTCGCGCGCCATCTCGCCACCGATGCCTCGGACGATTGGCCTGAACGGGTAGCGGATGCGGCGAGCATGCTGGCCATATTGAAGGACCCCGACGCGGCCATGCGCGACGCAGGCGACGAGACTGTGTGGCGCGCAATGATCGATGCCGCGCTACGCCAACGCTGGCAAATCGCGGGTGCGGGCGAAGGCGACGCAGCCCGCCCCGGAACCGATGAGGAAGGCGAATTCGACCTGCCGCCCGATGGCGTGACCGGCAACCATGCCGACTGGGTCCATATTCATAACCCGCAGGAGAAATCATCATGAAGGGGTTGTTAAGGCTGGCATTTATTACTGGACTTGGCACTGTTGCATGGAAAAGCTGGCAGACGCGCAAGGTGCCCAGGGAAGTGGATGACCGCGCCCCGGTTGGTTCTTCGGGAATCGTGCGGGATGCGGGACCCGAAGAACAGCATGTCGCCGTCAGCGATTGGGACATGGTCGATGAACAAGCGGATGAATCCTTTCCTGCCAGCGATCCGCCAGGCAATTATCGCGGCGTAGCCTGACGCGATCGCGCCCTCTTATTGCCCCCTAACCACTGCTTCCCTATGAGGGCGCGGCGTAGCGGGCGTTTGTCCGTTTTTAACAGGGAAAATCATTAATGGCTTCGGGTCTGATCGCGCTGCTCGACGACGTGGCGGGAATAGCCAAGCTGGCGGCCACATCGATGGACGATGTTGCTGCCGCAGCGGGCAAGGCAGGGTCGAAGGCCGCCGGGGTTGTCATCGACGATGCGGCGGTGACGCCGCGCTACGTCATGGGCCTGACGCCCGACCGCGAACTGCCGATCATCTGGCAGATCGCGCGGGGTTCGTTGCGCAACAAGCTGCTTTTCCTCCTACCCGCTGCTCTGTTGCTCAGCGCATTTGCGCCATGGCTGTTACCGCCCCTCCTGATGGCGGGGGGCGCGTTTCTGTGTTTCGAAGCCGCCGAAAAGCTGTTGGAAGCGATGCAGGGCGGGCATGATGTCGCGCAAGAAGCGCTGGTCACCCACAGTTCGGTGGAACTGGAACAGCAGAAGGTTTCGGGCGCGATCCGCACCGACTTCATCCTGTCGGGCGAAATCATGGCGATTGCGCTTGGCACCGTCGCCACGGAGCCGCTGTGGGAACAGGCGGTTATCCTGCTGGTCGTCGCCATCCTGATAACCGGCGGAGTATATGGCGTCGTCGGCCTGATCGTGAAGATGGACGACATCGGCCTGCATCTGGCCGAACGGTCGTCCGCCATGGCGCGCGCTGTAGGGCGCGGGCTGGTCCATGCGATGCCGGTACTCATGAAGATATTGTCGGTCGTAGGCACGGCGGCGATGCTATGGGTCGGCGGCGGCCTGATCGTGCACGGGCTGCATGAATTTCACCTGGACCTGATCCCCGGCGCCATCCACGCTGTCGCGGAAGGCGCGGCCCACGCGCTGCCCGCCGTCGGCCCGGCGGTCGACTGGCTGGTGAACGCCATTGGATCAGGCATCGTCGGCCTGATCATCGGCGGCATCATCGTCGCCTTGCTCCATCTGTTCAAGAAACATTGAAGCCCAGGCAGGCCACAGCCCGTCCCCCGTCCCACTCGTCCTGAAAATCATTCGGTGCACATGCTGCGGCGCACAAAGCAATTGATCAGTCGGTGCGAATCAGTAATTACATGGCTTCATGACCGCCCCGACGACTATTTTCGAAGCGATTGCGCTCCAGAAATGCCTGATGGCGACCTACAATAAGTTGGTCGTCAAGCTCGCCCCGCACATCCTTTATACGCGTCATGATGAAATGTTCATCGACGCCGTAACGATCGAGCGCGAAGGACGGCCACCGCGTGAGTTGAAGCTGGGCACGTTTAAACTGGTTGGCCTCAATGATGTCAGCATCCTGGACGAAACGTTCGAAGCGATGCACGGCCTTTATGATGAAACGGACGCCAAATATAAGGGCGTCACGCTGTTTGCGATCGCGCCCGAAAGCGCCATCGCCTGAAGTCGGGGATGGAGGGGACAACGCCCCTGCCCCTTATTTCTTCAGTCGGTATCCGGTTTTGAATATCCAGCCGATCACGGCCAGACACACGATCAGCATCGCGCTGATGAACAGCAGGCTGAATTCGATGCCCACGTCACCGCGGCCAAAGAAGGTCCAGCGAAAGCCCGAAATCAGGTAGACGATCGGATTGAACAGCGTGATCGTGCGCCACGGCTCTGCCAGCATGTGGATGGAGTAGAAAGCACCGCCCAGGAAGGTCATGGGCATGATCAACAGCATGGGAATGACCTGCAACTGTTCAAAACTCTGCGCCCAGACCCCCAATATGAAGCCAAACAGGCTGAAACTGATGGCGATCAGGATCATGAAGCCAGCCATCGCGATCGGGCTTTCGATCTGGATATCGACGAACAGATGCGCCGTGATCAGGATGATGACGCCAACGGCCAGTGACTTCGTAGCTGCTGCCCCCACATAGGCGATCACCGTTTCGATGGCGGAAACGGGCGCGGACAGAAGTTCGTAAATCGTGCCGCTGAATTTGGGCATGTAGATGCCAAAGCTGGCGTTGAAGATGCTTTCAGTGAACATCGACATCATGATGAGGCCGGGCACGATGAAGGCCGCATAAGGAATTCCGTCAATCTGCGTCATGCGCGACCCGATCGCTCCGCCGAACACCACGAAATACAGGGACGTGGTGATGACCGGAACCAGCAAGCCGGTCAGCAGCGTGCGGCTGAACCGGTGCAATTCGAACCGATAGATCGCCCAGATGGCACGATGGTTGAAATGAGTCATGCCGCCTTCTCCTGATGGACCAGGCTGACGAAAATATCCTCCAGGCTGCTCTGCTGCGTGTTCAGATCCTTGTAACCGATGCCCAGATCGCCCAGCCGCCGCAGCAGCGACGACACACCCGTCCGCCCGGCCTGCGTATCGAACACATATTCAATTTCGAAACCGTCCCCGTTCAGTAACAGGTTCCATTCAGCCAGTTCGGGCGGCAAAGCGCGCAGCGGTTCACCCAGCGCGACCGTCAGCGTCTTGCGGCCCAGCTTTTTCATGAGGGTGGCCTTTTCCTCGACCAGGATCAGTTCGCCCTTGTCGATCACGCCGACCCGATCGGCCATTTCCTCGGCCTCCTCAATATAGTGGGTGGTCAGGATGATGGTGACCCCTGTCGCCCGCAACTCGCCGATCAGTTTCCACATGTCGCGGCGAAGCTCTACATCGACGCCTGCCGTGGGCTCGTCCAAAAACAATATCCTGGGTTCATGACTCAGTGCCTTGGCGATCATGACGCGCCGCTTCATGCCGCCGGACAGTTCCAGCATCTTGTTGTTCCGCTTGTCCCACAGCGACAGGTCGCGCAACACCTTTTCCACATGGGCGTCGTCGCGCGGTTTACCGAACAGACCACGGGAAAAGCGAACCGTGTCGATCACGCGTTCGAACGAGTCGGTATGCAGTTCCTGCGGAACGAGGCCAATCGCAGACCGCGATGCGCGATAATTTTTGACAATATCGTGCCCGGCTACCGTGACCGATCCGTCGCTGGCCCGGATATTGCCGCAGATGATGGAAATCATCGTCGTCTTGCCCGCGCCATTTGGCCCCAGCAATGCGAAGATCTCTCCTTCTTCGATCTCCAGATTGACGCCCTTGAGCGCCTGAAAGCCTGACGCATAATTTTTCGTCAGACCCGATACCGTGATGATGGACGCCATGCGTGGATAAGCCCCTTTTCTTGCTGGCGAAGATAGGGACCCAAAGCCGTGACACAACCGAAAGGCTAGTCCGTCGTGCGGAAAAAACGAAAAACCGTAGCTGGCGGAAAATTCCGCACCGTCTGTCCGACGCGCGCGACCTCCAGGCCCAGCATGTCCAGCACGTCCCGGCTGACGGGCGGGCGGGGTGAATAGGTGAACTGGATGAATCCCCCGCCCGGCCGCAGCATACGGAACGCTTCGGACAGGATATCGCGGTGCATGTGGCGGTCCATGGCCAGCAGGGGAAGGCCGCTGACGATGGTCTGATAATGTCCCGCCTCGCCCGCGGCGACCGTCGATACGATCTGCGCGGGCGTTTCCAGCACGGACACAGCGGGAAAGTGCCGCCGCAGGCCGCGGGCGAAGGCTGGATTGATTTCCACCACCTCCAGCTTTTCCGGCGGCAATCCGGTCTTCAGGATGGCGCGGGTAAACACACCCGTCCCCCCACCCAATTCCATGACCCGGCCATCGTCGGGGTCGATATGGGCGACCATCAATCGGGCCAGAAAACGGCTGCTGGGCACGACAGACGCCGTCTGCCGGGGCTTTTTCACCCAGGCTGCCAGAAAGTCCAGATATTCGGTGGCACGCGCGCGAAATTCGCTGTTGGGCAGAGCGATGGCCCGGCTGCGCTTAGGCTTATGTTGCATGAGCGAAAGGCGACCGTCCTCTTATCATGGAGACTCCCTTAGCGAGGGGAAGGCGCGGCGTCGATTGACTTTAGCATTTCGCGATGAAGGGTGAGCGGGACCGGATAGGGTGTCCCATGGATTCAAGTCGTTGCCGCAGGTTCATGCAACCTCCATCAATATCAGGGGGTTCACATCAGCGAGCATTTTCTCGGAGGATTATTATGCGTAAAGCCGTTCTTGCCCTTGTCGCCGCTTCGATGGCGATTCCCGTTTCCATGGCGGTGCCCGCCGATGGCGCGCAGGCGCGCAAGCATCACCGCTACAAGGAGTGGCGCGGTCGGGATGGGCGAACCTATTGCCGCAAATCAGACGGCACGACCGGCCTGATCATCGGCGGCGTGGGCGGCGCGCTGCTTGGTCGCACGATCGACACGCAGGGGGATCGCGCCACCGGCACCATCCTGGGTGCTGCGGGCGGCGCGCTGCTGGGCAAGGAAATTGACAGCAAGCGCCGCTGCCGCTGATACAGAATGGGGCGGCTTACTGGAAAGCCGCCCTCTTCGAAATATTATTCGCTTGCAGCGCCTTGCGCCGATTCCAGGCTGAAGGCGACATGAACGCCACCCGTTGTCCCGGAAACTTTCCCCTTTTTAACCGCCAGGTTGAAGGCGGACGCGTCGGGATAGCGACGCCCGGTGATCACCTGACCCACCTTCGTCTCGCGCACATTATAGACGTAGGTGTAGCCTTCGTGGGTGAAGCGCTGCTTTCCCTCTTCGGCAGAAGCCGGGGCTGCCAACGAAAATACAGTGCCCAGGGCACCAGAAACAATGAATTTCGACAGCATTCGCATGGGATTAGCTCCTTGAGAATGCCGATCAAACACCCCTGATCTTATGTTCTGCCCCGCAGGCTATTGTCGCTGCAATGCAGCAGCAATCGCAAGTGACGGCGTGACGATTGCGTCAAACGCAATCATCCCGTCGGCACGATCAGGCGTTCGACAGAGCCAATATGTGCCGAAATTCTGCTTCGGTAAGCGGCGATACGGACAGGCGCGACTGGCGCAATATGACCATTTCGGAAAGCGCCGGGTCAGCCTTCATCGTTTTCAATGTCACGGGCTTGGTCAATTTTTCCTTCGGTGCAACATGGACCGCGATCCACTTGCCACTGTCGTCGGTACTGTCGGGCGCCGCTTCCTCTACAATTTCCATGATTCCAACGGCTTCAACGCCGATATTGCTATGGTAGAAGATGGACAGGTCACCCTTGCGCATGGCCTTCATATTGAGCTGGGCAGCATGGTTGCGCACGCCGTCCCATTCCGCCTGCCCCTTTTCCACCAGGTCATCATAGGAAAAAACGTCGGGTTCCGATTTCATCAGCCAATAGTTCATCCAGCCTCCTTGCATCAGCCTGCGGAGCCGATCAAGGATGACTGCGAGCAAGCGGAGTGAAGAAATGTCCCAGCCGGAACCGGCACAAGTTCCCATCCTGTCGATGGCGGACATGGCGAAGGCGGATTTCGCCCAGGCGCTGGGATGTTCGTTCCAGCGCTTTGGCTTCGCCATGGTCAGGGATCATGGCATGAACGAAGCGGTTATCGACCGGTGCTGGGCATTGTCCCGCCGCTTCTTCGATCTGCCAGTGGACGCGAAGCTGCGTTATGACGCCGCCGCCAATGGAGGACAGCGTGGC
The DNA here is from genome assembly GCF_044987515.1 of Sphingobium sp. ZW T5_29. Taxonomy (NCBI): domain Bacteria; kingdom Pseudomonadati; phylum Pseudomonadota; class Alphaproteobacteria; order Sphingomonadales; family Sphingobiaceae; genus Sphingobium; species Sphingobium sp. ZW T5_29. The sequence goes on from NZ_JBJDRM010000017.1 coordinate 63,004, forward strand.
TACACGGCCTTTGGCAGGGAAATAGCCAAGGACGCGAACGAAAATGATCTCAAGGAATTCTGGCATATAGGACGCGACCTTCCCATGGGAGACCCGCTTGCCAACGCCATGCCGCCCAATGTCTGGCCGGAAGAGATCACGCATTTCCGCGCCGCCTTCACGCGCCTTTATGCCGAATTCGAACAGGCGGGGGCCGCATTATTGTCGGCCATCGCGCTTTATCTGGGGCTGGATGAACATTGGTTCGAACAGGCGACGGGCAAGGGCAATTCGATCCTGCGGCTGCTGCATTATCCTCCCGTGTCCCCCGCCGCGCCCGGCGTCAGGGCAGCCGCGCATGAGGATATCAACCTGATCACCCTGCTGCTGGGTGCGGAGGAAGGCGGGCTGGAACTGAAGGATCGCGATGGCAACTGGCTGCCCGTGGTCCCGCCGCCGGGCGCGCTGGCGATCAATGTGGGCGACATGCTGCAACGGCTGACCAACCACCGCCTTCCATCGACCAGCCACCGGGTCGTCAATCCTGCACCTGAACGACGGGGGGTATCCCGCTATTCCATGCCGTTTTTCCTGCACCTGCGGCCCGATTTCCTGATCGAGCCGCTGCCGCAATGCACCGACGAGGCGCATCTGCCGCGGGACCCGCCGATAACGGCGCATGATTATCTGATGGAACGGTTGCGCGACATTGGCCTGGTCAAGGCCTAGATGTTTAGTCCCATCCTTTGATGGTGCATTATTCAACCAGGAATGGAAGGATGCGCTATGGGGCAGATTTTACACGGGAGCGCCCGCACGACTGAGGCAGTCCGTCGAGCGATACAGCATAGTCAAGA
>NZ_JBJDRM010000018.1:0-56471 GCF_044987515.1 Sphingobium sp. ZW T5_29
CCCTCCCAAGGCCCTGATCCCATGTCCCCTCATCCCGCCTCCGAAAATAGCGGCATCTGGAAACTGATCTTCGGTCGGCTCGACTGGAGCGCGATCCCGTTCCACGAACCGATCCTGATCGGCACCTTCCTCGCGGTCGTCGTCGGCGGGGTCGCCGTGCTGGGCCTCATCACCAAATATCGCCTTTGGGGCATGTTGTGGCGCGACTGGTTCACGACCGTGGACCACAAGCGTATCGGCATCATGTACATGATCCTGGGCCTCATCATGTTCCTGCGCGGCTTCGCCGACGCCGTCATGATGCGCATACAGCAGGCATGGGCGTTCAACGGGTCGGAAGGCTATCTGAACGCGCATCACTATGACCAGATCTTCACGGCGCACGGCGTCATCATGATCTTCTTCGTGGCGATGCCGATGATCACCGGCATCATGAACTACATGATCCCCTTGCAGATCGGCGCGCGCGACGTCAGCTTCCCTTTCCTCAATAATTTCAGCTTCTGGATGACGACGGCAGGCGCGGTCATCACCATGATGTCGCTGTTCGTGGGCGAATTCGCGCGGACGGGCTGGCTCGCCTATCCCCCGCTGTCGGGCATCGCCTACTCACCGGGCGTCGGGGTCGACTATTATATCTGGGGCCTGCAGGTGGCGGGCGTGGGGACCCTCTTGTCAGGCATCAACCTGATCGCGACCATCGTGAAAATGCGCGCGCCCGGCATGACGATGATGAAACTGCCCATCTTCGTATGGACATCGCTCCTCTCAAACGTCCTCATCGTGGCCGCCTTCCCGGTCCTGACCGCCGTCCTGGCCCTTCTGAGCCTCGACCGCTACGTCGGCACGGCGTTCTTCACGAACGACTTTGGCGGCAACCCGATGATGTACGTAAACCTCATCTGGATCTGGGGCCACCCGGAAGTCTACATCCTCATCCTGCCCCTGTTCGGCGTCTTCAGCGAAGTCACCTCGACTTTCTCGTCGAAACGGCTCTTCGGCTATTCGTCGATGGTCTATGCGACGGTCGTCATCGCGATCCTGAGCTACCTCGTCTGGCTGCACCATTTCTTCACCATGGGATCGGGCGCCAGCGTCAACAGCTTCTTCGGCATAACGACGATGGTCATTTCCATTCCGACAGGCGCAAAACTCTTCAACTGGCTCTTCACAATGTATCGCGGCCGCATCCGCTTCGAATTGCCGATGATGTGGACTGTCGCCTTCATGCTGACGTTCGTACTTGGCGGAATGACCGGCGTGCTGCTCGCCGTGCCACCCGCCGACTTCGTGCTGCATAACTCGCTGTTCCTGATTGCCCACTTCCACAATGTGATCATCGGCGGCGTGCTGTTCGGCCTGTTCGCGGCGATCAACTATTGGTGGCCAAAGGCGTTCGGGTTCAAACTGGACAAGACCTGGGGTGTACGCAGTTTCTGGCTGTGGGTCGTCGGCTTCTGGGTTGCCTTCATGCCGCTCTATATATTGGGTCTCATGGGCGTCACGCGCCGCATGCGAGTATTCGACGACCCTTCCCTGCAGATCTGGTTCCAGATCGCGGCACTGGGCGCACTCATGATCGCCGGTGGCATCGCGTGCATGTTCATCCAGTTCGCGGTGAGCATCATCAACCGCGACAAACTGCGCGATACGACCGGAGACCCCTGGGATGGCCGTACGCTCGAATGGTCGACCAGTTCACCGCCGCCCGACTACAATTTCGCCTTCACGCCGGTAATTCATGATGGCGACGCATGGGCCGACATGAAAAAGCGCGGCTATCAGCGCCCTGCCAGTGGCTACCGCCCGATCCATATGCCCAGCAATACCGGCACTGGCGTGATCCTTGGAGGGCTTTCGGTAGCCTTCGCCGTCGGGATGATCTGGTATATATGGTGGCTCGCAGGCCTCAGCTTCATAGGTATCCTGTCGGTCACGATCGGTCATACTTTCAACTATAAGCGCGACTTCCATATCCCGGAGGATGTGGTTGAGCGCACCGAGAACGAGCGCACCCGCCAACTCGCGATGCAGGGCTGAACAAATATGGCAAGCGCAGCTACCGTCGACGCCGCATTCCTGGACAATGATGGCCGCCCCCTCTTCCATCTGGCCGAAGAACCTCATCATCCAGAAGGCTCCAGCACCATGCTGGGCTTCTGGATGTACCTGATGAGCGATTGCCTCATCTTCGCCTGCCTGTTCGCAACCTACGCAGTGCTGGGCGGCAATTATGCTGCGGGGCCTGGTCCCCAGGACCTGTTCGATCTGCCGCTGGTGGCACTGAACACCGCAATGCTGCTATTTTCATCGATCACTTATGGCTTTGCCATGCTGGCGATGGAAAAGAACCGGGTGGCAGCAACGCAGGGCTGGTTGGCCATCACCGGCCTGTTCGGCCTCGCCTTCCTCAGCATCGAAATGTACGAGTTCGCACACCTCATCCATGAAGGCGCAACCCCGATGCGATCGGGCTTCCTGTCGGCATTCTTCGCGCTGGTGGGCACCCATGGGCTGCACGTCACTTTTGGTATCATCTGGCTGGTGACGCTGATGACTCAGGTAGCGAAAAAGGGTCTTATCCCCGCAAATCAGCGCCGATTAATGTGCCTCAGCATGTTTTGGCACTTCCTCGACGTTGTCTGGATTGGTGTTTTCACCTTTGTTTATCTTATGGGAATGCTGCGATGAACGCGCACGATCACGACGTCCACGGCAATCACGACGCGGGGCATGGTCATGGCAGCTTTGGCAGCTACATGATCGGCTTTGGCCTGTCGGTGATCCTGACGGCCATCCCCTTCTGGCTGGTAATGACCGGCTATTTCGCTAATCCGCAGACCACCGCGTTCGTCATCATGGCGTTCGCAGTGGTGCAAATCATCGTTCACATGATCTACTTCCTGCACATGAATACCCGCTCGGAAAGCGGCTGGACGATGATGGCCTTGATCTTCACGATCGTTCTGGTCGTCATCACCCTGTCAGGATCCATGTGGGTCATGTACCATCTGAACACCAATATGATGCCCCAGATGCAGGGCATGTCACCGCATGACATGAGCCAGATGCCGTGAATACAAAGCGGCGGTCGGTGGCGGCTCTGATCAGCCTGTCAGTCGCCGCCGCACTCCTGTTCACCGGCCTGGTGAGCCTGGGCCTCTGGCAAGTCCATCGGCTGCAGTGGAAACGCGCGCTGATCCATCAGGTCGAAATGCGCATCCACGACCGCCTTGGCCCGGCCCCACCTCAGGCCCGACCAGACGATATGTACCGACGGATCACGGCGCGCGGACGCTTTCTGCATGATCGGACTACGCTGGTGCAGGCATCTACCGTCCATGGCCTGGGATATTGGGTGCTGACACCGCTGCTCACCGATCGTGGCTTCATCATAATCGTCAATCGCGGCTTCGTACCGCCAGACCGTCGCTCCGGCTATGGTAAGCCTACCGGAACGGTGCGGATTGTCGGCCTGCTGCGTAAAACGGAGCCGGACGGCGGATTTTTACGCAGCAACGATCCCAAGGCTGATCGATGGTATTCACGCGATGTGTCGGCAATCAGCCGTGCCCGCAATCTGCGCGCGCCCGTCGCGAACTATTTCCTGGACCAAGAATATAGCGGCGCTTCCACCACGCTGCCTATCGGCGGGCTAACCATCGTCAATTTTCCGAACAATCATTTGACCTACGCAATCACATGGTTCGCGCTGGCGGCGATGGTCGCGGGCGCCTACATAGTGGTTATGCGTCACGAATGGAAAGCATGCCGGGCGTGAGGCTTATTCGGCCTCTCAGTGGCCGCTGGCTGCCCGGCCAGTGGCCGGCCGATGCGGCTGGACGCAAAAATATGGCGCTGCTGGTGCAGTTGCGCTGGATAGCTATCGCTGGACAGGTTGCGACGATTTTGTTCGTACACCATGTTATGGGCATTAGCCTGCCCGTCGACGCCATGCTGCTGGTTGCCAGTATCGCTGCCGTCGTGAACGTGGGCTCCTATGCTGCGCTCCGCCGCCGCACCGACGTAGCCAGCGCGGAGTTGTTCGTGGCGCTGCTGTTCGACGTATTGATGCTTACCGCACAGCTATATCTGAGCGGCGGGGCCACCAACCCTTTCATCTCCCTGTATCTCTTGCAGGTAGCTTTGGGCGCGGTTCTACTCGACCGTTGGAGCATATGGGGGATAGTCCTCATGTCGGCAGTCTGCGCGGCAATGCTTTCCATCGTGCATCAACCGCTTGGCCTTTCGGATGCAATGGAAGGGCGCCTGTTCGACCTGCACATCATCGGGACCTGGATCTGCCTTACCATGATCGCGGTATTGCTGGTGCTGTTCGTGATGCCCGTCGCCCGCAACCTGCAGTTACGCGACACCTATCTGGCGCGTTTGCGGCAACAGGCGGTGGAAGAGGAACATATCGTACGCATGGGCTTGCTTGCATCGGGCGCGGCGCATGAATTGGGGACCCCCCTATCGCAGCTCGCCGTTGTGCTGGGCGATTGGCAGCACATGCCAGAGATCAGCCAGAACCGTCCGCTGATGGAAGAAGTAGAAGAAATGCAGATGGCAGTGCAGCGCTGCAAGGCGATCCTGACCGGTATTCTTCTGTCGGCCGGAGAAGCGCGGGGGGAAGCTCCCGAAATCACAAACGTGCGGGACTTCATCGAAGGTATTGCGAGGGATTGGCGCGCAGCAAACGCTGGCATGCCGCTGCGCTGCGATTATGGCCCGCACGACTATCCACGCATCGTCGCTGACCCAGTGATCCGGCAGGCGATCGGAAATCTTCTGGACAATGCACGGGAAGCCGGGGCAAGCCATATCGATCTGCTCGTGGGCCGCGACAATCTTTCCCTTAACATCGCTGTGCGGGATGACGGCTCCGGTTTTACCGATGCGATGCTAACAGACTTTGGTAAGCCTTATCGCTCCAGCAAGGGCAAACAAGGCAGTGGGCTGGGCCTGTTTCTTGTGGTCAATGTCGTGCGGAAGCTAGGTGGTAACGTCAGCGCCACCAACGGGGCTGACGGCGGCGCACTCGTGCTGATGCGAGTGCCCCTGGGGACCGTGGCGCTGGAGGAACAGGCAAATGGATGACACAGCGCCAAGACTGCTCGTGCTGGTGGAAGATGACGCGGCCTTTGCCCGCACTCTCAAACGATCTTTCGAGCGGCGGGGATACAGCGTGCTGACGGCGGATAGCCAGACAGCGCTGCAATCTATCCTGGAAGTTCATGATCCCAGCTATGCGGTCGTCGATCTTAAGTTGGGAACCGAATCTGGCCTGGTTTGCGTCCAGACACTTCATGCTCATGACCCCCAAATGCTCATCGTAGTTCTGACCGGTTTCGCCAGCATCGCGACCGCGGTGGAAGCGATCAAGCTCGGCGCATCCCATTACTTGGCCAAGCCGTCTAATACCGACGACATCGAAGCCGCGTTCGCGCGGCGGTCGGCGGGTGATACAACAACTCCGCTGGCGCCCCGTCCGACATCGATCAAAACGCTGGAGTGGGAACATATCCATGAGGTGTTGAAAGACAGCGACTTCAACATTTCGGAAACCGCCCGACGCTTGGGCATGCATCGCCGAACATTGGCTCGCAAGCTCGCAAAACGTCAGGTCGGATAGTCGAGCGGCAGAAGAGAAATGAGGTCTCGACTGATCTCGATCAGCAAGTCGCCGGGAACGCGATCTTTCCATCAGCGGTTCTATCTCAGCGTCACCCCGGCGCTCGAGAGGATCTCAGAAAATGGCTAATCAGAACCAAGATAATCAGCAGGGCGGACAGGCCCAAAATCCCGGACAGCAAAATCAGGAGGATGGTGGCCGCACCCAGCAAGGCGGACAGCCCGGACAGGGCGGCGGGCAGCAAAATCAGCAGAGCGATGAACAGCGTCGTCAGCAAGGTGGCGGTCAAGGGGAGCGCCGGGACGATCAGGGTGGCCAGCAGCGCTGACGCTTTGAACTGTAGCAAAAATGAAGGGCCGCCCATTGGAGCGGCCCTTTTCAATAGAACTGTTACAGTGGAGCGGGTGAAGGGAATCGAACCCTCGTCGTAAGCTTGGGAAGCTTCTGCTCTGCCATTGAGCTACACCCGCAAAGCGACATCCGCCTAGCCGCTGTGCCGAAGCACGTCAACGCCGGTCAAGGTGCAAGGCAATACATGGAACCCAAAGAAAACAAATAGGGATTTTTTTCCAACAGGCTAGGGCTGGATGGGAACGAAGCCGATTCTCCAAAGGAACGAACATCCGCCCGGCAGGTTTGGATGTCTCAATAAGATATATGATTTTTACGGGGGCATTATGAGCACGGCGGCGCCGGACATCTCTGGAAACCGCTTTGAATTGCTCGTCCAGAGCGTGACCGATTATGCGATCTATATGCTCGACCCCTCCGGGGCTATCGTCAGCTGGAATGCGGGTGCGCGCAGATTCAAGAGGTATGAAGCTGACGAGATTATCGGGCAGCATTTTTCCGCATTCTATACAGCCGAAGACCGGGCGGCAGGCGTTCCAGCCCGAGCGCTCGCAACTGCGGAGCGGGAAGGCCGGTTTGAGGCTGAAGGGTGGCGCGTGCGCAAGGATGGCACCCACTTCTGGGCCAACGTCGTCATCGACCCCATCCGTAACCCAACCGGTACGATCATTGGGTTTGCCAAGGTTACTCGTGACCTCACCGAACGGCGCACCACGGAAGCGGCACTGAAGGAAAGCGAGGAACGGTTCCGGCTGCTGGTGCAGAGCGTTACCGACTATGCAATTTATATGCTGGACCCGGTCGGCACGATCACCAGCTGGAACGCCGGGGCTCAGCGGTTCAAAGGATATACAGCCGACGAAATTCTGGGCCAGAATTTTTCGCGCTTTTACTCGGACGAGGACCGGTTGGCGGGTGTGCCGACACGCGCGCTGGAGACTTCGGCGCGCGAAGGCCGGTTCGAGGCAGAAGGCTGGCGCATCCGCAAGGATGGCTCCCGATTTTGGGCCAATGTCGTCATTGATCCGGTCCGCAACCCCATGGGGAAATTGATCGGCTTTGCGAAGGTGACCCGCGATCTTACCGAACGGCGCGAAACACAGATGGCACTGGAACAGGCGCGTGAGGCCATTTTCCAGTCTCAGAAAATGGATGCCATCGGCAAATTGACCGGAGGCGTGGCTCACGACTTCAATAATCTGCTTGCTGTAATCGTGGGTAGTCTGGACCTGGCAAGGCAGCGGCTAGCGATCGGCGCGGACATTTCGCGTTATATCGAGAATGCGATCATCGCTGCTGAACGTGGCGCTACTTTGACCCAGCGTATGCTGGCCTTCGCTCGCAAACAGGAATTGCGACTGGAGAGCGTGGATTGTGTGAACCTCGTACGGAATATGGCTGGTCTTCTGGACTCGACGCTTGGGTCGACCGTATCCATTGAGACACGTTTTCCGATTTCGCTTAGCTGCGCTCATGCCGATCCGGGCCAACTGGAATTGGCGCTGCTCAACTTGGCGGTAAACGCACGCGATGCCATGCCGGACGGCGGCCGACTAATCATAGAAGGCGTGGAACTGGATCTGCATGCCGACCAGCACCCCGATCTGGCATCGGGCAGATATGTCCGATTGTCGGTGATTGACGAAGGCGAGGGCATGGATGAAGCGACCCTCAACCAAGCGCGCGAACCTTTTTTCACGACCAAGGGGATTGGAAAAGGCACAGGCCTCGGTTTGTCGATGGTTCACGGCTTCGCAGAACAGTGCGGGGGTTCGTTGACGATCTCCAGCGGTCTTGGACAGGGAACAAACGTATCCCTGTGGTTGCCCGTCGCTTCGTCCGAAAACTCATTGACGGAAGCTGCCCCCGAAACGCTTGACGCTGTCGTCGGCCAGGATGACCAGCCGCTCGTCATCCTGGCGGTGGATGATGACGAACTGGTCCTTACCAACACCGCTGGCATGCTGGGGGAACTGGGCCACACCGTATTTCAAGCAATGTCAGGAGCTGACGCGCTGCGTATACTGGAGCAGGGCCATATCGACATGGTCATCACCGACCACGCCATGCCGAACATGACAGGGGCCCAATTGGCCGATGTCCTGGAGGAAATCCGTCCGGGTTTGCCGATTGTCATCATCACCGGTTTTGCAGAATTGCCACCCCAGGCAACGAGGCGGCTGAGGCTGGACAAGCCATTCAAGCAAGCCGAACTGGCACGAATGGTGGCGGTCGCACGGCAAGGATATGCCGCCGCTCGCTTTTCTGAAATGCCCGGCGTGCAGAACTAGGTCCGATCACAAAAACCCGCCTCATTTCCCGATTTGGCACGATCGACCGAAGCTAGTCCCCGCGTCAGCGATCCACCCTGCAAAAAACCTGCTACATTTCATCTGTTGGGTCAGTACATCGCTTGCCAGCCTCGTGGAGTTGGTTGAAGGAAGATGAGTATAAAGCCGCTCTCCGACTTCGGCATATGGAACCACATGACTGCATCCCCTCTGCCCTGCCCTAGTTCACATTTCTACACGTCCCTTAGGACCAGGCTACATTATGTCGATTGGGGCAATCGGTCCGCACCGACGATCATCCTCCTGCATGGGGCACTGGATCACGCGCGTAGCTGGGACTGGACCGCAAGCGTTTTGGCGCGGGACTATCATGTCATCGCTCCCGATCTGCGAGGGCACGGCGACAGCGCTTGGTCGAGGCAGGGTTCTTATTTGACCGCAGACTTCGTCTATGACCTGGCCCAATTGGTGGACCAGATCGGTCGCGACAAGGTGACGCTGGTCGGTCATTCGTTGGGCGGAGCGGTCGTCCTGCGCTATGCCGGGTTGTTTCCTGGCCGCGTTGAGCGGGTGGTGGCCATCGAAGGCCTGGGACTGTCGCCCGACCGGCTGAAAGAAAAAGCCGCCCTTTCCGCGCCGGATCAGTGGGGCGAGTGGATCGCGAAGCGGCAGATCAGCGCTCGACGCCTACCCCGACACTATGCCACGATCGAGGCGGCGGTAGGGCGGATGCGGGAGCGGAATGATCATTTGTCTGCTGAGCGGGCGCTGCATTTGACTTCACATGGCGTGAACCGAAACGAAGATGGCAGCTACGGCTGGAAGTTCGATCCTGATTTGCGGATTCAGCCGCCGGAAAATGCGTCGGAAGTAGAGCTTCCGCAATTCTGGGCGCGGATTACCTGCCCTGTCCTTTTATGCCTGGGACTCGACAGTTGGGCGTCGAACCCGGTGGAGGATGGGAGGATCGATCATTTCAAGGATGCCAGGCTGGTGGAGTTCGCGGATGCCGGGCATTGGTTGCATCATGATCAGTTTGACAGGTTTATTTCGGAGCTGGGAAACTTCCTAAACTATGAAGGTTCCACCCAAATTGCGCAGCCTTTGCGATAGACGCGGGTAATCGCGATCGATGTAACGCTGTTACTCGGCTGGTGAACAACTGCCGCTATTTACCTTCCACGCTCTGATACTCAGAAAATCGACGATCTTCCCTATGGGTATCAAGGGGGTTCCGGGCTCCCGAAGCCGATGGGTAGCCCGAGCGCATCGACCAGTGCATAAATCCTGGTTGTCAGGCCGCCGCGCCGCGCGAGCGACCCAAGCAACGGGATCGACCATCTTTTTTGGGCGTTGGCAGCCTGCTGGTGGACGCGGATCGACGAAGAGTCGATCATCTGGACGTCACCTTGGCAAGCTGCTGACACAGATCATGCAACCTCGAATTCTTCGGCAAGGCCGGCAGCTTCGGCGGAAGGCGCGACCCACAGCTTGAACTTTCCGGTTTCGACGACGGGCTTCAGATCTACACCAAGGAAGGCGAGATCAGCCGCGGCCAGGTCAAATGTGACCTGCTGTGATCGTTTCGGCGGCAGATCGACATGCTTATATGCCTTCAACTGGCGGACAGGTTGGGTGACGCTCGCAACGACGTCCTGGACATATAGCTGCACCAGTTCCTTCGCAGCGTATTTCCCCTCATTCTTGATCGTCACCGTCACGCGCAAGCTGCCGTCCTTCGGCATCTGCTTGGAGGACATGACAAGATCGGCATAGCTGATTTCCCCGTAGGTCAGGCCATGACCAAACGGGAAGCGAGCGTCATATTTAGATGTGATATATCGCGCGCTGGCCGGGCGCCCTGGCCGACGATGCGCGTAATAATAAGGCACCTGTCCTGCTGAAATCGGGAAGCTGACTGGAAGGCGCCCCGAAGGCCCTTTCGCGCCGAACAGGATGTCGGCGACGGCATTGCCCATTTCCGAACCCAGGAACCAGGTGACGAGGATCGCCGGTGCATCAAGGATCGCGCCTTCCAGCGCGAGTGCGCGGCCGTTTCGCAAAGCGACGATCATCGGCTTTCCGACAGCGGCTACCGCCTCTGCCAGGGCCTGTTGCGGGGCGGGGACCACGACCAGGTCCCGCGAGGCCGCCTCGCCCGACATCGCTTCGCGTTCGCCCACGGCAAGGATAACGATATCCGCTGCTCGCGCGGCTGCCACGGCTGCATCGATGCCGCCGTCGATCGGCGCTGTAATCTCGCTACCTTTGACCACGCTGATCAGCGAAGCGTCGCTAACCGCCGATCGCATGCCGCTGGCAAGATCGACCGCTTCCTTGTTGTCGGCGAACAGCGTCCAAGGTCCGTGCAGATTGCTGGGACCTTCCGCAAAGGGGCCGATGATGGCGATGCGTTTACCCTCGCGCGGCAAAGGCAAAAGATTGCCGTCATTCTTCAGCATGACGATAGAACGTTGGGCCGCCTCGCGTGCGAGTGAGAGCGCGGGCTTGGTGCGCATGCGCGCCTTTTGCCGCTTCAGGTCCATGCGGCGGAAAGGATCCTCAAACAGACCGAGCCTTTCCTTGAGCGCGAGGACGCGGCCGACCGCCTCATCCACCCGTTCCATCGGTACTTCGCCCGCCTGCACCAGCGAAGGCAGATGGTCGCGGTAGATGCCGCTGGCCATGCTCATGTCGAGCCCTGCCATGATGGCGATCCGCGCAGCGTCGCGGGCGTCGGCCGCAAGGCCGCGCGCGACGATTTCAACATCGCCATTATAGTCGCCGACGACCAGCCCGTCGAAGCCCATCTCGCCGCGCAATATGTCGGTCAGAAATTCACGCCCGCCATGGACGGGACGGCCTGCAATATCCTCGAACGCGGCCATGACGGTGGCGCAACCTGCATCCACTGCGGCCTGGAACGGCGGAAGATAAACTTCGCGCAGAGTGCGTTCGGAAATGTCCGCCGTGTTATAGTCCAGCCCGCTTTCCGCGGCCCCATAGGCCACGAAATGCTTCATGCAGGCGGCAACGGAAGCGTCATCGGCAAGAGACCGGCCCTGGAATCCGCGTGTCCGCGCACGAGCCATGTCGCTTGACAGCAGCACATCCTCGCCCGCGCCCTCGACCGTTCGACCCCAGCGCGCGTCCCGGCCTATGTCCACCATCGGCGCGAAGACCCAGTCGAAACCGGTTGCCGCCATTTCCGCCGCCGCCGCACGGGCGGTGCGTTCGGCGAGGTCGGGGTCAAAGCTTGCCGCTTCCCCCAGCGGCACCGGGAAAACCGTGCGATAACCGTGGATCACATCGCCCGCGAAGATCATGGGAATGCCAAGGCGCCCCTTCACGGCGGCTGTCTGAAGCTTGCGATGCGCCTCGACCCCAAAACCGTTGAACACGCCGCCCAGCCGCCCGGCCTGTGCATCGCCTGTCAAATTCTCGATGTTGCGCAGGACCGCTTCCGGATTGATCTTGGCTGCTGCCGCCGAAGTCCATGGCGTGGGCATCAGCGTCAGCTGCCCCGCTTTTTCTTCGATTGTCATCTGAGCGATCAGCGACTGGACCCGGCTGGAAAGCGGACGGCGGACAGCGGCCATCGCAGCGGGGATGCCCGAAGCCTGCCAAGCGAAAAGGCAGGCGGAGCTGATCAGGACAGACCGGCGGCTGACATTGGGATGGCGCAACATTTTCAGGCAACTCCAGTAAAAAGAGAGGAGGTCTTCGGACCGCTGATTATGAGGTTATTTCTTTGCCGTTGGCGCAACCCGGCCCTTGCAGCCCGGCGGCCCAGCTGATCGCTCCAGCGATCATTTCACGATGCTGCGGTTCCTGATAGGTGGAGGCCGCGTGTCCCAGCGCGGAATAGAATGCGCGTCCATCCTTCACGCAATGCGTCCAAACCATCGGATGATCGGCACCCATGCGGATGTTCTTCGGCTTGGTGAATGGTAGCAGTTTTTCTTCGGGACGGTAAGTCCCCTCATCGATCGTCACGAGAATGCGGTAGCCCTTGTCGCGAGGGTTCGTCGCGAAGGAATACCATTCGTCCGTCCGGCGCCATGTCGGGCCCAGATGACGGGTAGCGGGATGGCTCCGATCCTCGACATTGAGCGTAGCCATTTGGAACTGCGGGTCCATGATATGACCAATGAACTGGGACCCGATCAGGTCATCGACATACCAGCGCCAGGCATATTGCGGATCGCCGCCGGCACCGTGCAGCCCGACAAAGCCACCGCCCTTCTCCATCCAATTGCGGAACGCATCACGTTGCCCCGACGTCAGAACGTCGCCGCTCACGCTGTTCCATATTACAGCCTTGAAGCGGGCAAGCTGGTCCGGGTTGAATATGGCGGCATTCTCGGTCGTGTAGCTGCCCCAGCCACGCTGACGGGCAATCTCCTCCAGCGCACGGTTCGCCGCAACGATCTGCGCGTCGTCGCGAAAGCCATTGGTCTTGGAAAAAATGAGAATAGCAGGGTCAGCAAGCTTAGCGGAGATTTGCGGCGGCGTCTTGTCATAGCTGGTGCCAATGCCCAGGACCAACCGACCAAAATTACCCGGCCCTACGGCGGTCATGAACATCAATGACAGGCCCACCAGAACGAGGACCAAAATCGCGGCGAGCACGCCAAGGACCCGGAACACCTTCCGCTTCGCGATCGCCTTCATCACCTCACCTCTATTCAACATTGTTCAGCAACGGGCAAGGCATAGCGCTATATCACGGGAGAAGTAAACAGGCTCGTTGCATTAAACCAACATCCTGCTAGATAGTTTGCCACTCATTGATGGAGAGAGAAAAATGAAGAAATTGATCTTGGCCGCCGCGGTGTTCGCGATGGCGCCCCTGCCCGCTTTTGCTCAGGCAGCTTATTCAAGCTCGACGACGGAAATTGGCGCCCTGCTTGACGATCCGGCTGCAAAGGCTGTCTTGGAAAAGCACGTCCCCGGCATGACCACCAATGATCAGGTGGATATGGCTCGTTCGATGACGCTGAAGGATATTCAGCAATATTCGCCGGATCAGATCACGGACAAGGTACTTGCCGATGTCGACGCAGACCTCGCCAAACTGAAGGCTAAGTAAGCCTCACGCGGCTGGCCGGCTGTCATATGCTCCGGCCAGTCGTGTCAGGCAGGCGAATATTTTACCAACTGTCCCTACCACGCAACAGCACGTCCACCGCCTGAGACGCAAATTCCGCCGCTTCTTCAGTGCTAATCTCGCGCACTGTTTCCTCGGTCCTGCGCCACCCCTGGATCATACTCAACAACTGCAACGCTACGCGCCTGGGCTCCTTAGGAGGCACAGCATCATCCTGAGTCCCTCTGATGATTTCGTTCGTCAGGAAGCCGAGTTCGTAATTGTAGCCGAGATTGTAAAAAGTTTCAGCAATCTCAGGGAAGCGATGGGCCGTCGTCAAGATCAGCCGATCAAATTGCCGAACTTCAGGGTTGGCAAGCATGTGGACAAAGGTCTGGGCGTGCCGCTTCAGGCTTTCGGGAAATGTTTCCGGCACCTCACTGTTCCGGGCGCTTGCTTCGTTGGACCAGGTGCGGACGCGATCTTCCACTACAGACTTTATCAACGCTTCCTTGGTCGAATGACGGATGTACAATGTTCGTTTGGAGACACCGGCCGCCTGCGCCACCGCTTCCATCGAGGTTGCTTCATAGCCGAGCGACAGGAACAATTCCTTCGCCGCTGACAGAATAGCTTCCTCTATCTCGCCCGCTTTCTTGGTTGGCGGCCGCCCCATGCGCCTAACCCGCGTGGCTTGAGGTTTAAGCTTTGCGTCAACCGGCGAACCGCGCTTCTTGGATTCCTTCACCCAAATGTCCCGTCTTCGTTAGGCAGTCTCACTTATGAAGTTATCGCCTGCACCACAAGACGCCCACAAAAGCGAATTTAGGCGCCAATTCATTCAGACATTTCAACCAATGCGACGCCTTCAGGCGGCAGGTCCAGCGTCAAGACGCCCTCCTTATCCAGGCGGCGCGTTTCCGGTGGCGCGAGTTCGGCAGCCCGGCGGATCTGATCGATCTGATCCTTTCTGGGATATTGCGGCGACCCCAATTCCCGCCATTTCGGGAGAGGCGAACCCCGCTCCTGATCGACATAGCTGACGCGCACGCTCTTTCCTGGAGCAGCGCCCTTCAGCTTGACCTTAATCTTCTTGCGTTCGCCCGTGACGATACGCTCGTTGCTCATGCCCGGTATCCCGGAAGGCTGCTTCACTTCGGCCAGATTCCATATCAGTGCAGCTGCGCCGTTCCTGGTCTTGCTCGCAAGAGCCGGTCCGGTGGTCGCCAGCCTGCGCTGACCCAGCCGGTGCAACAGCTTATAGGTGTTGAAGGCCGGGCGCGGGATGCCGCGCTGGGCGATCATGCCCCAGCCGCCGTCGCCTTCCTTCAGGATGAAATTCGGGAAGTTGATCTCTTCGAACACATTGCTGATGCACCATTGCGACATGGCGTGGCAGTAGGGCAGGCAATTGCTGATGACATGGGCGATCATCGCGGGACTGTCGGACGACCATTCCGATAGCCACAGTTCCGCGCCTTTGTATCGCGTCGCGTCGATCTGGCTCCGTACCTTGGCCATGGCTGCGGGGATCACATCCTTGTGAGGAATTTTATTCGCCTCGCCAAACAGTTCCTTCTGGTCATCGCCCGCATAGATATGCGTCGAAACGAAATCGACGGGCAGATTTTCCTGAGCGCAAAAGCCGAGAAACTCCGGCATCCATTGTGCGGCCGCGGTGGAGGGTCCGCCCACCCGCAACTTGGGGTCTACCGCCTTGATCGCGCGCGCCGCGGCCTTGTACATAGCGAAATAGTCGGCCTGCGTACCGCTGAAGAACCAGCTTAAGTTGGGCTCGTTCCAAACCTCGAAATACCACTGGCGTACTGTGCTGAGACCATAGCGATCGATCAGGTGGCGCACGAAAACGCCGATAAAATCGCCCCATGCCTGCGGCGACGCTGGCGGAGTGATATTGGCGTTGTAGGTGAAGTTCAGCTTTGTGTTCCCGCTGGCGAGCTTCTTGGGCATGAAGCTCAATTCAACGAAAGGCTGCACTCCCCTCGCCAGCACGCCGTCATAGACTTCATCGACATTCTGGAAATTTGGATCCTTGCCGTTCATCCCACCGGGCCAGACGCCGAGATCATCGTTGAATATGCCGTGAAACCGCACACGTTCCAGGCCCGTCTCGACCCTGAACCGCTCCAGATCATGCCGCCAACTTTCCCGCATCGTGGCGGAGGCCCGATCCGATCCTGCGCAACGCGACCAGATATGATCCAGCGCGCCCATCTCGCGGCGCAGATCGATCTCCACGTGCTCGGTGCCTGTCTGGCCAAAAGACGGCTTCGTAAGAGCAGAAGAAGCCAATACTGCTGCTCCGGCACCAATTATTTCGCGGCGATCCCACATCATCTTCACTCCTGTGCGCGGTCGGCGCGCGCCACCTTTGCTAATGTCGCTGGTCAGGCAACCGTAAGCTTCACCGACTTCAGATCGACCGAGTTCGGACCGGCATGAATCGTGAAAGTGCCTGGTTCCACGACATAGTTCATGTCGATGTTCCAGAATGCCAGGCTGTCGGGATCAAGGCGAAACTGCACAGTGCGCTTCTCACCTGGCTTCAAGGTCACCCGTTCAAATCCGCGCAACTCCAGTACGGGTCGCGGCACGGAACTTACATCGTCGCGGACATAGAGCTGGACCACTTCATCGCCTGGCCTTTGTCCGGTATTTGTGACGTCCACCTCCACGATTGCTGTCTCGCCAACCGCGATGGTGGCCTTCGCGAGGCGCGGCGCGGTCATTTCGAACGTCGTGTAACTCAGGCCATAGCCGAACGGAAAAAGCGGCGTCGGCTTCGCCTCTACATAGCGCTGGCCAATCCTGGCTGAAGAATGCTTGTTGTAGAACACTGGCAGGTCGCCAACCGACCGGGGGAAAGTGATCGGCAGTTTGCCACCCGGATTGACCTTGCCGAAAAGCATATCGGCAAAGGCGTTCCCGCCCTCCTGGCCGAGATACCAGCCCTCCACCAGAGCATTGGCCTTTTCGGCCAGGCGACTGACCGTGAGCGGACGCCCGTTGATCAGCAAGGCAACAATCGGCTTGCCTGTCGCGATCATCGCATCCACCAGCGCGTCCTGATCGCCGAACAGGTTCAGGCTGTTACGATCGCCCGGCGCCCCAGCATGGATCGCCTCGCGGGTGATTTCCGGCACGTCGCCGACGACCAACAGGATGACATCTGACCGTTTCGCGACCTCCACAGCCTGGGCTATGCGCGTCGCATTCTCCGCCGGATCGGCGTAGCGCGCGGCGCGGGCGGGCAGATGCTGACCCGTGGGGTCGGGTTTGACGATCTGGACGCCTTCGGCATGCTCGATGGAGATCGCTCGCCCGGCAGCCGCTTTCACGCCCGCCAATATCCCCACGGCCTGCGCGTTCACGGATGAATAGCCGCCAAACAATGGCTCAACCGCGTTCGGTCCAATGACTGCGATCTTGCGCGGCTTGGCCGGATCGATCGGCAGCAAACCGTCATTTTTTAGCAGCACCAGAGACTTCTGCGCGACCTTGCGTGCAATCGCCTTGCTGGCGGGCGCATTGACCTGACGCAGGGCGAGGGACTTGTTCAGATAGGGATTCTCGAACAAACCAGCCTCGAACTTGAGCGCCAAAATGCGGGATACCGCGGCGTCGATGCTGGCTTCGGGAATGCGGCCAGCGCGCACCAGCTCGGGCAACCGGGCATAGGCCTGACCGTCCGGCATTTCGGCATCGATGCCTGCATGAACCGCCAGCACGGCGGCATCATCGTCATGCGCCGCCATGTGATGATGCGTGATCAAATTGGTGACGCCGCCATAATCGCTGAAATACGCCCCGCGAAAGCCAAGCCGCTCGCGTCCGGTACGTTGGAGAAGCTCATAATTGGCGTGGGAGGGAACGCCCCCAACCTCGTTGTATGAAGGCATGATCACGGCGGGGTCGGCGTTTTTGATGACCTGCGCGAAGGGTACGAGGAAATTCTCGCGCAGCGTCCGCTCGCTCATGTCGGCTGGACCGATATTGAGTCCGCTCTCGGGCGCGCCGTGAATGAAGTGTTTGAGCGTTACGAACACCTTGTCCGCCGCCAAGGGGCGCGGCCCCTGCTGCCCACGCACTGAGGCGATGCCCATCTGGCTGACCAGATAGGGATCTTCGCTGAAGAACTCCTCGACCCGGCCGAAGCGCGGATCGCGGGCAAGGTCCAGAACCGGACTGAGCGCGACGGTAGCGCCCCGCAAGCGGGCTTCACGCCCCGCCACCTCGTAAGCCTTCTGAACCAGCGCGGGGTCCCAGGTGCTGCCGAGACCGAGCGGGATCGGAAAGATCGTTCCGTCCCGCGCCTTAAGGCCGTGGGCCGTTTCCTCGTGAAACAATGCGGGAATACCCAGGCGGGTATTTTCAACCAGATGCCGCTGTATGGCGTTCACAAGGTCTATTGTCTCCCCGACGCCACGATAGGCGTCTTTGGCAGAACGGGCCGTACCATTGGTGTCGCTCGGATTGCCGATTTGCCCAATCCCGTTGACAAAAACCTGCTTTGCCTTTTCTGGCGAAAAATTATCGCCATCCAGGAAGGTCGATTTGGTGTACGCCATCGACCGCATCTGTGCGGCCTTTTCCTCAAGCGTCATCCGGCCCAGCAGATCGCGGACGCGATCTTCAATCCGCGCCTTGGGATCGCGATATACCGCCTTGCCTGTTACGTCAGCCATTGCGGCTACCGGCATCGCCAGAGCAGTTGAAGCGATGAACATGCGCCGCGTAACGGCTATCCGATCAGCCAAGAAGTCCTCCGTCAAATATGTCGCCGATCCATCGCCATATAGCTGCGGATCGCTATCCTTACGTCTTTACCACATCACAAAACAATAAGTAAACGGGTTCGTTACATTATAACCTGCCAGTCCTTCGCCAGCTGATCAAAAAATAAACTGCCAAGGGTCTTTTTTCTGACGCGGGCCTGGGGCTTAAGCTTCGCGATTACGGCGAAGGAGCAGGTCTCTCGTTAAAGGTATCGGTCCGCGCGGCGTTGAATGAAATGGCCACTGCAAAGCTTTGACCGGGGGCCAGCCATTTCATGCTGGATGGTACGGAATTGAGCGCGTTGGTAGGATGACTGACCGGCTCGACACAGAAAAAATTCTGGTCGCCGGGCGTATATATGACCGTGTGCGGAAGCGCCTCTACGGGACTGATCTCAAGTGACAAATTGCGCGACGGCCAGAAGATCGAGAGCGGCCCTTCACGATCGGTATAGACGGTATCGACCTCACGCATTGATACATCGCCGCCCTGCCACCAATCGACCGCACAATCCCTGACATCATGTATGCGTGGAAGGCAGTCGTCATCATTCTGCCACTCCCCCCGATGCAAGCCATGGTAGACAGCGTCAGCGCTCGGCAAATAGGGATGAAGTCCCAGCCCGGTCGGCATCAAACCGTCGCTCAGGTTGGTCACCGACAGGGTAACGGTAAGCCCATCCTCAGCCAGCTCGAACTTCTGTTCGGCATGATAGCTCCATGGCCAGTCTTCGGCGGAACGGAGATGTTCGATGATCGCGACGTTGGCGTCATATGACTGGATTGTCCAAGGTGACAGCCAGCCAAACCCATGCAGCGTATGAGGATGATCGGACCCTGGAAAATTGGGAGCGAGCTGCACGTCCTGCCCATTCGCTCGAAAGCGGCCAAAGGCTATCCTATTCGAAAAGGGCACGAGCGGAAAGCAAGCGACATCCAATATGGACGGGCCGCAGACAGGGCGAAACAACGCTTCGCCCTGCCAATCAAACGCCATGATCGAACCACCTCGCTCCGGCGCCAGCAGCAGCCGATATTCGCCTGCAGCCAGTTCCATCAGAAGCGATTCACCATATTCTCCAGCCACTCCTGGCGGCCGGAGCGCGGCTGAGGCACAAGGTCGCGCTCAATCGCGATGTCCGCGATTGAATTCAGGGTTCCCTCGCTCGACCGGATATGCTGGCCGAGTTCGCCCTGCCATCCCGCATAGCGCTCAGTACGGAATGCATCGACGCGTCCATCCTCGATGATTGCCGCTGCCTTTACGAGAGCATGCGCAACCGTGTCGATCCCGCCGATATGACCATGGAACAGATCGATCGCATCTACGCTCTGCCGCCGGACCTTCGCGTCGAAATTAAAGCCGCCGTCACTGAAGCCGCCTGCCCGGATGATTTCCAGCATGGCCAGCGTCAACTCCTCGACCGAGTTGGGGAACTGGTCGGTATCCCAACCATTCTGATGATCGCCGCGGTTAGCATCGATCGATCCAAATATGCCCAGCGCCCTCGCCATGGCGATCTCATGCTCGAACGTGTGGCCCGACAGAGTGGCGTGGTTCGCCTCGATGTTTACGCGCACCTCGTTTTCCAGGCCGAAACGCTTCAGGAAGCCGTAAACAGTCTGGGTATCGAAGTCATATTGGTGCTTGGTTGGCTCATGCGGCTTCGGCTCGATCAGGATCGTTCCGGTAAACCCGATACGATGCTTGTGATCGACGACGAGGTTGAGGAAGCGGCCGAAATTCTCCTGCTCGATTCCAATTTCAGTGTTGAGGATCGTGTCATAGCCTTCGCGACCGCCCCACAGCACATAATTTGCCCCGCCCAGCCGGTGCGTCGCGTCAAGGGCATCACGAACCTGACTCGCAGCCCACGCATAGACTTCCGGATCGGGATTGGTTGCAGCGCCCGCCATGTAGCGCGGATGGCTGAACAGGTTGGCCGTCCCCCACAGCAGCTTGCGGCCATGCCTGTCCTGCAACTCCTCCAGATGATCAACCGCCTCGGCAAAGCTCTTGCGGAACGCACCGATGGTGTCGGCATCGGCCATGACGTCGACGTCGTGGAAGCAGTAGAAGGGCACGTCCAGCTTCTCGACGAAGGACAGCGCAGCCTCCCGCTTGGCACGCGCCGCCGCCGCATCGTTTGCGCCTGCATGCCAGGGGCGACGGAAGGTGCCGGCGCCGAACACATCGCTGCCCGGCCAGCAGAAGCTATGCCAGAAGCAGACCGCAAAGCGCAGATGCTCTTCCATGCGCTTGCCCAAGATGACCTTGTCCTTGTCGTACCAGCGATAGGCGAGGTCGTTATTACTTTCCGGCCCTTCGTAGGCGATGGTCGGGAATTCAGCGAAATAGCTGGCGGTCACGGATTTCTCCTTAAAGTGATTGAACGGCGGAATAGGCGGCCCGAAAACGGGCGAGCCGCGGCGCAAGGCGATCGGCTAGCGCGGCGTCGGGCTCTATGATGTGAGAAATGGGGGGCCGGACACAGGCTTCAGCCGCGCTGGCTCCAGTCACAGCCATGAGGGCGAGCTTCGCAGCGCCGAGTGCGGGGCCCACCTCCCCACCCTCCAGGTAAGCAAGGCGCACATTCAGTGCAGCGGCGATGATCGTGCCCCAATATCGGGATCGCGCGCCCCCGCCGATCACCGAAAGCTGTTGGATTTCAGTACCGGCGTCGCGCAGCACGGCGATGCCATCCGCATGAGCGAATGCGACGCCTTCCAGGACAGCCGCTGCGATACGTCCTCTGTCCGTTTCGTTGTCGATACCCAGCACAGCGGCACGCACATGCGGATCATTATGTGGCGTGCGCTCGCCGGAAAGGTAGGGAAGGAATATCTCAGGTCCCACTCCCGCGCCTGCCGCTTCGGCAAGGGCAAAGAATCCGGCCGGGTCATCCGCTCCGGTTGCCTTGACCCCCCAGTCGATGCAGGAGGCCGCAGACAGATGCACGCTCATCTGGTGCCACATATCGGGAAGGCAGTGGCAAAAGGCGTGCACCGCACGTTCAGGGTTAGGGCGAAAAGCCCGCGTCGCCACAAAAATCACGCCAGACGTGCCGAGCGACAGCAGCGCATCGCCTTCGTTGACGACACCGATGCCGACAGCGCCCGCAGCATTATCACCGCCGCCAGCAGCCACCGGCACCCTCGCCATGCCCCACTGCGCCGCGACCTCGTGCCGCAACACGCCCGTAACGGCATTGCCCTCGAACAGCGGAGGCATGTGATTTCTCGAAAGACCGGTGGCTCCAAGCATGACCTCGCTCCAGTCTCGCGCCGCCACATCCAGCCACAATGTTCCGGCGCTATCGGACAGGTCAGACGCCATGTCGCCGGTCATGCAAAGGCGCACATAATCCTTGGGCAACAAAATTTTATCGACGCGTTCGAAGATCTCAGGTTCATGCTCCGTCACCCACAGCAATTTGGGTGCGGTGAACCCAGGCATGGCAAGGTTGCCTGTGATGGAGCGCGATTCAGGAACCCGTTGCTCAAGTTGGCGGCATGCGTCTGAACTACGACCATCATTCCAGAGAATGGCTGGCCTCAGCGGACGATGATCTGCGCCTAGCAGGGTGGCGCCGTGCATCTGCCCAGCAAGGCCCACCCCTTGCACCCGCGCCCGGAGATCTTCGGGAAGCGCGAGAACAGCGTCCTCGGTCGCCTGCCACCAATGATCGGGATCCTGCTCTGACCAACCCGGAAAGGGGCGGGAAACGCCTAACGGGGCGGTTCCGGCAGCCATGACTGCTCCGCTCTCCGCAACGATGACCGCCTTAACCCCTGACGTTCCGATATCTATGCCGAGAAACATCCAGCTCCATCCTCCCGCCTTTAGGTAGCGCTACCATGACGCGTTGCGCAAGAGGCTTGCTCAACCTTCTCTGGCCGAATAGTCGGTAAGACCAAGGGGAACAGACCATGGCCGCTAGAAAAAATTTGCGCAGGAGAACCGAAGGGCCGACCGTTGCCGATGTGGCGCGGGTTGCTGAAGTGTCCCCGATGACGGTTTCCCGCGTTATCAACCGCGATCAGCGCGTGAGGGAAACGACCCGCAAAAAGGTCGAAGAAACGATATCAGCCATCGGCTATGTGCCAAACGCAGCAGCCCGCTCCCTTGCTGGTGGGAAGCAATGCCGCATCGTCCTGCTCTACCGCAATCCCAGCGCGGCCTATTTAAGCGAATTTCTCCTCGGTAGCCTCCATTCAGCACGGGAGAATGAAGCAGAACTGATCGTCGATGAGCATGATCCAGAGGAACCGCCCACGAATCTTGCTGCCCGGCTGGCTGCCCAGCGCGTCGACGCGGTCCTGTTGCCGCCACCTCTTTGCAATGACAGCGAATTGCTGAGCGCCCTCAAGAAAAGCGGCCTCGCCGTGGCCCAAGTGGCCTCAGGACAACCCGCGCCTTCCTCTCACGCCGTCCTGATAGATGATGAGGAAGCTGCTTTCGCTATGACACAGCATATTCTTGCCCGCGGTCACCGCCGGATAGGCTTTGCTGCAGGCGACCCCAACCAGACCGCCAGCCACCTGCGACGGAAGGGCTATGAACGCGCCTTGCTTCTGGCGGGTATCGCGCCGGAAGAGGAACTGATCGCACAAGGCAATTTTACCTATCGCGGCGGCCTGATAGCCGCGTCATCCCTGCTCGACCAGCCATCACCGCCCAGCGCGATTTTCGCTGCGAATGACGATATGGCGGCTGGTCTCATCAGCGCCGCGCATCAACGCGGATTGGACGTACCGCGCGACCTCACGGTTTGCGGGTTTGACGATACAGCAATCGCCACGACCATTTGGCCCGAATTAACCACGGTGCGGCAACCCATTTCGGCGATGGCGAGCCTCGCCATCGACCTGCTTGCTCGCGCTGTCCGGTCCAAGCAGCCTCTCGCAAGCGCTCAGCCAGAGCATGTCAGACTGGATTTCGAGCTTGTCATACGAGGATCGGACGCAGCGCTACAGGGAGAGACTTGACGGCACCGCCAAGTTCGCCATGGTAGCGCTCACAATTAGGAGGGGTTCAGCTATGCATGGGGCTGCGCAAGAGCGCGTCAATCTGGCGTTGATCGGTCGAATAGTCGCCGTAGCGACGATCGGCGGATTCATGTTCGGATATGATTCGGGGGCCATCAACGGCACGCAGGAAGGGCTTCGGCACACATTCGGTCTCAACGAGGCCCAACTGGGGCTGACCGTCAGCGCCCTGCTTCCAGGGTGCGCTTTGGGCGCTTTCCTCGCCGGTCGTTTCGCCGATATTTGGGGGCGCCGCTCCGTCATGATCGTGGCGGCGATCCTTTTCATCATCAGCGCGGCTGCGTCCGGGGGCGCATTCAGCGCAACGGTCCTGGGAATTGCCCGGTTTTTCGCCGGAATGGCGGTCGGCGCGGCGAGTGTCCTTTCACCCGCCTATATCAGTGAGGTGACTCCCGCACATATTCGTGGAAGGCTTTCGAGCATCCAGCAAGTGATGATCATATCGGGGCTGACGGGCGCATTTCTCGCCAACTACTATCTCGCAGACATAGCTGGATCGTCACTAGGCACCGCATGGGCCGGACAGCCAGCATGGCGATGGATGTTCTGGGTTCAGGCGCTCCCCGCCCTTTTGTTCCTGGTCGCCTTGTTCGGCATCCCGGAAAGTCCGCGCTTCCTGATTGCCAAGGGACGGCTGCAACAAGCAAGGCTGGTGCTTGATCGCCTTATCGGCCCCCAAGCGGCGGCTGCCAAGATGGATGAGATCGGCGCATCGCTTTCCCATGACCACCAACCGAGTCTTGCAGATATCCGTAAGCCCGGCGGCGGTTGGCGGAAAATTGTCTGGGTTGGCATTGGCCTTGCCGTGTTCCAGCAACTCGTCGGCATCAACGTCGTCTTCTACTATGGCGCGGTGCTGTGGCAGGCGGTGGGCTTTACAGAGAGCGACGCGCTGAAGATCAACATCCTTTCAGGCGCCGTATCGATCTTGGCCTGCCTGATCTCGATCCTGCTCATCGACCGGATCGGGCGTCGGCCGCTGCTTCTGATCGGCTCTGCGGGCATGACGGTGACGCTTGGAACATTGGCATGGTGCTTCAGTAATGCGACGATTATCGACGGGGTGCTCCGGCTGCCTGAGGGGCTGGGCCTTGTCGCCCTCCTCGCCGCCAACATCTATGTCATATTCTTCAACCTCAGCTGGGGCCCCGTAATGTGGGTCATGCTCGGGGAAATGTTCCCGAACCAGATGCGAGGTTCTGCGCTTGCGGTGGCAGGTGCGGCACAGTGGCTCGCAAACTTCCTCGTAAGTTCAAGCTTCCCCTGGCTGGCGAAGAATATCGGCTTGCCCGTCACCTATGGCGCCTACACTGCCTTTGCCCTGCTGTCGCTGCTGTTCGTTGTGATGACGGTTCGGGAAACGAAGGGGCTGGAACTCGAAGCTATGCAGGGTTAGCGGTTTTTCCAAGGCCTGCGGGTGGCGCCCCTATTGATGACGGGCGCCACCACCACAACTCATCACACGATCTGCTGACAAATATGCTCGACTGTAGATTTACACTTCGGTCGCGGGCCTGGCGCGACGACCGTTGGCAATACGCCCTGGGCCGCCGTGCAGCTCGACCCAGGGCGCAGCACCGACGCAGCGAGAGAGTCTCGTTCTGTCTTTGATCTGTATGACCTACCGGCTGCTCAGTTGGGCGTTGCCAGGGACCGCGCAGCGCGCCGTCCAGAGAAGATACAATCGGCAACGGACAAGCCGCTCACATAGATGTTGGAGCATATGCCGACTGCATTCCGGCCGGCTGCGTAAAGTCCGCGAATGGGCTCACCCTCTTGGTCCAGGACCGCACCGCTTTCCTCCTGCACTTGCAGGCCTCCGAGCGTCAGGACAGGCAGGAATCCCAATTTCGCGTCGATAGACATGTTGATGGCGTGGAAAGGCGCTTTCACGATCGGGGCGATGTCCTCCGATGCCTTGCCGAATGGATCGCCGGCGCCATTGTCCGCAAGCTGATTATAATCCGCCACCGCCGCCTCAAGTCCGTCCGGCGCGATCCCGCACTTTTCGGCGAGGCTTTTGACCGAGCCCGCCTTTTTCGATCCCAAAAGCATGGCGGCCAGCGCAGGGTAACGTTGAAAGGGTAAGATTGCCTTGCTTTTCGACTGGAGCTTCGCCCGCCGATAGCCTTCATCGTCAAGGATGATCCAGCACACGCCCTGATGATCCTCGACCATCGGCATGCCGATCGATGCGCCATAGAGCATCTCATTGACATATCGTCGGCCTTGTCGGTTGACGATCATGCCTTGCGCCCACGCCATGGGCGGATTGATGAAACGCCAAGCACTGACATGGTTCAGGCGGGAGACAACGCCCCCCGCGCTTTGACCCAAGCGAATACCGCTGCCATCATCCCCTGGCGTACCAAGCGGCATGCCTTTCAAATATTTGGGCGCATAATGCGCGACCATCTGCCGGTTGAAAATGAAGCCGCCCGCCGCGAGGCATACGCCCCGCCGTGCGCGGATCATGCGCGTCGCGCCCGCCTGCCGCTCCACTTCCTGGGCCTTGCTGAACAGGCGTGAAGCCAGGCGAGCGATGATCGCAGCCCCAGGCATGGACGGCGGCAAGCGAAGCACCATCGCGGTTGCGCGGCGCATCAAGGCGTCATAACGCTTGCCTTCTGCCGTATCGCGCTCCACCTGAACCGCGACCACGCCCACCACGCGTCCATCGCCATCCATGACGAGCTGTTTGACCCTTGTCGAAGACAGGGATTTGACGCCGGCGCGCTGCGCCGATTCCCTCAACGGGTCATAAAGGCCCTTACCGTAGCCCATAGGCGCATCCAGTTTATCGACCAGCGCGCGATGGCCTCTCGCGGCAGGTTTCGCCACGGCCTTGTAGTTGGGCGCAAGGCTGTTGTCGGAATGATAGAGGGAATAGTCGGTGTGGGGATAGCTGGTCTTCTTTTCGTAGACCCGCCCTTCAAAGCGGACACCGTGCCCGGCGAGCCAGCCTGCCGTTTCCGCGCTTTCCTGGCAGAAACGCCGCAGCGTGTCGTCGCTGACAACCCCTTGGGTTTCCAAGCGAAGATAGTTGAACATATCCTCTACGCTGTCCTCGATGCCAGCTTCGAGCTGCGCAGGGGTGCCGCCGCCTCCGTAAAAGATGCCTCCGTTGATGCGCGTCGCCCCTCCCCCGTCGGCACGGTCGATGGCGATCACGGAAAGCCCTTCCTCCCGCGCCTGGAGCGCTGCCGCAACGCCAGCGCCGCCATAGCCAACGATGACCACGTCTTCTGCGCCATCCCAAGCGAATGCGTCAGCATCCTCGATGATGAGCGGCGCTTGCACCTCGCTATACCAATGAGGGTCGCCAGGACGAGGTTCGCTGTGCGGGCTGGTCATAAATTGTCTCCTGAGTCTGCGGCACGCTATAAATGGACATCAATGTACATTTCAATTGGCGTGCGCAGTTAAATGACCTAAGCGGCCCCTATCCAGAAGAACGGCAAAAGGAACGAAGGTGGCAGGAACCGGAAAGCTTGTCCTGGTGACGGGCGCGACAGGCAATATGGGCAGAGCCGTTGTTGACGAACTATTGCAGACGCCCGGCATGACGGTCCGGGTCCTCGTGCGCCCGGAAGAAAAATCTCATCCCGTCATTCGCCGCCTGCAAAAGCAGCACAATATCGATTACGCATGGGGCGACCTCACCGACCCCGTATCGGTAGATCGTGCCGTCGCGGGCGTAGACGTCGTCCTGCACATGGGCGCGCTGGTTTCTCCGCTTGCCGATGAACTTCCCCCTGCTCTCGTTGAAAAGGTAAATGTCGGCGGCACGCAGAATGTCGTGGATGCCATCCGACGCCAGCCCCACGCCGATCAGATCCGCCTTGTCTATATCGGCACGGTGGCGGAGACCGGCAGCCGCAATCCTCCCAACCATTGGGGCCGAACGGGCGACCCCATCTGCATCGGCTATAATGGACATTATGCCGGGACTAAGGCGCGGGCGGAGGCAATCGTCGCGGAATCAGGCCTGACGCACTGGGTTTCGATCCGCCAGACCGGCATGGCCCATTACGACATGTGGAAGACGCAAGGGCCGATCATGTTCCACAATCCTCCAAATGGCGTAATGGAATGGTCGACCGTCGAGGATTCCGCACATCTGATGGCTATGCTGTGCGGCGACCGCATCCCAGATCATTTCTGGCGCCATTTCTACAATATAGGCGGTGGTGAAACCGGGCGGCTCGTCAATCATCAATTGATGGTCAGGATGATGGCCGCGATGGGCGTCAGCGACTTCCGCCGAATCCTCGACCCCAAATGGCTCGCGACGCGCAACTTCCACGGGCAATGGTATCTCGATTCCGACCGTTTGCAGGAACTCGTCCCCTATCGTCGCTTTTCAATCGACGATTTTTTCGCCGAGTTGTCGCGCCGCATACCCTGGGCTTTGCGCACTATCATGCGCTTCTTCCCAGGACTCGCCCGCAAACAGATCCTTAAGGTCGCGGAAGGTCCCGGTGGTCCCCTTACCTGGCTGCGGACCAATGATGTGGAGCATATCGACGCCTATTTTGGATCACGGGAGGAGTGGGATCGCATCCCAAGCAGCTGGGACGACTTCCCCCTGGCGCAGCCTTCGCGCGAACCGGTCGCACTCGCCCATGGCTATGATGACGCCAAGCCGAAGGGTGAGTGGACTGCAGATGACCTGCGCACCGCCGCCGGTTTCCGTGGCGGAAAATGCCATGCGGATGCGGTCGATGACCCCTTCACACCCGTGGAATGGGAATGCAGCCTCGGTCATCGTTTCTCTATGTCGCCCAACCTTTATCTGGCGGGCGGCCATTGGTGCCCCACCTGCCAGACCGATATCGAAAGCTATCCGCAGGTCGCCGCGTCAAATCCCTTCTTTGCGCAGGTTTGGCCAGGGCCATCCGCCCAGACATCGACCAGCGGCGCACCGAACCCTGTGAACTGAAGAATTTCTTGAAGAACCTGGTCTTTATGCGCGCGGCAGCGGCTGCGCGCACCCCCGAACTCGCCAGCGCCGCGCCCGCGACCTCATGTTGAAGGGCATAAAGGGCTTCTCGTAAGGCAGGATCACTGACCATCAACTGGCCGCTGTGGATTCCGTCCTGGCCAACTTGAAATATAAGTCCGCTTGGCACCGGCAATGGCGTTGCCATCGCAGGGGTCGCAAGTTCAATCCTTGCCACGCCCACCATCGAAAACCCCGTCAAATCAACGGTTTGACGGGGTTTTTGTTTGCCTGACGGAGGCGTCAAGCCCTGTCATGCCCACGACTTTTCTGGGCAAATTCTGGGCAAATTGCACCCTGTTTGGGCAAATTTTGGGCACGGAAATGCCGGGCGAACCCAGCCAAATCCCGATTCGTTCGTGCATCGCAGACCCGCTTGCGCAGAGCCTCATGATGCCTCTTCGACAATCGACGGAAAGCTCGTTTCGATAGTTGCGCATGACAGGCACATTGCGACGACGAAACGGTTCTGTGTTGCCGCAAAGCAGGCAATCTCACCTGCAGGCAAAAGACGAAACGCTGTCTTCGGTGCCCATAGAGCCCGCGCTCCCCCAAAACACGCACAAGCCCCTTCAAGGTCTCCTAGCACTCTTTCTCAGCGCAACATGGCGACGCCAAGCGTGCACCGGAATGTGCCGGACCTTCACAAAACATGGCGTGCCCCACCTTCAGGAATGAAGATAAATCCGCGGGTCGGAGGCGCAAAATCACATGCGACTGGAAAAGATCACATGCTTTCAATCCGTACCCGTGGGAAGAAAGGCATCTACTATATTCGAGGTTCGGTCTCGCTTGGCGACAAGCATATCGAGGTCCAAGAGTTCAGCCTGAGAACGACCGATCGTGATGCGGCGGCCCATCTAATGGCGGAACATGAAACGAAGCTGCGCCACCAGCTCATGTTCGGTCCCGCTGCGCTCGTCGCTCAAGGAACCATCGCCGACGCCTTCGATAGCTATCTTTCAAAGGCCAAGCCTCCTTGCGCGTCTGACATCCTGCGCATCGGCAAGCTCAACGGCCTCATCGGCGACTTCAGCCTGCGTGAACCCAAACAGGCATGGGAGCATTTCCGCCGCGCTTACCTGACCGGCCATGATCCGGGCGGTCAGGATCGCTATCGCTCGGTGTTTCAGGCGGCGATCAATGTCCATTACGAACTGCACGACCTTCCGCCGCTGCGGATCAAGGCAATCCCGTTCAACAATGAGCGGGTGCGCTTCCTCAGCAAGGAAGACCGCGATCGGCTCATCGCAGCCTATTCACCTCATATCCAACCAATTATCATCATGCTGGCGTTCCAGGGTCCGCGGATTCAGACGGCCTTGCAGATACCCTGGGGCGTCGATGGGATCGACATGAAGGAAAGATCGATCCGGCTCAATCACAGCAAGAACGCCGTCATCAAGTCCGTGCCGATGCATCCTCGCCTGTTCGATGTGCTTCGGCCGATCTGGGAAAAACGAGGACAGCCGACAAAGGGCCACGTCTTCCTTAATCGGTTTGGCAAACCTTATTCGGACACGCGCAAGTCGAACATTCCCGGCGGCAATCCGATCAAGAACCAGCATGCGACCGCCTGCAAACGCGCGGGGATCGAGGATTTCACGGTCCATGACTGGCGGCACCACTGGGCATCCCACTGCGTGATGGCGGGCATTGACCTCATCACGATCATGAACATGGGCGGTTGGAAGTCACTGCGGATGGTTCAGCGCTATTCCAGCGTCAGCGTGGACCACATGCGTGAGTCCATCAACAAACTGAGCTGAGGCAGATCTTCTGGACTTGGGGCAGACCAAACGGTCTGCTCCGTTCCTGCATGCGCGTGTATGCGGCCGACCTCGATGCGCTGCTGCATGATATCCGTCATCTACGGGAGGAGCGTTCTTCTCTGTATGCCACCGACAGCTATGACGCCAGTCGGGCCCTTGTCATCGAACTGCGCAGCCGAGGTTCGGACGGCATGGCATATGAAAGCGTACGACGCGCTGATGGTGAATGCACGGCGATTTTCCGCCCCCGTCTACTCACCAACTACCGTCAAGAGCGGCACTTGTGCTATGTGGGGGATGGGCAGTCGCAGTTTACGAGAAGAGGGCATTTTGCTGACCGCTTATCGCTAAGCACAACGCCGGATAGCCGCAGCCAAGATATAGATACAGCAATCCTCAACGCTGCGGGCCGGACCAGGTATCCGCCAAGACGTGGACGCCCTGTCAAGTTCCGTCCGGACCTAGTAACCTGGATTGGGTAACAATCGGGCATTCCGAACTAGTGCGCACAGGGGCTGCCGGAGTAATTCGGCGATAGATATAGAGGGACTGCGTAGGGACAAGCTCCCGATAATTGGTTGCTAAATATGTCCGCAGAACTGCATCGCGAAGGAAAAAGCCGCGAACGTCGAAGGTGGTCGGCTGATAGACATAGTTGGTACGCCGCTCGAACATAACAAGCTCCGGCGCAGAGCAGCGGACTTCCAAAACTGCCTCTTTCTGAATTTGCTTCGCCAGCGCGCGTAGCGGCGCAGGATTGGGGCCAATGACCTCCCCATGTGCGATCGCCGGTATCATCCAAAAGGCAGCAAGGCGCGATGACCATGCCAAGCCATGATCCTGGACCGTTGGCCAGCCCCACATCGGATCGGCTGAAGCGATGAAGACAGGTTGCCCCCTCGGCACAGCGGCGAGCACCGGGTCAATTTCCGCCCGGAAGAAGTTGGAATAAGCGCCGGTCTTGAAAGGCAGTAATACGGGCAAAGACAGCATTACCAACCCGATAACGACCGGGATCGGCCGGCGCATATCTGCCATTCCCAATCGCACAGCCGCGGCAGTGGCGGCGGCTCCCGTTACCGGGACACTATGATAAAGCCAACCCTTCCGTTGCAGAAAATAGGCGATAGCAAACCCAATAGCGACAATCAGCAGCGTCGACACCTGTGCGTTCGCTTTTCTCCCGAATGCTCTTCCATAGACGAGGAAAAATGCAACGATATAAGCCCAAATGACGATCCAGGGGCGAGAAAACATCATCTCCCACGACGACTGATAACCGTGATAGGCGGTTTGCACCATCGGCACAGCATGAGTGAAAAAAGCAGGCGTGAAGAAAACTACCGCGAACGCATAGAGAAGCGCGGTGGAAAAGAGCATCAACGTTTCGGGACGCACTACACGCCACTGCGGACGGTTCTGAATGATCAGCCAAACTTCCAGCATGATCGGAATGACGATAAAATAGTGCTTGAGCGCAAACGCATAGGCGGCCGCCATACCGACCATTAATGCCAGCCCAGTGGGCACCGCCTTGCCGACTGATCGACGCGCGACTAACGTGGCATAGGAGAGAGCGCCGATTAGCGCCAGATGTTCCCGCTGACCGAAATCGTAAAGAGGTGTAATGACGGCCAACCAGAAGGTCAGCATCATCGTTGCAAATCGTACCGTGGGCGAGGTAAAGTTCCCCAAATGCCCAACTAACAAGGCAGAGATCCCACCCCCCGCCACCACTATAATCACCAGCAGACGCAGCGGTGGTAAGTGAAATAAGGCGGCTAGATTATGAATCGGCACAGCCGACCAGAACCACAGCGGCGGATTGATCTCCCAAATATCGCGATAGAGCGATGCCCCATTCAGCAGCTGTCGGGCCACCCAGAACTGCCAGACTACATCATGCGTGATAGGAATATCGTAGATAAGGAAAATGGTAAGTGTAGCAGCTGCCCATAGAGCAATCTCAGGCAGGAAGCGCGTTACGGTGCCACTAGCCCGGCTCCAAAAACGATCCAGACGCCAATGATCTGCCGACCCAATCATTCCACCTCCCTGTCATGAAGCATTGCCATTAGATCCTGTAAAGATGCACTGGCCGTTAACATGCTGATGAAGCTTCCATGCCGTTCATTGCTAGATCGATCAATCGCAACTCATTTCTTTTTCAGATGTTGCGACGCTGTGCCGCCCCGTTGAGCGGACGATAGCAGGCGAGTAACCGCGACAGGCGATCAAGCAGTGAATGAAGTGTTTGCCGTGGCTAGCGCCAGCCTTCCAACCTTTGTGATAAATCGGTGAGGCTGAGTTACACTCAACCGCATATCACTCACGCTGCCTCCCAGGGATAGACGATCTTGCGACCAGAATACGGTTCTCGCCGTGAGAACATCAGAAGGAACGGCAGCAATCTCTCACGCAAGGCTGCGCTTCTTCTATGCCCTAACATCATCTGATATAGTTAAGGTTCGCTCAACTAAGACGCGCTAGGCAGACTGCATGAACCTTGAGCCCATCGCCGCCGCTGCGCGAGCCTGCCCCCTTTGCGGAGCGGGCTCCGATCAGGCCGAACCCTTTCTGCCCGAAACACGCGACGAAAGCCGAGTGAGCGCCTCGAGCTTTGCATCACGCAAAGTGCCCGAATATATGAGCCATGCCATGGTCCTTTGCCGGGCATGCGATCTCGCCTATGTTGACCGCCCTCCAACGGCCGCCTCGCTGGCGGCGAGCTATCACGAAGCTGATTATGACAGCGCTGAGGAGGCCGAAGACGCCGCTGACGCCTACGCGCGTGCACTGCAGCCGATGCTCGACCGACTGAAGGAGCGAGACGCTGCGCTCGAAATTGGAACCGGGACCGCAGCTTTTCTAGAACGGCTGGCCGATTCCGGCTTCGCGAAGCTAGTCGGAGTCGAGCCTTCAAAAGCTGCCATCGCGGCGGCGCCAGCACACCGAAAAGCATGGATATATGAAGGAATTTTCGAGGAAGAGGTTTTCGTTCCCGAAAGCTTCGATCTCATCTGCTGCTTCATGACGCTGGAACATGTTCAAGATCCAGGAGCTCTGGTGGCATCGGCGTATCGTTTGTTGAAACCAGGCGGGGCGTTTGTCGGCGTGACGCATGACCGACGCGGACTGCTCAACCGGCTGCTCGGACGCCGTTCTCCCATCGTCGATATCGAACACATGCAACTATTTTCGGCGGAGAGCGCGCGACGGCTCCTCCAAATCCATGGCTATGGCGATGTTGGTGGCGCGAGTTTCTGCAATAGCTATCGGATGAGCTATTGGCTGCGGCTCATGCCGCTGCCGGATGGACTAAAGCGGATCCTCACTAGATCGGTACGAGGCTCGTGGCTGGACCGTCGGCGGCTCCCCGTGAATGTCGGTAATTTCATGAGCTGGGGCTTTCGTCCCAAAGGCGAATTCTCAGACGCCGCCTGATAGCGGAGTGGTGAAAGCCGACAGCTGGCACTCTTAGAGAAGGGCCGGTGCCAACATGAATCGACGGCCCCACTCGGTGCGCGTCGGGTGAGTCGCGAGCAGTCGGATTCCAGTCCACACACGATTTCGCGCAGCATAGCAGCGCGGGAGCATGGAAGACGCTTGGCAAAAAGACATCGTTGCCACGCTGCTCACGGTATAAAACGCTGGCAAAGCGCGCACATTGTTTCCCTCGCCGCACGCCCTAAGCCATCGCAGATGTCACTTGCCGACCATCGGCCGTTGGGTAGCCTATGAGGCGGGTAAAAATAAAAAGAGGCGGGAAGGCTCCAGCGCCTTCCAAATCTGTATGAAGGCGCCGCTTCAGCCAATCAGGAGTGTCGTCACCCCAATTTTCCGCGCGATAGCAATGACTGCAGCTGCCATAAAGTCCGGCGAATGGATTATCACAATGTAGGCGAAGTCGCTGGCGCTTGGCAGAATGCAAAGACGGCCTGTGAGACGACGCGGTGGCGCGAATGAACTATTGCACGACTCTACAACACAGAGCGCAACTTCGTTTTGCGACACATCCTGTGTTCAACGGCCATTTAATCATGCGATAAGTGGCCGGGCACCGATCGGGTCAAGCTCGAGGCACGACTGAACTGATCGCCCAGTTAAACCAGCAATGGTCCTCAGGTGCGCTTGGATGCGAGGATGACGCTTTGCCCACATGCGATAGCCCGAACAAATGGTAAGCGCTCAATCGCAAGCTCCATCCATTGTAGTGGACCGACCGCCCA
Source organism: Sphingobium sp. ZW T5_29 (assembly GCF_044987515.1). Taxonomy (NCBI): domain Bacteria; kingdom Pseudomonadati; phylum Pseudomonadota; class Alphaproteobacteria; order Sphingomonadales; family Sphingobiaceae; genus Sphingobium; species Sphingobium sp. ZW T5_29. The sequence goes on from NZ_JBJDRM010000018.1 coordinate 34,215, forward strand.
GTCGGGGCAAAAGAACGGAACTAAATTGACCACCCTACTCTGCTCAATATGGAATTGAGCATCCCGCAACCATCGGCGAATGAGGGAAGGTGAGAACGACCGCTCTTCATGATCAATATGATAGCGCGAATACCTTTCTAATAGCTTGAGCACTGGGTTATTACCGTTTGGTTCGACGATGAGGACCGTACCGGTGAATCCGGATAGTCCAGCAATGGCGCGAGCCGGATCGGGCAAATGATGCAGTACTCCACGCAGAACTATACAGTCAAAATGCTGGCCTTTCAGATAGGGTTCGAGTTCGTAGACATTTCCGACCTCGAAGTGCGCGATCTCGCTCACACCATTCGCCAAAGCCCTGGCTCTGGCCGCCGTGATTGCCCCGGCTGCCGGATCGACGCCCACTACCTTGCTTACGCCCAAGGCCGCGAATTCCACTGTATAGGCGCCGTCACCGCAACCAATATCAAGCACCGCTTTATTCTTGAAGTTATAGGCTTCGAAGATGCTGCGGGAAAGACGCTCATTCGCGGCGCGGGCTGATCGCCTTTCAGTGGTGTATATGTACGAGCCGCCCTGCGCCACATCCTGGTCAAATTGATGGACATTGCCTTTGATCGATAGCTGGTCGGCATGGGTGTGAGACGGCGTGACGTCAAATTTCAGGTGAGGCATAGAATTGATCCCCTACAAAGTCGGTTCATTAGTACCACGTTCACCGCTTAAACATGCGAAGGGAAAGATTTCCCCGGTTGCGAGCTGGCCCGCGAAACGCGCCAAAGCGGCCAAGGTGGGTTCGTGATTCATGCAATCTGCCTAGTGCATGTTGGTTGAGCAAATGTTAACCATATCGGGGGACTTTAGGGGCATGAAACAAACACAGGTCATTGCAGCACGGCCCTATGAGACCAGGCCGCTGGCCGCGCGCATCCGCAGCCAGGCCCTACGCATGGTCACGCGCGCCAAGGCGTCCCACATCGGATCGGCGCTGTCGATCGCCGATATCATGGCGGTGCTGTATGGCAGAGCCCTGCGCGTCCATCCGGGCGCACCGCGCCATCCCGAACGCGATCGCTTCATCCTTTCAAAGGGTCATGCCTGTGTCGCTGTCTATGCCGCGCTGGCCGAAACCGGCTTTATCGATCCCGCGCTGCTCGAAACATATGGCGCGGACGGATCGATGCTCATGGCGCATATCAGCCACAAGGTGCCGGGCGCCGAGTTTTCCACCGGCGCGCTAGGCCATGGCCTCCCTTTCGGCACCGGCAAGGCGGTGGCGGCCAAACGCCGGGGAGAGGCGTGGCGGACGGTTGTCCTTACCAGCGACGGGGAATGGGGCGAAGGGAGCAACTGGGAAGCAGCGCTGTTCGCGGCGCATCATGGCCTCGACAACCTCATTTGCATCCTCGACTACAACAAGCTGCAGAGCCTGCGGACGGTGGACGAAACCCTGCGGCTCGAGCCCCTTCACTCAAAGTTCGAGGCGTTTGGCTGGGCTGTGCGCGAAGTCGACGGGCACGATCATGACGCGCTCACAACTGCGTTGGAAGGACCGCCATGGGTGGCCAACAAACCAATGATGCTGATCTGCCACACCACCAAGGGCAAGGGCGTCAGCTTCATGGAGAACAAAGTGGAATGGCATTATCGCAACCCCACCCCCGAACTGCTGGAGGCAGCGCTGGCGGAGATCGAAGGGGAGAATAGCCATGCGTGACGCTTTCATCGATGAGTTGACCACGCTGGCCGAAAGCCATGAGAATATCGCCCTTATCGTCGGCGATCTTGGCTACAACGTGATCGAACCCTTCGCCGACCGATGTCCAGACCGCTTCATCAATGCGGGCGTCGCGGAGCAGAATATGACGGGCCTTGCCGCCGGCATGGCAAGCGAAGGCTATCACGTCTTCACCTATTCGATCGCCAACTTCCCGACCTTCCGCTGCGCCGAGCAGATCCGCAACGACGTCGATCATCACCGTCTGCCGGTGACCGTGGTCGCTGTCGGTGGTGGCGTATCCTACGGCGCGCTCGGCTATTCTCACCATGCTGTGCAGGACTATGCCCTGATGCGCGCCATGCCCAACATGACTATCGCTGCGCCAGGCGACCCGCTGGAGACCCGGGCGTGCCTTCGCTGGCTGATCGATAATCCCGGGCCTTCCTATCTGCGCCTCGGCAAGGCTGGAGAGCCTTGCTTCCACGACAGTATTCCCGAAATTGCGCCTGGACGATGGGTCAAGGTGCGCGACGGCAACGACAGTTCAGTTCTGCTATCGACCGGTGCAGCGCTCGGCGCGGCGATCGGGCGAGCGGATGGGCGGGCCGTCTGGTCACTGCCGCTTTGGAGCATGGCCGCGAAGGCGGACCAGCCCCCCCAGATCGCGCGGCATAGCCGCATTACGACACTGGAAGATCATCTCGCGGACGGCGGCTTTGGCTCCTGGCTGACGGAATCGGTCGCAGGCACGCCTGCCGCCGCTTGCATCCAACCGATCGCCCTATCGTCGGAAATCTGTGACCTGGTGGCCAGCCAATCAACACTCAACCGGATCGGCGGGCTCGCAACATAACTGTTTCTTTACCACACCTGTTCATAGGGTTTGTCCCATGAAAGCGATCATCCTTGCAGGGGGCCTAGGCACCCGCCTCGCCGAAGAAACCTCGGTCCGGCCCAAGCCCATGGTGGAAATCGGCGGCAAGCCGATCCTTTGGCACATCATGAAAATCTATGCCCAACATGGCGTGGACGAGTTCATCGTGTGCCTTGGTTACAAGGGTTATATGATCAAGGAATATTTCTTCAATTACGCCCTCCACATGTCGGATGTGACAATCGACCTGCGGCGGGGCACGACCGACGTGCATCGCAATGCGTGCGAGGATTGGAAGATTTCCCTGATCGACACCGGCGCCGAGACGATGACCGGCGGCCGCCTGCGGCAGGCGATGCACTATCTGGGCGATGACGAGGATTTCTGCCTCACTTATGGCGATGGCGTCACCAACCTCAACGTCGGCGCGGCGATAGACTTCCACCGTTCGCACGGCCGCAAAGCGACCGTAACCGCGGTGCGCCCCGCAAGCCGCTACGGCCAGCTCGACCTCAACGGCGACCAAGTCGCGGCCTTTGCCGAAAAGCCGCTGGATGAAGGTGGCTGGATCAATGGCGGCTTCTTCGTCCTCAATCGGTCGATCGGCAATTATCTCAGCAATTCGGACGGCTGCGTCTGGGAGCGCGAGCCCCTGGAGCGCCTGGCGTCGGACGGCGAGCTGCGTTCCTTCTTCCACGATGGTTTCTGGCAGCCGATGGACACGCTGCGCGACCGACAGATGCTTGAAGGCATGTGGGAACGACAAGAGGCCCCATGGAAAACCTGGCACTAAAGCGCGTCGGCGCGGTGGCGCTTACGCCGGAAACCAGCTTCTGGGCTGGACGGCGGGTGCTCGTGACCGGCCATACCGGCTTTAAGGGCAGCTGGCTGCTGACCCTGCTGGAGTCGCTGAAAGCTCAAGTCACCGGGCTTTCACTTGCGCCCGATACCTCGCCATCCATGTTCGAGACTGTCGGCGGCGCATCGCTATGCGATCATCATATCGCGGACATTCGTGACGCTGCTGCGGTCGAAACGATCGTGACCCGTGCGGAGCCGGAAATCCTGCTGCATCTGGCCGCCCAGCCCCTGGTGCGCGCCTCCTATGCCGATCCGATCGGCACCTATCAGACCAACGTCATGGGCACCGCACATGTGCTGGAGGCATGCCGCAAGACGCCGTCCGTTCGCACAATCATCTCTGTCACCACCGACAAATGCTATGCCAATGACGGCCGCGCCGAAGGCTATCGGGAGGATGCGCCCTTGGGCGGCCATGACCCCTATTCCAACAGCAAAGCCTGCGCCGAGCTGGTGAGCGCCTGCTGGCGGGACAGTTTCCTGGGAGAGCGGGGCACCGGCCTTGCCACCGCGCGCGCCGGAAACGTCATTGGCGGCGGCGACTGGTCGGCAGACCGGCTAGTGCCCGATGCGATCCGTGCTTTCTCTACGGGGCGGACGCTGGAGATTCGCAATCCCGACGCGGTACGGCCCTGGCAGCATGTGCTTGAACCGCTGACCGGCTACCTCCTGTTGGCACAAGCGCTGACAACTGACCCTGCCCGCTTCGCGCGTGGCTGGAATTTCGGCCCTGCCCCTGCCGATATGGCGAGTGTCCGCGATGTCATCGGTCTGCTTGGCCGTCATTGGGGCGTGACCCAGCCTTGGGCAGCACAGCCTGGCGACCACCCGCACGAAGCCGCGATGTTGACGCTCGATTCCTCCGCCGCTGCCGACCTGCTTGGCTGGCGGCCGCGCCTGACGCTTGATCAAGCACTCGCGTTGACAGCAGACTGGTATCGCGCCGAGGACAAGCGCGCCGTCTCGCGCGCACAGGCTGAAGCTTTCCTCGACATGGTGCCCGCATGAGCCGCATCCTTGTTACCGGCGCGAGTGGCTTCGTTGGCGCCGCCGTTGCCGATCTTGCGGCCCGCAATGGCCACAACGTCACTGCGTTGGTGCGCAATCCGTCTTCACCGCGCGCTGTAGCTCTGGCGGGATGCTGCGCCATCGCCGTCGCCGACCTGTCTGATCGTGACGCCGTTCGCGCCGTGCTGGCGCAGGCGCGCCCTGATTGCGTCGTCCATTCCGCCTGGGAAGGCGTGGGCGGCCCGGATCGCGCGGGCGACATTCAGCTCGATAATATCCGCACGTCCGTCGAACTGCTCGACAGCGCCATTGCGGTAGGGTCCCGCCGCTTCATCGGCATCGGCAGCCAGGCCGAATATGGTCGGCATGATCGCCGGATCGACGAAAGCGCCACGACCGAACCCTTCCTTCTCTACGGCGCGGCCAAGCTTTCCACCTGTCATCTGACGCGCCAACGCGCGAGCGAAGCAGGCATCGGCTTTGCGTGGCTGCGCCTTTTCTCGCCCTACGGCCCCGGCGACAATCCCAATTGGCTGATCCCTTCGGTGGCGGCCCAAATCCTCGCCGGACAGACGCCGCGTACCAGCGCGGGTACCCAGAAATGGGATTATCTGCACATCGCCGATTGTGCAGAGGGCATATTGGCCGCCGCCGTGACAAAGAGCGCACAAGGCGTGTTCAACCTGTCGAGCGGCCGTGCGGTCACTGTTCGGTCAATCGTCGAGCGTATCCGCGACCTTGCCTGCCCCGGTCTTCACCTGACCTTCGGCGACATTCCCTTCGGCCCCAACCAGATCATGCATCTGGAAGGTGACAGCAGCCGCCTCAGCGCCGCGACGGGCTGGACCCCGAGCATCATGATCGAGGACGGGCTCGTCACCGTCGTGGATTCCTTGAGGCAGGCCGCATGATGATGCCCGCCCTCGACCGCCGCTTCATCCGCTTCCTCATCGCGGGCGGGATCAACACGCTGTTCGGCTATAGCATCTATAGTGCCCAAGTGCTGATGGGTATCGCCCCACATGTCGCGGTGACGGTCAGCGCCATTGTGAGCGTCCTCTTCAACTTCCTGACGACGAGCGCCGTGTTCCGCTCGCGCGATCTGCACCGACTGCCGCGCTTCCTCATCGTCTATGGCTTCATGCTCAGCCTAAACCTCCTGTTGCTTGAGCTTGCGATGCGCGTGGGCCTTGGGCCGCTGCTCGCGCAGGCGCTCATCCTGCCGATCTTCACCCTCACCTTCCTCGCCATGCGCCGCTTCGTGTTCGCGGCCTCCACGGAGCAGACCTCATGAAGACCATCTCCATCGTGACGCCCTGCTTCAACGAGGCGGACAATGTCGAAGCGTGCCGCGACGCCGTTGCCACCCTGTTTGCCCCCGGCGCGCCGCTGGCGGGCTACAAGCGCGAGCATATCTTCGCCGACAATGACAGCAGCGACGGCACGCAGGACATTTTGCGCACACTGGCAGCCAGCGACCCTTCGATAAAGGTTATCCTGAACGCGCGCAATTACGGCCCCTTCCGCTCCAACTTCAACGCGCTTCGTGCCGCGACGGGCGATGCGGTCGTCGTATTCCTGCCCGCCGACCTTCAGGACCCGGCGGAAATGATCCCGGAATTCGTGAAGCTCTGGGAAGGCGGCGTGGAAGTCGTGGCGGGTGCCCGGGTCAACCGCCAAGAAAGCCTTGCGCTCCGATCCTGCCGCGCGATCTTCTATCGCACTGTACGCAGTTTCAGCGATATCGACATTCCGGTAAATGTTGGCGAATTCCAGCTTCTGGACCGCAAGGTGTGGGAAGCGGTCGTCAGCCATGACGATCATTATCCTTACATCCGCGGCATCATCGCTTCAGTCGGCTTCCGTCGCGTAATCGTGCCCTATACCTGGGCCGCGCGGCGATCGGGCATCTCCAAGAATAATCTGCCGCGATTGATCGATCAGGCCCTGAACGGCATCTTCAGCTTCACCAATGTGCCGATGCGCCTGTGCACCTTTGCAGGCATCGCCATGGCTCTGCTCTGCATGCTGTACGCGACGGCGTCGGTTGGTCTTTACGTCATCTGGCCCAATCTTGCCCCGCGTGGGATGACGACGCTGATCGTCGCCCTCTTCTTCCTGTCCGGCGTCCAACTCGCCTTTATGGGCATATTGGGCGAATATGTATCGTCGATCCATGCGCAGGTTCGCAAACGCCCGCTTGTTGTCGAACGGGAGCGGATCAATATGGAAGCAACATCGACCGGGGATGTGGCTGGCAATCCCGTACATGCTCTCAAGCAGGAAATCGGCGTGGAGGCGGCGTAACGCCATTGCCGACTATGGCAATAGCGGCCAGCGATCGGAACTTTGCATCGGCAAGCGTCCCATTGGGAGTGCTGTCGGCGCTGCTCGTCGCGGCTTTGCCCTCAACAATGTGCTGCGGCTCAGTTTCCTGGGCCAACCGCCCCTGCTGGTCGCGGCGCTTGCCGCCATCGTGCCACCGCTACTGGCATCCATCGCCTAGACTCGCGAATATCACTCCGTAAGCGGATCAAAGCTAAGTCATTTCATGCGATTGTAGGACCCGATCTGCTGCGGCCGAAACGCCAACTAAGGATGCCATCCGCTCGCATGATCCCGGACGCTGCCTTGCCGATGTTACGGTCAAGCGCATCGCACCAGGGCACCAGCGTGAAATCTCGCGAGCGCTCGACCAGTGCATGAGGGCCGCTTCCCAGGTCCACGCGCCGCGCAATGACGTCCTCGACGCGCTCGCCCATCCTGGCCGGCTCGAACGCCTTCCCCAGCTCCCGGCCAAGCCGCTCGCCCACGCTCTCCAGCTCGCGCAGACGAAGGCTCTCCAAAGCACCCCGCCGCAAGCGGAAAGCTGGACCGTCGCCATCGGCCAATTGCCGTTCGACCAGCCACTGGCGTCGCGCCGCCAATGCTGCCCGTACTTCGCGCCCGAAGCCCACATCGCGCACTGGACTGCGCGAGCCCTCTATCAGTTCGCTATCGAGCCATGTCGGGGCATTTTTCATGGCCAGTTCGACCACGGGCGTTCGAGACAAGACCGATATTATGACAGGCTGGGCAGCCGACCTCGCCGCCCACTTTCCCGTACCCAAAGCTTCCCAAGGAGAAATCTGATGCGTGTTCCGTCCCGGAAATATTGGATCGCCGCCATTCTGGGCCTGGATGCCGGCGGTTCACTCGCCATGCGCGTGATGATGCCAGCCGCGCCCGCCAAGGCTATCACCGTGTTCGATCCGAGCAATTATGCGCAGAATATCCTGACCGCAGCGCGCGCGCTTCAGCAGGTGAACCAGCAGATCCAGCAACTCCAGAACGAGGCGCAGATGCTCACCAACATGGGCAGGAACCTCAAGACCATCGATTTCCCGCAACTCGATGCGCTACGCCAAAAGCTCGCCGAAATCGACCGGCTGATGGGCCGCGCGCAGGCCATAGATTTCCGGGTCGATCAACTGGACGAGAAGTTCGGGTCCCTCTACCGCCAAGACTTCTCGTCGGCGCTGCGCGGGGACGCGCGCATCCGGGATGCCCGTGCGCGCCTCGATGCCAGCATAGGCGCCTTCCGCCAAACAATGGCCGTTCAGGCGCAGGTGGTCGAGAATATCCAGGCCGACAGCCAGGCGCTTGGCCAGATCGTCGCGCGCAGCCAGGGCGCAGAAGGCTCGCTCCAGGCCACCCAGGCGACCAACCAGCTCCTGGCGCTCGCCGCCAAGCAGCAGTTCCAGCTCCAGCACATGATGGCAGCGCAGTTCCGCAGCGAAGCGGTCGAGCAAGCCCGGCGGGCGACGCAGGCCAGCGAGGCCCGCGCTGCGACCAAAAAGTTCCTCGGTCCCGGATCGGCTTACACGCCCGATTAACCCCTTGAAGGGCCGCAAGGCCCGATACGGTCAGCGATCGGCGGCTCGCCCTCTCGCCGCCGGTCGCCGTCGCGGGACGCGGCTTTTGCTCCCCCGCCGCGTCCCGCGACATCCTCCAAAACAGCCAAGAAGGCAGTCCTTTGAACGACCTCAACGTCATCGACCGCTTTCTGCAAGCGTTTATTACCTATATCGATAGCGGGTTCGGGCTGCTCGGCCCCGATGTCGGCTTCCTTACCGCGACGCTGATCGGCATCGACATCACGCTTGCCGGACTCTTCTGGGCAATGGGCGGCGAGGACAATGTCATCGGCCGGTTCCTCAGGAAGATCCTCTATGTCGGCGCATTCGCCTTCATCCTGAACAGCTTCTCCACTCTTGCCGACATCATCTTCCGCTCGTTCGCGCAAGCAGGCCTGACCGCAGGCGGGGGCGTGCTCTCCGCCGATGACCTGCTCAAACCCGGACGCCTAGCAGGCACCGGCTTCGCCGCAGCCTGGCCGCTGCTCGACCAGGCAAGCGAGATGGTCGGGTTCACGACATTCTTCGACAATTTCATGACCGTCATCGTGCTGCTGTTCGCCTGGGCGCTGGTCATCATCGCCTTCTTCATCCTCGCCGTACAGTTGTTCGTCTGCATCCTCGAATTCAAGCTCACCAGCCTAGCCGGGTTCATCCTCGTGCCCTTCGCGCTGTGGAACCGGACCAGCTTCCTCGCCGAGCGCGTGCTCGGCAATGTGGTGAGCTCGGGCATCAAGGTGATGGTGCTTGCCGTCATCGTCTGCATCGGCTCCAATTTCTTCGCCGAATTTACAGGCGCTCTGCAGGGGCAGGAGCCCGACATCGGCCAGGCCATGAGCTTGGTGCTCGCGAGCCTGTCGCTGCTGGGCCTCGGCATCTTCGGGCCATCTATCGCCTCGGGCCTCGTGTCCGGCGCGCCGCAGCTTGGCGCCGGGGCGGCCGTCGGAACGGCGATTGGCGCGGGCGGAATGGCGATGATGGCTGGGGGCGCTGCGGTGGGTGGAGGGCGCCTCGCCGGCAGCGGGGTGCTCGGCGCCGTCCGCTCGGGCACGGCGATGGGCTCCGCCGCGTCCGCCGCCTACCAGCTGGGCCAGGAAAAGGCCGGCAAGTCCACGGTCGGATCGGGTCTTGCTGGCGTGGCGCAGGCCGCGGGCAATGCCGCGCGCGCTCACGCGGGCAGCCCGCTCGGTCTCGGCGAAGCTGCGTCGAGCGGCAAGAAGGCGGCATGGGACGCACTCAACAGCGAAAACCCTCCGTCGCCGACCTCCAATAGCGGGCCTCATGGGCATCGCATGGATGGCGCTGAAGCCGCAGCTTTTCGTGAGGCAGGCGGAGAGCGACTTGTCGCAGCCAATGGCAAAGGCAGCCCCCGATGCGCTGGCGGGACTGCCCGCGAGCTATGGCGACACACCCAGGCTTGGCCCGCCTCTACCCGGCGACCTTGGCCGTCCGATCCTACGGGCGCAGGAGCGAGAGGCGGCCGGGACGGATCACTCCAGCGTAAATGATACCGAGGCGAAGCGCCAGCAGCGCCTCGCCGAACTCAAAGCCGCTCGGGAGTCGGCGTTGCTCGCACAGGTAACGACGGACGGGGGCGCCGCCGCCGCTGCATCAGCCGCGGACGAACCGCAAACGGTTCAGGATATGGCCCCTCCACCAGATAACGCGGCTACGCGCAAGGAGCGGTTAGCCAGCACACAGGACCAGGCCTCCAGCTTGAATGCGCGGGGCCTCGTCGCTCCTCCATCGTCCAACAGCCTGCTCGCTGGCAGCGTGATCGCGGCAAGCCTCATCACCGGACTGAACTCGGACCTTCCCGGCATGGTGATCGCCCAGGTGACGCAGAATGTCTATGACACGGTGACGGGGCGCATCCTGCTCGTGCCGCAGGGCGCCCGCATCATCGGCAAATATGATAGCGTCGTCGCCTTCGGACAAAAGCGGGCGCTGGTCATCTGGCAGAGGCTCATCCTGCCGGACGGCAGTTCGGTGCGGCTCGACAACATGCCCGCAACCGATCCGTCAGGCTCTGCCGGGCTTATGGGGAAGGTTGATTTCCACAGTTGGACACTGCTGAAGGGTGTCGCAATCGCAACACTGCTGGGCGTCGGCTCGGAGCTGACGATCAGCGGCGAGAGCGACCTTGTGGAGGCGATCCGCCAATCCGCTCAGTCCAACACGGCGCATGCCGGGGACCAGATCACCCAGCGCAACCTCAACGTCCAACCGACGATCACCGTCCCGCCGGGCCCTCCCGTGCGCCTGCTGGTCACGCGTGACCTCATCCTGGCCCCTGTTCTAAAGTGAAGAATCTATAATGGCCAACCTGAAGCTTGCAAAACTACCAGACAGAACCCCGGTCAAGCTGTCGATCACGATAACGCCGGAATTGCAAAATGCATTACGGGAATATGCTGCCCTCTACGCCCAAGCCTACGAGACAGAAGAGCCCATCGTCGAGCTGATTCCCGCGATGCTGGCGGCTTTTCTCGAAAGCGACCGCAACTTTGTTCGGGCGCGGGAGGCGGCACAGCGGGGACGCACATGATCGATTTGCAAACGAAACCGGCACTTCGACCGCTCGCCAGTGGGGTGGCACTTCTTACGCCCGTCATCCGCCTCAGCGGTTTCCGATGCTGTCATGTGATACGGTCCCGCGAACCTGAGACAACGCCATGGCGGCGGTGCGGATGGAGGCGCTGCCACAGTTCACCGAACGGAAGCGCGTGCCGCAAGCCCTCGCTGAAGCTGCGCTCGCCCGCCCCCCTCACCGCGACTGCACCGTACGGGTAAAGGAGACAAAGGGCAGGAAACCGAATGTCGATAGGTCCTCCCAAAGCGGCCGCCGGTCAACCGTGTGCAGCAGCGCTAAATGAGGATCAACAGAGGGTGCACGATGCCGATGGCCTCATCTGAAGATCAGGCGCCAATCCCACAGCCATCATTCGGGTCTACGCCTGGCAATCGCGACACTGTCTGCCCTTCCGGCAGAGCTCACTCGCTGCTCCGCGGCTCCTCTACCACTCCGCAAGAAAAGCTCCTCACTCCCTGCGACATTCTCGCACGACTCAGCATGACCAGTGCTGATCCCGCGAAATGGATGCGCCGGACTTTCAAGAAACATGGTGTGCCCTACGCCCATGTATGCGGGAAGGTACGAGCGACGGAGGGGCAATACCAGATGCTGTTGGAAAGAATTACATCCTCTCAATCCATCGCCTTGTCAGGGAAGATATCTGCCATATCCGAGGCTCGGTCTCTCTCGACGACCAGCGCATCCGTGTCAAAAAGTTCAGTTCAGGAACGAGTGACCTCGATGCTGCGTCGCACCTGGTGACCTAACATGAGACGAAGCTGCGCCCCGGCTCACATTCGGTTCCGCAGGGACCGTTGCACATAGCACCAACGCCGACGCTTTCGGCCGTTATCTGCCCCTGCCCCGCGCATCATCATTTACATGAAGAGCTGGACACCACTGAGGATAGTGTAGCGCTATTGATCGTTGGCATCGATCCTATGCGTGCACCCTTCAATAACCTGGATTGAAGCTGGAGCCGCTGACTGCGCTGCTGCACCTCAGTCAAACCGGCGGCGACAAGTGGAATGGAATATGGCAGGCACCTATAAGTGGATTGGGCTGATGATGCGTGCCGGACCGGCCGCTTCGTGGATGCTGCGTTTTAATGTTGACGGATGCCTTGGAATAATGGCAGGGCGCTGACCCTACGGGCGGGTATAGCTCAATGGTAGAGCACTAGCCTTCCAAGCTTGTGATGCGGGTTCGATCCCCGCTACCCGCTCCACCATCGGCAAAAGAGTTCGGCATCCCACCGCGCGACCGCGACACTGCAGCCCATCTGGTGATTGAATATGAAACGAAGCTGCTGCACCAGCTGGCACTCCCCGCAGCCTGCATCGCTCAAGGAGCCATCGCTCAGGCCTGGCGCAAGTGGCCGATCATGACATCCTTCGTCAGCGGCACGCCGAAATTCTGGGGCATGAGATCAGCCTAGGCGTCTACCTCCTCGACAGGGCGTCGCCCTATCCTACCCGGATCTTGGGTTTAATTCTGTTCAAGTGCGCCATCTCGATTTTCATTGGGAAAATGAGCGAGTCGATTCGGTTCGCGATGCTGGAACGGGCGCCGTGGTCGGCGTGGTCGATCTGTCATGATTGTGGGGCGCTGCAGGCCTCTGGGGGACAAAAATCAGTAGACATCGTTAGAAGGCAGCTTTACGTGCACGGATCGTCATGCATGGCTACAAGCAAGTAGAAAATTATGCCTAACATATTTCGCAAGAAAAACGCATTATTTCTTGCTGTAGTTATTATTCCGACGATACTGTCGATACTATATTTCGGAATATTTGCATCGGACGTTTATATATCGGAGTCTCGCTTTGTGGTAAAGGCCACCAAGCAGTCGGCTAGCGATGGCGTGGGTTTGCTGCTGCAATCGGCGGGCTTCAATAATGCCAATGAAGAAGTCTATGCCACGAACGACTATATAATTTCCCGTTCAGCCTTGCAGCAGTTGAACAAAGATGGCGCGGTCGCCGCTGCTTATACCGCCCCCGGCATATCCGTCTTCGATCGCTTCAATCCACTGGGATGGGACGCGTCATTCGAAAAGCTGTTCAAATATTATACCAACCGTGTCCAGGTGACATCGGATTCTCGCTCGGCGATCAGTACGCTGGTGGTTCGCGCCTACAGTAGCCAGGACGCATTCAAGCTCAACAGCCGCCTGCTGCAACTGGCCGAAGATATGGTGAACCGCCTCAATACGCGAGGGCGGGAAGATCTTATCAAATATGCGCAAACGGAAGTGGATGCAGCCAAACAGCAGGCGCGTACGGCTTCTCTCGCCCTTGCCGCTTATCGCAACCAGCAAGGCGTAGTCGATCCGCAACAGCAGGCGGCGATCCAGCTGCAGATGGTCTCGAAACTGCAGGATGAACTGATCACAGTCAAAAGCCAGCTGATCCAGCTGCGCGCCTTCACTCCAGAAAACCCGCAGATCCCGGTCCTGGAAAAGCGGTCGCGCATCCTGAGCGAAGAAATTTATGAACAGACCGGGCGCGTGGCGGGGGGCAACAAATCGCTGGCCGCCGCCGCCGTGGAATATCAGCGTCTGCAGCTGGAGAACGGCTTTGCCGAAAGGCAATTGGCCGGTGCCATGGCGTCCCTGCAGGAAGCGCGAAATGAAGCGCGCCGCAAGCAGGTCTATGTCGAGCGCATCGTCAATCCCAACCGCCCGGACAGCGCGCTTGAACCCCGACGGCTGCGGGGCATTTTCGCCACGTTCGTCGTCGGCCTGATTGCCTGGGGCATTCTCTCGCTCCTCCTTGCCGGCGTCAGGGAACATCAAAGCTGATGACTGCCCCCGCTCCGCCGGGCCTGGGCCATACTTTTTTCGAACAGTTGATGGTCCAGCGCCGCGTTATCGGCGCCCTGCTCATGCGGGAAATGCTCACCCGCTACGGCCGCCGGAATATCGGGTTCCTCTGGCTCTTTGCCGAACCGATGATGGTGACGGTCATCGTCGCTGCTTTATGGACCGCGCGCGGCCTGCATCAACTCTCGGACATTCCGATCGTCGCCTTTGTGATTATCGGCTATTCGGGCATCCAGCTATGGCGCAACATGTCGCGGCGATGCATCGATGCGATCGAACCAAACAGGGCGCTGCTGCGACACCGTCCGGTCAAGATGCTGGACATCTATCTGGCGCGAATGCTGCTTGAAGTGGCCGGCACTACAACATCCTTTGCCCTGCTGTGTGTGATCTTCCTGATATTTTCAAACCAGATTTCACCACCCGAAAATATACTGGAAGTGGTGTTCGCATGGGGTCTGTTCGTCTGGTTCGCCATGGGCCTGTCCCTCACACTGGGCGCGCTTTCAGAACTGACCACGCTTGTGAACAAATTCTGGCCACCCCTGATTTACATTCTTTATCCTCTTTCAGGCGCGATGTTCCTGGTCGATGCCCTACCTCATGGTTTCAGAGAGATTGTCCTCTACATTCCCTTGGTCCACGCCAATGAAATGCTGCGGGACGGCTTTTTTGGATCACATTTCGTGGCGCATTATGACCTGTCGTATCTGGTCAGCTGGTGCTTGGGACTGTCCATCGTGGGCTTGGGCCTGAGTTATCTGACGGTTGAACACAGGCTGAGCTGATGATCGTTCTCGACCAGGTAACCAAAAGATATCCATCGATCCGAGGCCCCATCCAGGTCCTCAAGGGCGTCGATATGACTGTCGATATGGGGGAAAAGGTCGGCATCATCGGACGCAACGGCGCGGGCAAGTCAACGCTCATCCGTCTGATCGGTGGGGGTGAGAAGCCGACCACGGGCTCCATTACCCGCACCATGAGCATTTCCTGGCCTATCGCCTTTTCGGGCGGCTTCCAGTCGGGACTTACGGGCCGCGACAATCTGCGTTTCATCTGCCGCATCTATGGGCAGGATCCCGCCGAGAAACTGCCCTTCGTGAAGGAATTTTCCGAACTGGGCGATTTTCTGGACCAGCCCATCAGAATTTACTCATCGGGCATGAAGGCGCGGCTCGCCTTTGCGATTTCCATGGCGATCGATTTCGATTGCCTACTGATCGATGAGATCATGGCGGTGGGCGACGCGAAGTTCAACGCCAAGAGCCGCGAGGAACTGTTCGTCAAACGTGCGCACAAGGCGATGATCATCGTCTCGCACAATATGAAATATATCCAGCAGAATTGCAGCCGCGCCTATCTGATGAATGATGGTCGGCTTGAACGCTTCGACGATGTGGACGAAGCCATTGCCGCACATAAGGCAATGATGGCCTGAACCGAACGGAGAACTGAATTTGTCCAGAGTGTGCATCGTTGGCGCGGGCTTTACCGGCGCTGTCATCGGCCGTGAACTGGCGGAGGCTGGCATCGCCTCGCTCGTGATCGATGAGCGATCACATGTTGCGGGCAATTGCCATACCGAGCGCGACGCCGAATCCGGCGTGATGATCCACCGTTTTGGTCCGCATATCTTCCACACCGACAGCGAACGGGTATGGGACTATGTGCGCCGCTTCGGCGAGTTCAAGCCCTATGTGAACCGCGTGAAGACGACGGTGAAGGGCAAGGTCTATTCGATGCCGGTCAACCTGCACACCATCAACCAGTTCTTCGACACCGCCCTGTCACCAGACGAGGCCCGCGCGTTCATCACCGCGAAGGCGCGCACGGACATAGAGGATCCCCAGACCTTCGAGGAACAGGGGATGAAATTCGTCGGCGAAGAACTGTATGAGGCGTTTTTCGCAGGCTATACGCGCAAGCAATGGGGGATAGAGCCATCGGCACTGCCCGCCTCCATCCTCAAGCGCCTGCCCTTGCGCTTCAACTATGACGATAATTATTTCAATCACCGGTTCCAGGGCATGCCACAGGATGGCTACACCCAGATCGTGCAAGGGATCCTCGACCATCCGCTGATCGAGCTGCATACCGAATGCCGATTTGAGGATCTGACCGAGGAATTCGAGCATATCTTCTATTCCGGCCCGATCGACCGCTATTTCAACTTCGACCTCGGCCGCCTGGCCTATCGCACGCTGGATTTCGAGATGATCCGTGCGGACGGCGATTATCAGGGCACCGCGGTCATGAACTATCCCGACAGCGACGTTCCCTATACCCGGATTGCCGAACACAAGCATTTCGCGCCGTGGGAAGCGGGCCAGATGGAAAAGACCGTTGCTTTCCGGGAATATAGCCGCGCCTGTGGGCCGGACGACATCCCCTATTATCCCGTCAATCTAGTGGGCGGGGTCGATCTGCTCAAGGCCTATCAGGAACGCGCGGCCCAGTTAAAGAATGTCACCTTCGCCGGACGCCTGGGCACCTATCAGTATCTCGACATGGACGTGACCATCGACCGGGCGCTGGACGCGGCAGCGGCTTATCTTCAACAACGCGCTGCAGCCTGAAACCACTTCGATGAGTTGAGGCAAGATGACCGGATCGCCAAATTCGACTGGCCGCTTTGCCTTTCCTCTTTTTGCCCTTCTGGACGGGCTGGAGCAGCTTTCCTACGAGACGACATCCGACGTCACCATAGCCAGCGGCGCAGTCCGGGCCGGAAGCGCTAAAGCCTTCCGGCTTGATCGGCTGTTCGACATCTTTCCCGAAAGCTATTGGTGCCGTTACACCAGCCTTACTGAAATTGCCTTCACGGCCACGCTGACGGGTACGGCGCGGATCAAGATCCGGCGTCGGAATGCACTGACCGGCGGGGAGCAGGTCCTCACCGAGGTGGATTGCGAAGGCCAAGCGCAGCCGATCGCCATTCCGATCGCCTTGCAACAACCGGGCGGTAATGGGGATGCGAATTATCTCATAGCCATTCTTCATCTGGCGGCAGGCGCGCAACTGCATGACCTGCGCTGGAGCGCCACCACGGCACCCGCTCGCGAAGTACGGATCGCCGGGGTCATCTGCACCTTCAACCAGGAAGCGATGCTCGCCAATAATCTGGCGCAGATGTCCGCAGCGCCGGCTTTCCTGCACCGATTGTTCGTGGTCAACCAAGGGGCGCCGGGCCTAGCAGACAGGATAGCGCCGGGGGACGGCTCACCAACGCCGATCACCTTTATCGATCAGCCCAATTTCGGCGGCGCCGGTGGCTTTACCCGCGGCATCATCGAAAGCCTGGACGATCCGCACGTCACGCACATCCTGTTGATGGACGACGACATTAAGGCGCAGCCATCGCTGCTGGCCCGGATCGCCACCATCCTTGCCTATGTCGGGGAGCGGCATTGCGTCGGCGGCGCGATGCTGGACATTCATGCGCCGACCAGGCTGTTCACCTGCGGAGACCGGATCAATCCTGACCGGCCTGCCATTATCAACATTGCCCCGCCTGATGGCTGTGACGATGTGACCACGGACGCCGGGCGCGACTTCGTGGCTCTCGACCACAAGCCGGACTTCAACGGATGGTGGTGTTTCGCCTTCCCGATCGAAGCGGCCAGACAATGCGGATTGCCCCTGCCGCTGTTCATCCGGGGAGATGATGTGGAATTCGGCTTTCGCCTGTCACGCGCTGGCTTTCCGACGATCAGTTGGCCCGGCGTTGCGGTTTGGCACCTGCCCTTCCGGCTCAAGGTTCAGCCGTGGCAGGCCTTTTACGATCGCCGCAACATGCTGTTCCTGAATGAAGCGCACGGCCTGTTTTCCCGGCGTCGATTGGCGCGTTCGGCCTGGGGCAGCTTCACCAAAGCAATCAAGGCTCGCGATCATGCGCGG
This sequence comes from Sphingobium sp. ZW T5_29, assembly GCF_044987515.1. Classification (NCBI taxonomy): domain Bacteria; kingdom Pseudomonadati; phylum Pseudomonadota; class Alphaproteobacteria; order Sphingomonadales; family Sphingobiaceae; genus Sphingobium; species Sphingobium sp. ZW T5_29. Next base: position 51,872 of record NZ_JBJDRM010000018.1, read on the forward strand.
GCGCGCGCTATCGTGGAGGGCATCGAGGCGTTCAACAAGGGCGCGCCGCATCTGGAAAACTGGTCCGGCAGGGATCACTCGGCACTGCTGCAGCGCATGCTTCGAAGCCATGGCTGGCGCAACGTCATTGCCCTTTGTGTCCGCGCCCTGTCGGCTATCGCCACGTTGCGCTGGCGCCGCCGGTTCGATCCCGATGCGATTGATCGTCTTTCCGGCGCGGGTTTCTGGCGTGACTATCTGTCGATATCTTCCCCCAGGAATGCGCCTTCGCACGACAAGGGCTTTGCAAGTCATCCAGATGACGGCATTGCTCCTTCCCAACAGATCCAAGCGACGAGTGTAAAATCATGCGATCCTACCTAGCCAATGCCCTGATCTCCGTCGCATCGCTCGCGTTGCTGTCCGGCTGCGCGGGTTTCGATACCTCGGTCGGCCCCGGCAAGGGCCGTATTACAAAGATCGAAGGTGACGGAACGATCCAGGGGGTCCGCGTCATTGAGGTCACGGATCAGGTGGCCCGACAGATCCATGCGCAGGAGATCCACACCAGCTTTGCCGACGACCTGCCCCAGGCACAGCCGACGGGGCAGCGGATTGGCAAGGGCGACATATTGTCGGTGCTTATCTGGGAAGCGCCGCCTGCCGCGCTGTTCGGCACAAGCCTTGGCAGCACGACGTCGCTTGGCGTGGCGAACACAACCGCGCTCCCCGAGATGCAGGTCGGGCCGACCGGCGACATCACCGTACCCTATGCGGGCCGCATCCATGTCGAGGACCGCACATTGCCGGAAATCGAGCGTGAGATCGTCAGACGGCTGTCAGGCAAGGCGCATTTGCCGCAGGTTACCGTCCGCCTTGCCCAGAACACATCGACCCAGGTGACGGTCGTGGGCGAAGTCGCCACAAACTCGCTCATGCCCTTGACGCCCAGGGGGGAAAGGCTTCTGGACGCGATCGCGCGCGCAGGCGGCACCAAGCAGCCGGTCGACAAGATGATGATCCAGCTGACGCGCGGGAACCAGGTCGAAAGCATGCCCCTGTCCGACATCATCGCCAATCCGCGGGAGAATGTCGTTCTGCAGGCTGGCGACGTCGTGACGGCTGTGTTTCAGCCCTTCAGCTTCACCGCGTTGGGTGCAGCCGGACGTAATCAGGAAGTCAATTTCGAGGCGCGCGGCATCACCCTGTCGCAGGCATTGGGACGCGTAGCCGGACTTGAGGACCGCCGCGCCGATCCGAAGGGCGTGTTCCTGTTCCGCTGGGCCGACCCCCGCTCCGTCCCCGGCGGCGCGATGAATGCGGCGCAGGACGAGCAGGGCCGCATTCCGGTCATCTACCGCATCAATATGAAGGACCCAGCGACCTATTTCGCGATGCAGCGCTTCGCGATGAAGGACCGGGACGTGCTGTACGTCTCCAATTCGCCTGTGGCGGAATTCCAGCGATTCTTTGGCATCATCGCATCGACTGTATTGCCGGTGATGGCGGTCAGTCGAGCGTTTTAATGCGTGATGAGCGCTGACTGCAAATGCAGTTTCGCGATTCTGTCCAACAGGCCAAGTGGAATGAATGAAAAATCATCATAAATTTGTAAAATAACGATACTATATATTATGTTATGACGATAAGACAATTTATTTCATCTCTATTTCGTGTTGATTGTGTAAATCCTGTCGTTATTCCGGACACCGTCCGGATAGAAAGGGAGATTCCCGATCAGGTATACAAAGCATATTCAGATCGATTTGAACGATTTGACTATAAAACAATTTTTTATGATGTGTTTTTTTCGAAGGTGTCAGGGCACATCCGGCTAAGTGGACCGCCCCTCGCGAATTTGACCGAATATGTAAAAGCGTCATATTTTTTGGTGGATGGGCAGGATGTCAGCAATCATGTCACTCTAACGGACCGCATCCGCAAGCAGGAAAGCTCAATCAATCACGCTGAAGGTCAATCGCTAACCCTGCATTGCCCACATTTTACGGTGACTACGAAGATATCAGAAATAGATACAAAGACCTTTCTCGATCGAAACGTATTACTGGTCATTAACAAGGATAATTCCCTTGCTTGGCTTTCTGATTGGTTGACCTTTTACGCTGCAGCTCATCGCGTCGATTCCATTCTGCTCTACGATACTGGCTCTACGGCCTATACAAGCCGGGCTCTGCTAGATGTGCTGCAGTCTGTCACAGGGATAGAGGCCGCCGTCGTGGTACGCTGGCCCTTCCGCCACGGCCCGTTCCGTGAAAGGCCTGGAGTTGATGCGAGCGCTAATTACAGCCAAGTTGCCATGCTGGCCCATGCGAAAGAAAAATATCTTTCCGGCGCGAGAAGCGTGATCCACTGTGACGTGGACGAAATAATCTATTCCTATTCTGGCCGGACCCTCTGCGATGCCGTCGTGGAGGCTGATCGCGGCGTGATAATGGTACCGGGTACATGGATCGAATCCGTGACGACCGCCAGCGCGCCGTACCGCCATCTTGATTTCCGCCATGTAGACCCCCGGCGCGATCCATCATTTCCCAAATGGTGTGTGGCACCCGCGAAGTTGCCCGCTGAGGGTGACTGGCAGGTGCATGGCATCTGGGGGCTTGAGGTCGAGGCGACATCGCAATTCCATTTTGCGCATTTCCGCGGAATCAGCACCAATTGGCGGGAAAAGCGCGCCATTTATCGCGCGCCGATGGCTGAGCATGAAATCTTCACTGAAATCGAGGAATATATCGCTCCCCATCTGGTCGGCAAGCCTCGTTATCAACCCGCAGAAGAATCCGCGAAAGGCATAGAGATGGCGGTCTCTTCCAACGTTGAGCCTCTCGAGAGGGTCGCTGTCGAGATCAAACCAAGTCTGGAACCGGCGGGGCTGGCAGCGCTCAAGGAGCATCTTTCGGGATGTGAGTCCTATCTTGAATATGGCTGCGGCGGCAGCACTGTCCTGGCGGCACAGTCAGGGGTGAAGTGGATCATGTCGGTGGATACTGCTCGCCCTTGGCTGGACAAGGTCGAGCAAGAAACCCAGAATTTCGGTGCCAACATCACGTTAACCCATTGCGATCTCGGGCCGGTCAAGGCGTGGGGATATCCGGAGGACAAGCAGCATATCGGCCAGTTCCACCGCTATGCGATCCTGCCTTGGGAAGCGGCAAAGGCGGTGGGAACTAGGCCGCAGTTGGTCTTCATTGACGGACGTTTTCGCGCTGCCTGTTTTCTTTACAGCCTGATGGCGGCCGATCCGGGTACGATGATCCTTTTCGACGACTATATGAATCGCCCTTCCTATCACGAGGTCGAAAAGCTTTGTCGTAGAATGGGTAATCGCGGTAGAATGGGCATCTTCATGGTAGAAGAAAATATAGATCGACTTGCCATATCTGAATCATTCGCCAAGTACTCAATATGTGAATTTTAATAAAATTTATTTACTAAGAGCCTGTCTTGAGTGTCGGATTCGGAAGTTTCTCCAGCCATGCGGACGCTCTGATTTACCTTTGGCTGTGGGGTTGTGGTTATGATTCCATCGCATTGGGGCGATGGACAGGCATGTGTCTGTGCAGCGTGGATTTTCGACCTGTCACGTGCCCCCCTGGTTTCCACCAGCACGGATTAAAGTCGGCAGCTTTGTTGATCCGACACCATTCTCTGGACCACCCGGGGTTAGCGTTTCCCGGCTAAGGTCACGGTGACGGGCTGGGTGCGTCACTGGGATTCATCAGCGTGATCGGGGGCTTGTTGCCGATGGCACCGTGCGGCCGATCCTCGTTGTAGTATCTGCGCCATTCCTCCAACTTTTCGCGGGCATCTGCAAGCGTCAGAAACCAGTGGGTGTTCAGGCACTCCGCCCGGAAGCGCCCGTTGAAGGCTTCGATGTAGGCTTTATCCGTAGGCGGGGAAATCCAGCGCCACCCCTCTGGCGTAGGCCCACAGATCCAGGCCCCGGCTGATGAACTCGGAGCCTTGGTCGACTCACATTGTCTTCGGATAGCCGACTACGGCGCAGGTCGCCTTTAGGATCTGGACGACGTCCTCACCGCGCTAGCTGAAGCGCGAATCCAGTACAGGCGAGAACCGTGAGAACGTGTCTACAACCGTCAGCACGCGGATCTTGCGACCTGTTGCCAGCTGGTCATGGACGAAGTCCATGGTCCAAACATCGTTCACGCGGAAGGCCGTGCAGCGGCCTTCCCTCAACTTCGCCTTCACCCTGCGCTTGGGCGTCTTGTTGCGGAGCTGGAGCCCCGGTCGGCGGCTTGCTCATGCATTCCAGCCTTGCGGTGACACCCGAGGGATTGCCGCTTGGCCTGACGGGGGCGAAATTCTGGACCCGCACCAGGTTCAAGGGGACCAACGCGCTAAAGCGCCGGATCAATCCCACCCGCGTGCCGATCGAGAAGGAAAGTTACCGCTGGCTCAAGAATATGCGTCAGTCGACTGTCCTGCTGGGCGAGCCCGAGCGACTGGTCCACGGTAAGCGCAAAAACCTCCCCACATTTTCGTAAGCGCTGATTTGTCTATGTTTCGCCCCTCGTCTGAGGGGTATCGTAGTGGCCGATGATGTAAGAACATTCGAAACAGGTTTCGAAAGGCAGGAGGG
>NZ_JBJDRM010000019.1:0-47232 GCF_044987515.1 Sphingobium sp. ZW T5_29
CGCCCAGCCCGCCCGCGCGCCAGGGCGTAAGTTGCCAGCTCTGCCCGCCTTCCCCGACGATGATGCTGCGTGCAGCTTTGCCATCCTCCGAAGCCGCCAGCGCGACGTTCACCGGCGTCCCGTCCAGCAGGAACCAGCCATCCCGGCGCGGCGACGCATTCAGACGGAAACCAGCCATCGGCCCCGGCGCTGCGACCTTTGACGCCGCGGCCTCAAGCACGGCATCGGAAGGCAAGGCAGGCGGCAACAGCGCCTCACCCTCCCGCCCGATCAACCCCGTATCCAGCCGGGCCTGCACGAAATCGGGGTGGCGCAAAGCCTTCACCAGAAAACCAGCGTTGGTCTTGAGCGGCCAGATCACGGTCTGGTCCAGCGTCTCCGCCAGACCCAGCCGCGCCGTGTCGCGATCCGGCCCCCAGGCGATCAGCTTGGCGATCATCGGGTCGTAGAAGGGCGATATCTCAGCCCCCTCTTCCACGCCCGTATCCGTCCGATAGGATGGCCCGACATCAAAACGGTCGAGCCTGCCGATCGACGGCAGAAAACCCTTAGCAGGGTCCTCGGCATACAGCCGCGCTTCCATCGCCCAACCACTGATCGACAGTTCATCCTGCGCCTTGGGCAAAGGCTCGCCCGACGCCACCCGCAACTGCCATTCAACCAGATCCTGCCCGGTGATTTCCTCCGTCACCGGATGCTCGACCTGCAGGCGCGTGTTCATTTCCATGAACCAGATGCGATCGGCCCGCAGTCCTTCGGACCCATCGGCGATGAACTCGATCGTCCCTGCGCCGATATAATCGACCGCCTTGGCCGCGCGCACGGCCGCCTGGCAAATCGCCTCCCGCGTCTGATCGTCCATGCCCGGCGCGGGCGCTTCCTCGATCACTTTCTGATGCCGCCGCTGAAGCGAGCAGTCGCGTTCGAACAGGTGGACGACATTCCCGTACCTGTCGCCGAACACTTGCACCTCAATATGGCGCGGGTTCGTGACCCATTTTTCCAGCAGCACCTGATCATTGCCGAACGAAGACGCCGCCTCGCGCTGGCAGGACAGTAGCGCGTCGGCGAACTCCGCCGCGCTATCGACCTTGCGCATTCCCTTGCCGCCACCGCCAGCGACCGCCTTGATCAGCACGGGATAGCCAATCGCGGCCGCCTCGGCTTTCAGTCTGTCGGGACTCTGATCCTCCCCCAGATAGCCGGGCGTCGTCGGCACGCCCGCCTCGCTCATCAACTTCTTTGCTGCATCCTTGAGGCCCATGGCCGTGATGCTGGCGGGATTGGGTCCGACCCAGATCAATCCGGCGTCTATCACCGCCTGCGCGAACTCGGCATTTTCCGACAGGAAGCCATAGCCCGGATGAACCGCCTCTGCACCCGTCTTCCGTGCCGCTTCGATAATGCGGTCGCCCAGCAGATAGCTTTCGCGCACTGACGACGGCCCAATATGCACGGCCTCGTCAGCAAAGCGGACATGCAGCGCATGGGCGTCCGCATCCGAATAGACCGCAATGGTGCGGATACCCAAGCGCCGCGCAGTGCGGATGATACGGCACGCGATTTCGCCGCGATTGGCGATGAGGAGGGACTGGATCATGGTCACATCCGAAACAGGCCGAAAGACGGGCGCTTGTCGACGGGGGCGTTCAACGTCGCTGCAAAGGCAAGGCCCAGCACATCGCGGGTCTGCGCGGGATCGATCACACCATCATCCCACAGGCGTGCGGTCGCATGATAGGGATTGCCCTCATCCTCATATTTCTGGCGGATCGGCGCCTTGAAGGCTTCCGCCTCCTCCGCCGTCCATTTCCCCGCATCCCGATGCACCGTCGCCAGCACGCTCGCCGCCTGCTCGCCGCCCATCACCGATATTCGACTATTGGGCCAACTGAACAGGAAGCGCGGACCATAAGCTCTGCCGCACATGCCATAATTGCCCGCGCCAAAGCTGCCGCCGATCAGCACGGTGATCTTGGGAACGCTGGCCGTCGCGACCGCTGTCACCAGCTTTGCTCCATTCTTTGCAATACCTTCTGCCTCATATTTACCACCGACCATGAAGCCGGAGATATTCTGCAGGAACAGCAGCGGTGTGCGCCGCTGGCAGGCCAGTTCAATGAAGTGTGCGCCTTTGACCGCGCTCTCGCTGAACAGCACCCCATTATTGGCAAGGATCGCCACCGGCATCCCCCAGATATGTGCGAAGCCGCACACCAGCGTCGTCCCATACAGCGCCTTGAACTCATGAAACTCACTACCATCGACGATCCGGGCGATCACTTCGCGCACATCATAGGGCGCGCGGACATCCTGCGGCACGATGCCATAAAGTTCCTGCGGATCATATTTGGGCGGCACAGGCTCGCGCATATTGATCTCGATCGCCGGTGCTGGCTGAAGCGTCGACACAATGTCCCGCACGATGCTCAGCGCATGCTCGTCATTCTCCGCGACATGATCCACCACGCCGGACTTGCGCCCGTGCAGGTCACCGCCGCCCAGATCCTCGGCGCTGATGACCTCACCCGTCGCCGCCTGCACCAGCGGCGGCCCGGCCAGGAAGATCGTCCCCTGGTTGCGCACGATCACCGTCTCGTCCGACATGGCGGGCACATAAGCCCCGCCAGCGGTGCAACTGCCCATGACACAGGCGATCTGCGGAATGCCGCGCGCGGACATTTGCGCCTGATTGTAGAAGATGCGCCCGAAATGCTCGCGGTCGGGGAATACTTCCGCCTGGTTGGGCAGGTTCGCACCGCCGCTATCGACCAGATAGATGCAGGGAAGCCGGTTTTCGAGCGCGATCTCCTGCGCCCGCAGATGCTTTTTGACGGTAAGGGGGTAATAGGTGCCCCCCTTCACCGTGGCGTCGTTGCAGACGATCATCACCTGCCGCCCTTCGACACGGCCGATGCCCGCTATGATGCCCGCGCCCGGCACCTCGCCATGATACATGCCATTGGCGGTGAGCTGGCCGATCTCCAGAAACGGACTGCCCGCATCCAGCAGCCGCTCGACCCGTTCGCGGGGCAGCAGCTTGCCGCGCCCGACATGCTTCTCCCGCGCCTTGACGGGTCCACCCGCCGCCGCCGTGGCGACCTTCGCCTGCAACTCTTCCACCAACGCACGGTTATGCGCGGCATTGGTGAGAAAAGCGTCCGTCCCCGGCGACAGCTTCGTGTCGAGCGCTGGCCCGCTCATGCGCCGATCAGCTCCCGGCCGATCAGCATGCGGCGAATCTCATTGGTTCCAGCGCCGATGTCCAGCAGCTTGGCGTCCCGCATATAGCGTTCCACCGGCCAGTCCTTGGTATAGCCCGCACCGCCCAACGCCTGCACCGCCTCCAGCGACACCCGCACCGCATTCTCGCTCGCCAGCAATATCGCGCCCGCCGCATCGAACCGCGTCGTTCTGCCCGCATCACACGCCCGCGCCACCGCATAGACATAGGCACGCGCGGAATTGAGCGCGACATACATGTCCGCCACCTTCGCCTGCATCAACTGGAACGCGCCGATCGGCTTGCCGAACTGACGGCGCTCTTGGACATAGGGCAGCACCGTGTCGAGGCACGCCTGCATGATGCCCAGCTGAATGCCCGCCAGCACCGTGCGCTCATAATCCAGACCCGACATCAGTACGCCCGCCCCGCCATTCAGCGGACCCATGACATTCTCTTCCGGGACCTCGCAATCCTCAAACACCAGTTCCGCAGTTGGTGAACCACGCATGCCGACCTTGTCGATCTTCTGCCCGATAGAGAAACCCTTGAAGCCCTTCTCGATCAGGAAGGTCGTTATCCCCTTCGACCCTTCACCGGTCCTGGCATAGACAACCAGCGTATCAGCATAGGGTGCGTTGGTGATCCAGAATTTGGTGCCGTTCAATATGTAGCGGCCGCCTTTCTTCTCCGCCTTCAGCTTCATCGAAATGACATCGGATCCCGCGCCTGCTTCCGACATGGCCAGGCTGCCGACATGCTCGCCAGAAATCAGGTTGGGCAGATAGCGCGCCTTCTGCTCCGCATTGGCCCAGCGGCGAATCTGGTTGACGCACAGGTTCGAATGCGCACCATAGCTCAGCCCGATCGATCCAGAAGCCCGCGCCACTTCCTCCTGCGCGACCACATGCTCCAGATAGCCAAGCCCCAGGCCGCCATCCTCTTGGCCCACCGTAATGCCGTGCAGGCCCAGCGCGCCCATGGCGGGCCACAGTTCCTCGCGCGGAAACCAGTCCTCCGCATCGATCCGCGCGGCAAGCGGCGCGATCTGCTCCATGGCAAAGCGGCGGGTCGTTGCCTGGATCATCTGGGCATTGTCGCCCAGCGCGAAATCGAAGTCGGGCGTCATGGCCTCTCCTGAATATATTTCCGCCCTTCTAACATGTGGCCCGGTCCTCGGAAAATTGACCGCACGCTAATCATATCATAGATACCATCTATGATTGAACGCTACCTCATCCACTATTTTCTGGCAGTGGTAGATCACGGCAACTTCTCTCGCGCGGCGCAGCAATGCGGCGTGTCACAGCCCACCTTGTCCGTTGGCGTAGCCAAGCTGGAAGCGCAGATCGGGCATGTACTTTTCCATCGCACCAATCGCCGGGTGGAACTGACCCCAGCAGGCTCTCGCTTCGCTACCCATGCCCGACGCATAGAGGGGGAATTCGCCCGCGCTCAGCAAGCGATGACGGAAAGCGACAGCAGCAAGCTGATCCGCCTTGGCGTCGTTTCGACATTGCCATCCAGCTGGATCGAACATGCCACGCGCGAAGCCTGCCGCGCGGAGGGTGAAAAGCTGGAAATCGTCGAAGGGCGCATGCGCGAATTGCTACCCCGCCTGGAACGCGGTCGGATTGACGTGATCATCGGCGTTCTGGACCACGATTCGCGCGGACAAGAAGCCTTGTTCGAGGAAGGCTACGCCCTTGCCATGTCCGCCGCCCACCCCCTTGCCCATCGCAAAAGGCTGGAAGCGGAAGAGGTCGCCGGGATGGACATGATCGTCCGCCGTAATTGCGAGGCGCTTCCCGCGGTCAGCCGTTTCTTCACCCAACGCGGCGTCCGCCCATTCTTTGCCGCTCGCACCGTCAACGACGACCGCGCCATTGCCTTCATTCGCGCTGGCCTCGGCATCACCGTCATGCCCCGCTGCTTCGCACAGGCCGGGGTCGCCATGCCCGCGCTATCCGGTTTTGAACAGCGCCGCAAAATCGGCAAGCTGGTCCACCCCGCAACCGCAGCACGCGTAGACGGCAGCGAATCCCTCCACCGCTTTTGCGCCGCCATTCGCGCCATGGCGGCGACATCATGACTCCACGTTTCACCCGATATGCGGCAATCGACTGGTCAGGCGCCAAAGGATCGCGACACAGGGGCATAGCGGTTGCGCTGTGCGAGAACGGCGATGGCGTGCCGCACCTTATCCATCCGCCCGGTGGACGCATCTGGTCACGCACCGGAATCCTCCAATGGATGTTAAAGACCGCCGCCGAAGCGCCCACGCTGTTCGGCTTCGATTTCAGCTTCGCACCCCCGTTCCTGACGCGCGGGTCCTACATGCCCGGCGACGACGTGCCCATGAACGCACCTCCGTTCTGGGCCTATGTCGATAGCATTTGCGACGACGCAGACCTGGGGGCCGCAAGCCTGCTGGAACAAACCCACCGGCGTCACTTCTACTTCGGCAAGGCGGACGGCGTGAAGGCCGACTTCATGCACAATCGTGCCTGTGAAGCGCTTTACAAGGCGGGCGGCGGCGGAAAACCCTCCACCGTCTATGACGCCATCGGCGCTGCTCAAGTCGCAAAGGCCAGCTTTGCGGGCATGCGAATGCTGCATCATGTCCGGCCCCACATCCCCGTCTGGCCCTTCGATCCTCCTGCGCAATCGGAATCGCTGATTGTCGAAATCTACACCAGCATCGCGGCAAGGGCAGCGGGCAGGCCCAAGGGGCGAACGAAAATGCGCGACCTTGCCGCATTGAACGACGCCCTCCTGGCGCTTGGTTCATCCCCGCATGAAGGATCATCGCCGGACGATCATGGCGCGGACGCCTTGGTCACCGCCGCCTGGCTGCGCAACGCTGCTCATAATCCCCTCCTTTGGACACCCCCCGCCCTGACCCATCAGATTGCTGCAACGGAGGGCTGGACGTTCGGCGTCTTCTGATAGTAAAGGCGCTCGCGTCCGTTATGGACATGCCGGCTTAGCACAGTGGTAGTGCAGCGGTTTTGTAAACCGAAGGTCGGGGGTTCAAATCCCTCAGCCGGCACCAGCCTTCTCCAGCCGATTGAAAAGGCTGGAAACCATTGGAAAACAGCCACATTTTACAGGCGACTGTTACAAATGTAACAGGAGGCGCAAGCCATGTGTACGTACTTAGATCAGGTCGGCAGCACCTATTATTTCCGCAGGGTCGTCCCCGTGGAATTGCGCCCGTTCATCCGTACAGCGAGCGGTAAGCCCCGCTCAGAATGGAAAATCTCACTGGGGACGAAGGACCGGGCGGAAGCCAAGCGGCTCATCCCGGATCATGCGAAGGCAACTGAGGCGCTGCTAGACGATGCTCGTAAGGCATTTGCAGAAAGCCAGCCGGAAAACCCGATACAGATTGCCCAGCGACGCAGTGATGCGGCCCGGAAGCGGCGGCTTGAGGAACATGACGAGACCCAGCGGGAAGCACGACAGGCCGAGGATGCCGAGACGGCACGGGCGGATGATGCTCGATTAGAGCGGATCGACGCGCAACAGGCTCATGCTGACCATCTGGCCTATGTTGTGCGAACGGGGAACACTGCCCGGATGGAACCAGAGAAGGCCGTAGCTGTCCGTGCCGTGCGGGAAGCCCAAGAGGATGCCGCGCTTTATGAGGAACGCTGGCGCATCGCGGAATCAAGATTGCGCGCTCTGGGAGCCGCTGGGGACTTACAGGACGCGAAAGCGGCCCTCCCCCTACCCGACATGCCAAAATCCCCTGCCGACTCTCAGCGGACTCCGCAAGCCGCTTCTGCGGCGGTCACTGTGACGGGCCTGTATAAGGAATACGCCACCACCAGACTTTCCCCGGCTGTCGCCAAGGAAGGTACGACGAAAGTTGACCTGTTCGTTGCCTTTCTAGGCCACGACGACGCGGCACGGGTGACGACCGACGATATACACCGCTGGAAAAATCATGTGCGGGATGAGGTTCTACCGGGCGGCAAGCGGCGGTCGGCCCAAACGGTGAACTCCGGGTATCTCTCCCCACTCCGCTCCGCGTTCAAGCATGGCTTAGACGAGCGATTGATCGCTCAAAACCCAACCCGCGATGTGGCCAGAGTTTCGCAGGTGAAGGCCCCTAAGCTGAGGGACAAGGATTTCACACGGGACGAACAGCGGACCATTCTCACCACAGCCAGCAAAATAGATACAAGCGGCGACGGTGGACGGCAGGCTCTAGTCCGCCGCTGGGTACCATGGATTTGCGCCTATACGGGTGCCCGCGTGAACGAAATAACCCAGCTACGCGCTGAGGATGTCCAGCAGATAGATGGGCACTGGGTTATTAAGATCACCCCGGAGGCGGGGCGGGTGAAGACGAACGAGGTTCGCTACGTCCCCGTCCATGAGCATCTGTTGGAGCAAGGATTTCTCACCATCGTGAAGACGCAAAAGGCAGGTCCGATCTTCTACGACCCTGAGCGCGGTAATCCCGAGAGCGAACGCGGCCAGTATAAGAAAGCGGGAGAGCGGCTAGCCCAGTGGGTCCGAAGCCTTGGTGTCACCGATCCCAGCATCAAGCCCAATCATGCTTGGCGGCATACGTTCAAGACCATTGCCAATGAAGTGGGCGTGAGTGAGCGGGCGGCGGATTACATGCAGGGCCATGCCTCCAAGGGCGTTGGTCGCAGCTATGGACGCGCAACCATCAAGGCCCTTGTGGATCAAATGTCGCTAATACCGCGCTTTGAGGCGACCTAGGCGGCTGAGTCCGCCTCGTCTTCCCAAGGTGGGTCAAATAGGTCGTCTTCCTCAGTTGGTAAGGGAACCTCACGCCGGTATCTCACGCGATCGGTCCCTTGCCCGTGAATCGTCTCCAGGTGCAGCGCAGGAACTCGGGCGCTGATTCGGCCCAACTCATCCTCGTCACCAAAGAAGCCAACGATTCTGTAGCTTTCGTTCCATTCGACCGCGAATGACCATAACAATTCAGATGGATGCTTCTTGATCGCCAGCCTAAAGTAACCATCAGCGGTCACGGCGTGAACACGACCATCCCAATTTCCTGTCTCGGTCATGAAGAAACGGAGTTGAGCGTTGCCCCAGTCTGCCCGCCTAACTGGCGGAAGCGGCATAAAGCTCCCCCTCCAAAAGCGCCCGTTAATCTCTCCATCTTGGATGGTAATCCAATAGAAAAAGGCCATGACCTGCATGCGAGCAAGTTCTATGATTCTAGCCTCATCAACCTGAGGAGACGAAGTAAGGTTGAATTTAAGCTCAACCCCAGCAAAGGGCCGCATTGTAATCGTAAGGTTTTCTTGACTGTTAGCGACCGGCTTACCGCTCCGACGGCTGATGCTATTGAGTGCCTTACGCGCCGCCTCGGTATGTAGCCGAACGTCATCCCGCGCATGAGCGCCGCTAACATCGGGGTGCATTGAGATAGCGGAAATGTCGTCCTCTAACGCCGCCTTCCGGCTGTTGCACGGTTCGCAGGCCCATACGATCAAATTCCAATGCTGGTGCAGCGAACCTCGCGGAACGAACCGCCGTCCGATCACATGCTCCTTGGTCCGATTTTGGCGCGTGAGTTGCGTCCCGCAGTAAGGGCAGGTTTCGTTCTGGAGCACGATGGCCCTGTTTGGCGGCGGTCGCATCATCTGGCTGCACATGCATCAGTCCTACCGAACAAGGCCCCCACCATCTATCCCTCAATTCAATGTCTAACGCCCGGACTGCGTACATCCACGCAAAGCCCTCCCTACAGCGTGAGGCCATAGGGGCGGCAGGCGATTAGCCCGTAAACTGTGCGCCCGCCTTTTCCAGCGTGGGGCCGTGGCCGGGTGCGACGGATTGATGGGCAATCGGCTGGAACGAGGTGGACCGCCCAGCCCGTCCCGCCCATTGATCCGATTTCGCGCCGTGCCGAGCGGATGAGTAGCTGATGCCGGTTTGGTCGCGGGCAATCCCCGCAGTAGCAGCCGGGGCCGCAGGGGCCGCAATCCGGCGCGATGAATAGCTGATACCCTGCTGATCCCGGACAATACCGTTCTGCCCGCTGGGGACCGGCTGAGGAGCTTCGGGAGCCGCAGGCGGGCGGAACTGCTGCGGAGCCTCCTGCGGTGCTGGCGTGACCCCCGGCGCGGGAGACTGGAGCGCAGCAATCTGCTCAGGCATCGGATCATAGCCGAGTGCGGCGGCAATCCCCGTTCCGTTGTCGATTTCCGCCTGGGTGATCTCGCCGTCCTTCAAAGCAAGGGCAACACCATCACGCGCCATCGTCGGGTACAGCGCCTCAATGGCGGTTTCGTCCCCAGTCTCGTTATAGTTGGTCATCGCGGCATCATACTGAGCAAGGGTTGCTTCGTCGCTGTTGCTCACGAGTCGTGCGATCTTGCCAATCGTGCCCTGCAAGTCGGCGGGCAAGGTCGAGACATAGTTGTTGAGAGCGCGGGAATATGCCGTGAGGGGCGGCACACCTGCTGCGATGTCGGCTTCCGCAGCAGCGTGGGCTACATCAGGATCGTAGCCCGCCGCACTGATGCAGGTGAGCACCGCGTCAAAGGTAGTGAGTTGTTTGCCGGTGGCGTTCATTGATTTTCCCGTTTGTTTGAGGTGTCGGTCCCGGTCTGAGGGCCGCTATATTTATTGATGAAGGCTGGGGTGGAGGTGAGGCGGAGATACGCCTGTTTGGCGTCCATCCACGGGCAACCCACCCTCTCCCAGTCCGCAAGCGTCTCCGCTGCCACTAGTTTGGCTTCGCGTTGGCAATCTGGTGACAGGCCGTCGAGTACGGGAGTTGCACGGCTGGCTTCTTCGCCTTTCCAGCAAGGCCAACCGAGGTGATAACGGTCATGCTCCTGCGCCATGTGAACGGCAGCCAGAGTAACGCGCCGGGGATTGCTCAAGCCAGCGGAAGGTTCGCCCTTCATCAGCCATATGGTGATGGCGCTCCATCGGGCCTCAGCAACGGCGGCATCGCCAAAGTCCCGGCCAAATTCCCGTAGCTCAGCTAGGGTGCGCGGGAATATAGTTGGGGCGGTATTGCGACCGTCCCCGTTGATCGCTGCCATCAGGCTTTGAGGTAGCCGCGACGGAGGCCAGCGAAGTAGCTGCCAAGGGCGGCATCAACATTGCTGGGGGCAAGCGCCATGATGCTGGCCGGGATTTTGTCCGGGTGGCGCTGCGCAATCCAAGCCAACACATTAGGCTCTAGCGCGGTGAACCCCGGACGGGAGACGGGCTGCGGGACCGTTGCGTGTACGTCCATGTCGTAGGCATCGCGGGTGTAGCTGATATGAAACTGGCTGCTGAGAACGCTGGAGGATTTGCTGCCGGGGGTTTCCGTGATGCGTAGATCGCGCAGGCCAGCAAAGCGGGCCTCCTCAGCGGCCTTGGCCTTCTCAGCATCTGCCTTGTCGTGGGCAGCCTTGGCCTTGTCGTGTTCGGCGGTCAGGCGGGTAACGCGGTCTGCCGCGCCCGAGAGACGTTGAAAGAGGGCAAGGTCCGCCTGCGCGTCCGCAAGCTGGATTTCGAGTTCGGCAAGTGAGGTGGTGTCAGTCATTGGATTTCCTTGATTGGATTGGAGGCAGCCATGATTGCGGCTGGGTTTGATAGGTGAGGTTGGCCGGGTGCGCCCGCTCATGGCGGCTGCGGTAGGCGGCAACGAAGTCCCGGTTGGCGGCCCCGGCTTGCGCGTTCTCCTGCGCCCATGAGGGGAGCGGGATGCCAAGGGCATTGAGGGCGCCCCGCAGAACGCCCCGGCGATAAGCCTTGCGGACGATATAGTAGCGGGCGCGGTCCCCTACGCTGCCGTCATCGTCTAGGGTGTCGCAGATGATCTTAAGGACCCGGACGCGGGCGCGATCAGCGCGGAGATAGCGCGCAAGCATGGTGTCCGCCCCGAGTGCATCGGGGTTGAATGGCAGGTCTATCATGTTTCCTTGGAGGTAATGGGAGCCGTAGCCCGTGGTAGGCGGCAACCTCTCGGGAACGCGAACAGCATTGCTGGCTGTCGCGTCCCTTGTTCGTTAATGTTTGTTTCGTCGGGCGGCGCGCTTTCTGGCGCTCGCGTTCACGCGGTTGGAAATTCCCGTTGCCACGTGAGTTACGCCATCCACTACGGCACCGCCCACGGCGGCAGCGGCGGCGACCCCCTCTTCGAGGATGTCAACACGAGGACCGGGCCTAGCATCCCGTGCAGCCACACGCGCCTTGTTATCGGCTATCACCTTGCGGAGAGTTGCGCTGGTTATAGGTGCTTTGGCGGGAACCTTGGCTATCTTCCCAGCGATGTGTTTCTGAGTGGCATCCCACAATTCTTGCCAAGATATGAAGGCCGATGACGGCTGAGCCGCGTCGTCAACCGTGCTCTGGACAAACAGCATGGGCTTCCCGCTGTCGTCCAGCATCCGCTCAACCTGTACTTCATCGCCATACGCGCCGGGACCGTTGACGCCTGCGTACCCGCTCCCGCCATCGTGTATGACCGCCGCCCTGAGCTTCTTGTCCACCAGCCCCATTACCACAGCGTCTGCATCCTCTGTCTTCAAGTGCAGAAGTTCCCGCAGTGGCTTTGTGTTGGGCTTGTTCTGGATCACAAGTGCGCCGTACCGCTCAAGCCGCCCGTTCTTTTCAGCCTGCTCTACCGCCTGTGCCGTAAGGATTTTCCCGGACAAATTGGTATTCTGCGAAGCAATCGCTACTTGGCTACTGAGGACGGCGGCATAGACGCGCTTGGAATGAGCATTAAGCCCGTACCGTTTGGCGAAGATCGGGGTGTTGGTGAAGGCCCACTTCCAAGGCTCCTCGCTGCTGATCGCGGAGTTGATGGAAGCTTCCGCTTCCTTACGCTGAGCCGGGGCAATCGCAGCTTCCGTAAACCGGGCCGGGTTTTTGAAGGCCCGCTGGTATGCGAGGTTCGGCCCAAGGCTGGTTTGCAGGTTGTCGAAGGCCAAGAGCATCGGGTGAGTTGGCCCATAGAAGGCAGCAGCAGCAGCGGGGTTGCCTTTATACATCTGCTTCCATTCTTCGTATGCCATCTTGGTAGCATCGGTATACTGGTCGCCTAAGCTCTGGCGCAGCTTGTGCTGCATGGCGTCGGATACCAGCTTGGGGACGTAGCCACCCACGCGGTAGTTGCGGATGAGCGGGACGAAGTTGCCCGCGTTGTAATCCTTCTGCGACAGTAACTCGTAATCCGCAGACGTACCGATCTTGGACGCGATGGCGACCTTGATGTCTCCGGTGCCGTACATGGCCCCGATCTGCGCCGTGGTCTTGGCTTCCTCAGCTTCCCGCTCAGCGGTCTGGTGCGCTTGCGCGTCCTCCCGGTCTTCGACCTGCCAGCGGCGGCTTTCAGCCCGATCAAAGGCAGCCTTGGTGGCAGCGAGGGTGGATTTGACTGTGCCATCCACTTCTTTCCAGTCGAACATATCAAGGTCGAAACCCGTCTTGCGGCGCACGGTCTGGTTGATCGCTTCCATGGCTTCCGACATTTCCACGGCGGTAGCCCGCCTGAAAGTGCCGCTGGCATCCTTGAAGCCGATGGACTCCATCACCCTGAGTTTCTGCATGGCGGCGACTAGCTCAGGTTCCTGCATGGCTGCCCCGGCTGCCCGGTTCCCGTATTTCGCAATCTGATCTTCGAGCTTTTGCCGGTCATCCTCGTCCAGTACATCGCCGAAACCCCGGCTCATCATCATCTGGACGGCATAGCCATTGCCCTTCTGAGCGGCACCCCTGACGAAATCATAGATCGCGCCCTTGTACGTGGCCTCGTCCATGTCCGCAGGTTTGACGCCTGCTGCGCCGAAATTGTCGGCAAGCTGGGACAAGGCCGAACTCTCCCCATCGGACGGGTCCGTCAGGGACGCAAGGTTCACGGCCCCCGCCTGCAACAGGTCGGATTGGCTGCCGAGGTTCCCCAGCCAGCGCGATTTGGTTTCGGTCTGCTGCCAGACATAGCGGCGCTTGGTATGCGTCTCCACCAGCGGGCCAAGGTTCTCGAACACAGCAGCCTGCGTCGCCTGATCGGTGAAGCGGTCCCCTGTGGTGAGTGCCTCCATTTTGTCAGCCAGGACTTTCGAAAAGTCATCAGGCTTCATCTGCTGGAAGGTGTCCATGTCGGCCATAATCTCGTTGCCGAAATCGGCCACCGCCTTGTTGGCACCGTAGAAGATCGCGCCTGCCTCATAGGAGGTAGGGCCGAAAATCTTGGAGAAGCCGCCGTTGCTGGCCCGGATTTCCTCTCCGGCCTTAGCCCCCATTTGGGCAATTGCGCCCTTGAGATAGCCCTCCTGCTGGCGGCGCTGGATGTGCGGCTCCATGATCGCTCCGAAGAACTCCCCAAGCTCGTCCCCGATAGGGCCGGGGGTGGTGATGTCCCCACCAACCACCCCGCCTTGAGACTCCCCGCCGACAACCCGCGCCCCTGCCGACGCACCAGAGAAGCTGGCACGGGATTGGACAGGGGCAGCGGTAGCAGACGCAAAGGTCTGCCGCCCGCCTTGGCGGGTTTCGTAACCGGCCATCAGTGCTGAGCCTCGCTGTATGTCTTGCAGGTAGCGGCCAGCGCCATCATGATGGAGGTAACAGCGGCCCCGCTCAGGCGGGCAATTTCGTTTACCTGTTGCTCGTTAGGTTTCCCCGATTGGGCCTCATAGGCGAGCGAGAGAGCGCCGAGCGCAGTACGTAGGGATGCAATGTCAGGCCCGCCCATAGTTTGGGGCAGGCGGTTCGAAGTCTTCAATTATTTTCCTTTGATGTTGTGAATATGCGCGGTGCTGCTGGCAGCCGTGCCGTTCCTTATGCTGTTCTTCACGTAGCGTTCTATGCTGCGGATCATGGGCACAGTCAGGCATGGGCAGCCCGCCCCCTTCCATGCCGCCAGCGTTTCCGAAGCTATAGCCGTGGCTTCGCGTTGGACTTCCGGTTTCAGGCCGTGAATTGCGGGCTGCGTAAACGGTATGCCGTCCGCGTTGGGGAAGCCCAGCCGTACCCTGTCCACCTCCCGGATGAACTCCACCACGGAAATGGACAAGCTGGCCGGATTGGGAAGGTCGGTATCCTGCGGCAAGTCCGCAAGCCAGTTTGCGATGGCGCTCCACTGGGCCTCTGCCTTGGCGGCAGCAGCATAGCGTCCGCATGAGGCATCCAAGGTTTCCAGCGAGACGGGCTTGGAGGGTTTGCGGACATACAAAGGGCCGGGTTGCTTCACCGGCTGGAACATGGCCCTTCCACGGTCCCGCGATGGAGCGATGCCCCGCAGCCTACGCAAGGATGCGCCGCCATATAAATCGGTCTTAAAGCTCATGGGAAATCCAACTGTAAGGTTATCGTGGCGTCACCACGTAAGCGCGCCCGCCGCTTGGCGGAGGTGGTCCGGGTGGTATCGGGCGTATATGCTGGTGGTCGTGTGGACGTTGCTATGCCCAAGGAAGCTGGCAATCTCAGCCATCGGTACGCGGGCCTCAGCCATCCACACCGCAGCGGAGTGCCGGAACATGTGGGGATGCACCTTTATGCCGGTACGATCAGCGGCGGCAGCGATGCCCTTCTTGATGTCACGAAGGCGGTCCCCACGGAACTCGACCACGTACTCAGTCGTCGCCCCTGCCTTGGCTTCCCGTAATGCCTCCATGGCGCGGTCGTTGAGTGCGACCAGCGCCCGCTTCTTATGGGATTGGACGCGCCCTGCCGCATTGAGGTTCAACTGGCAGCGGTCGAAGTCCACTTGATCCCACTTGGCTTCCAGAAGGGCGCTCTTGCGGGCACCCGTGGTCACGCCAAGGATTGAGAACAGCTTTACGTGCGGCGATGCGCAGCCAGCTAGGAAATCCCGGAACTCTGCTTTTGTCAGGTGGCCGACATCAGACGGCGGAATACCCGGTACGATGACCTTAGGCGCATTGTCCTTCCCGCACATCCAGTGAAGGGCTGTGCGTATCAGGCTCAATTCGTTGCGCATGGTGTTGATGCTTTTGGCCCGCCATTGCTGATAGGATGCGCTTAGCCCCTCATCGACAACGGCAACGGGGATAGCGGCCCAAAATCCTTGGGCTGCCTTCCACGCTTCTCGTTTCCGCTTCTCGTCCCCCTGCCCGCCAAGGCTATCAAGGTACAGGCCGACGCAGACGCCAACGGTATCAGCAGCGGCCTTGTCCTTGTCCCGGTCGGCATACACCTGTCGGGCCTTGGCCTCTGCTGTTGGCTGATCCTGAGTATCAAGGCTGTACCGCCTGCGGCCCTGCGGTTCCCACCATGTCACACAGTAGGACCATTGCGAGGAGCCATCTGCCCGCTTGCGGGTCAGCCTGCCTAATTTGAAGGGTCGCGACATTCGTATGCCTCCACATCAGCAGCCTTGATGCGCCAAAGTTTCCCGCCCAGCTTGAAGCCCGGCAACTCCCCGCGTTCCAGCAAGCTGTAAACGAAGGTGGTGCTGGTTCCCCAGCGGGCTGCAAGGTCCGCAACCGTGTAGATCGGCGCGCTCATGCTTGGGCTGCCGTGATGCCGAGCTTGCTGCTCAGCATGTCGCAAACATAGTCCAGCACGGCGTCAACGGTGGAGTGTCCCGGCTGCTTACCGTGGCGAAGATCAGCCACCAGTGCCCCATCGTTGCTGACAGCATTCCCGAACACGACAGGACATGTGCCAGTGAGGCGCAGATAGTCCTCAATGACAGTGAGGAAACTTGAATGGTTTAGATCGGTCATGATTGCCCCGCTTGTTAAGTAGGGCTTCCGAGTGCGAGCACTGACGCTTGATGTAAACTGACAAAGTTTCGTTTAAGTACAGATTTGATGTACCTGCGCTGTTTTTGCCACCGATTTCACCGTTATCTATAAGTAACCTACACATTCAACTAGGCTTATACCTTTGTAAGACCATTTACGTACCTTACAAATAAGCCACAAATCTATTGAACTGTTGCCATAAACGCACCCTATACGACTGGCTAAAGCGTAAGGGGGTCCGTGTCGGGATCATGCGTGTAGGTCGTGGATTGCGGCTGGGCTGCCACTAAGGCGGCGACCCGCTCTTTGAATGATGGCTCTGCCTGGGCGTCCACTACCTTGTCGGATTGTGGAGAAACGCTACCGACCTCCAATTCTGACGACTGGAGAATACCCGCGCTCGGTAACAAACCTCCAATTTCGACCGCAGCGAGCGGGTCAAAATCGGGACTATCGGCCTCCGGTAACAAACCTCCTATATCTACGATAGAAGATATATCCGAGAAGTTCCCCTCCCCTGTACAGCCACCCGCAACCAAACCGGCCCGTCTGACAAATTCCTCTAGGGCGTCCAGCCTCAGCCAGACGCGGGAACCGTCCACGGGCACAATTATGCTGTCATGGGCATGATGCTTCATGATGGCGAAGGCTGCGCGCCCGCTGAGAAGCTGATTATCAGTCCGGGTGCCGATGCCGCCGAATGATCGGGAACCCGCCTGAGCCACAGCCTGAGCCGCCTTGGCAGCCCGCCTGACATCCGACATGCTGTTGATCCCTGCCATATCCAGCGGGATGCCACGGGCGGTAAACGCCTCATGGATTTTGGCCTTCGTTCTCTTGCTGATCGGCTTGGAGAAATGATTGGCGGGATTGAACCGTGAAGTGCCAAACCGCTCATTGAGTGCCTGGACATCATCGCCGTTGGTGGAGGCTACCGCTTTCTCATCTGCCAGCCAGCGGACAGCCAAGGTTGCAAGGTAGTCATCGTATCCGGCTGGTTTGGCTTGATATGCCACAGTGGAGGACTTCACCTGAATAGCCTTAGCCTCAGGGTATCTCTCTTTGTAGCGGGTAACGCCGATGCTACCGGATGCTTGGCTGACACCCCATAGTTTCTTGGTATGGTGCCGTACCCTGTCCGCTAAGTGCGGCATGTTCGCTAGTAGCTGGTCGTCGCTAGTCTGATCATCGGTACTGACAGCATGGGAGGGTAAGCCGTCTATATCAGGGAGCATTGACCGGGATACGTGCGGCGGCTTCCTGACTTTTCCTTACGGTCATCTGATGCAGGGTTTCGGGATTGTCCTTACGGAAGTCGTCCATCACCCGCTTGCCGAATGGTCGGCCTGCTGGCCTCCGTTCAAGGTAATCGGGAAAAGGTATGTCGAGTGCTTCAAGCACGAACCTAGCCCCGGCTATTATCCGTCGGTCCGAGTTGGTCAGGTAGTTGGCAATAGCAGGATGTTGAAGCCTGTCAGTATCGATAAGGTTCATGATTGGTATCCGGTTGGTATCAATGTGTGAATAGTCCCGTGGTGAACATATTGAGCAGTGCAACAAATAGATGGGCCTCCCGCTTACGCATATGCGAGCGCACCTCACCTCGGAATGACCCAGCACGGCCACCACTGGCCCGCAGGCAAGCAGCATGGACAAATCGCGGCATGACACGCGGGCTGGCTGGATCAATCGGAAGTGAGACGCACGGGCTGGCCGCTCCAATCAACCTGCCGGGACCGATGGAACCAACATGAGAAAACCGGAGGGACTGGCGCGGCCAAGGTAGTCGGCAGGGATGCAAATCTACCCCTTGTGCGTGATGGTACTAAATAGGGACAGGACCTGCCGCAGCAGCGTCCTCTAACCGGCCCATCACCCGATGAAGGCTGGTGAGGTGCCATTTGCCGCCCGTGGGCGACGGCACACCGCGCTCGTTCATTGTCTCCACGATCTTCCGCATGGACATGCCAGAGGCCCGCATTTCCAAAAGCTCAGGAGCGACCGTGGAGGCCCGCTGGAGGGCATCAGCCTTGTTCTGCCCCGCCAGCACCTTCCCGTGTTTCCCAAGCTCTGTACCGCGCTCCTTTGACGCCTTTAGAGCCGCCTTGGTCCGCTGTGAGATAAGCCCAGCCTCCAACTCTGCAACAGCAGCCATCTGTGTCAGGATGAATTTGCCCATCGGCCCAGCGACCTGCGGCATATCAGCGAAGGCTACGTCCGCGCCGCTTTCGATCAGCGTAAGCAGGAACTTGGTATTGCGCGCCAAGCGGTCCAGCTTCGCCACCACCACAGTTGCCCGCTCCTTCTTCGCTGCGACCAGCGCGGCGGCAAGCTGAGGGCGCTTAGCCAGGGCGTTTGCCCCCTTCCCCGTTTCCACCTCCAGATACTCATGGATGACGGCCATACCGTTTGAGGCGGCGAAGCGACCAACCGCCTCTCGCTGAGCTTCGAGGCCCAAGCCGCTGCGGCCCTGCTTGTCGGTCGATACACGTAGGTAGGCGATGGCCTTGGCATTATTTCGGTCGTTCAAACCCGCCTCCTGTTCACAGTCATACGAACGTATATGTGTGAACAGGTAGCGTTGGCAAGCCAACTTTTAGCGGATTTCTGCGGGTTACAGCCTACCCCCACGGGGGGAAACTCGCTCACACTTGGTCGGAGTTGCCGCCTCGTATAAGCTCATCAAAATTAGGCCGTAAGGGGTGCTGAATTGAAAAGGATACATGTTGCCGGGTGGCTTTTGATCGGAGCATCGGCATTAGGAAGCTGCGCGAGCGCCCCTGACAACGTCTATACGCTGTACCGCAATTCGCCGTTCGACCGGACAATGCGGGTTCATTGGGGCACGTTCGATGCGGCTGAGAGCGGCGGATATAACCTGAACAACTGCCTAATGGCGGCACGAGTTCTAAACGCAAATGTTGATGCCAACGCAGCCAAGGAGCAAAAGGAGCGTGATGCTGCGGCAGGCTTCTGGTGTGAGCCAGGCAGGTACAACGAGAAGGGCAGCGTCCCCTATAGTTTCCCTGCGGCATTTCCCACCGATGTTTAAGATGGGTGATGATAGGGCAAGACCATGCGTAACATTTTAATCTTGGGACTGCTGGGGTGCCTCATATGGGTCGCAACAGCGATTATCAGGCTGGAGCGATTTCATTACGCCTCGCAGGTGGGGAACTGCGGCTGGACCGCGAAGGACGTAAATGAATACGGTCGATTGCAAAGCTGCTTGGAGGCCGAGGGGAGCAACCGCACTTCGCCGCTTTGGGATTTGGCATACGGGCTGGACCTGATCTAGGCCCCTTCCCGTAACCACACCATTTCAGGTCGTAGGGCAGTGCGACACCATCAGGTTAAGCGGCCCAGCCGTTCGTCCCTGTCCCTATTACTGTTGCAGATGGGATGAACCCATCGGGCGTTGGCAAGGCTTGCAGAACCGCCATCTGCCTTTTTCTTGATGTGATCGAGCGTCTTGCCGTTTCGGTGCAACAGCCCGCCACACAAACCACAGCGAGGCACCTGCGGCAGATCAGCAAGGGTTGCCGCACTTTTCACTGAGGCCGGGAAAGCGCCGAGCGCGTCAGCTATGTCGGAACCATCTTCGTCCTCTTGCCCCAAGTAGCTATGCTTCCCCTTTAGCGCGCCCCAAGTTTCTTCTGCGGATGCGCCGCCTGAAAGGGCCTCTAATGTATCGTTTAGAACCAGCAGCATTTTTGTGCGTGTTCTCCCACCACTCCCGAGCCGATGAGTGGCAGGCTTTATCACGGCTGGATGAGCCAACAGTAGCTCTTCAAATTGCCCCCGAACGGCCCTGAACGCATCAATCTTCTGCCTTCGTTCAAGATCGAGCACCCAAGCCATCACATTCAAGAACGCAGCCGACTGAAATGTACCATTAGAAGTATAGAACCAAAGCGCGGGATGCAAACCGAGCGAGCTAGGGTCATTTGAAAGGATAAGCCTCACCGCCTTCAAGGTCCTATTGAGGTAGTTTAGCGTGGATATACCCTCGTTATCTGGAGGAGTAGGTTCGCCACTGACCTTTGCTCTAGTTGAATCTGGCACGGTAAGTCCGTTTGCCAAAGCGACCAAGTCGAAGGCTAAACGAATAGTTTGAACGCCATAACCTTGGCCCGCTAATGGCACCTCAGTGGTCTTAATCGGCATCTCCAGAACCGGCTCATAGAGCAATTTGTATATTTCAGCACCTAACTTGGGCACCTTCTCCTGAGCGGAGGTATCTGTGAAGTGCTGCCAATAGGGGTGGCCGCTTCCACCGCGAGCAAGAACCCGAGTAGCTACCGAAAGAGCAGAACGGGCAGCATTCAATATCCGCACTTCTAGCGGATCGATCACGGTGCCCCCCTGATTAATCCGTATGAACGCCTTCGCAGCCTGCGGCGCAGTTCGCCCATGTATCCACTGAATTTGTAAGGATTTCATTCCAAGGACCGCATGGCTTTTCTTGTAGTCCTCCCAAGGTCCTACAGATTTGCTTACAAGATCAACCGTTCTTTCATGCATAGCCCGTTGATGGGCTGAAATGTTGGAACCGAACATTTCCTGCGAGCGCAGACCCGCTCCAAAGTCGTTTCGGACCCAGCCGACGAGGGCGCTAAGCCGGTGTGAACCATCAACTACGAATATACTGCTCCCATTTTGCCATAATATAATGGCGGGGATGATGTCGGCAGCGCAAAATGTCTCAATCAAATCTACGACCTGATTAGGCGACCAGTTTGCAGTTTCACGTTGAAAATCAGGCTTACGCAGAAGGCTGTATATCAGCCCCGGCTCAAGATCAGTAATCCTAATCTCCATGCTATCTGCTTGTACCCCTGTTGGGTACTCGAACAGATCACCCCGCGGGATCAACGCATCCAGATTTACGACCGTTGTACTTTTTGCCACGTGCTAGCCCCTGCTTCGCGCCGATAGTTGCAGGTTCAATGTGAACCTGCTCAGGCCGCTGCCGATGCTTTCAGCATGTTCTACGTTGGCAGGCAACTCGGGCTGGCAGTCTACCCAAACAGGCGCGGCAGCATTCGCATATTGCCAACTTTCGGTGGGTTCGTCTCCGGCAGAAGCAGTGATGGATTGCACCAACCTCGATCAACGGCGAAAGAGAGGCGCGAAAGGGGAAATATCGTGCCCGCTTGGTTAACAAACGTTCTCGCTGTTCTTGGCACGCTGGGCCTGAGTGTAGCCGCGGTCGTTACCGCCGCCTACGGCTTGTTCCGGCTGTTTAGCGACAAGTGGCTTTCGGCGAAATTCAGCGAACGGCTGGAGGGCTTCAAACATGCGCAGCAACGGCAAATGGAACACCTGCGTCTAGAGATAAACGCTGCCCTGGATCGAACCACGAAGCTGCACCAGTACGAGTTCGAGGCCCTCCCCGAGCTTTGGGCGAAGCTAAACAAAGCGTTTGGTGCAGTAGCGTCATTCTTATCTCCACTACAGCATCATCCAGACCTCAGCAGAATGTCCGCTCCACAGTTAGAGACATTCCTAAAGAACGCTGATCTTGAGGAGTGGCATAAGGATGAACTCAGATCGTCTAGGGACAAGACACGAAATTACATCAAGATTTCTTTCTGGTACACGTTGAACAAGGTGTACACCGATTACAATGACTTCAATAATTATTTCGTCGTCAAGGGTATATTCTTAGAGGACGGCCTAAAACAGCAGATTAGCAAATTGCGTGATATGATGTTCGGCGCTTTAATCGAACGTCAACATGAGGAGGAACACCCCGATCCCCGACCGGGCCGCTTCGCCGAGGGAGAGAAACTCCGCAAGGAGGGCCGTCAGGCGCTAGATGAAATCGGACAGTCCGTGAGGGCAAGGTTATGGGACGCCCGATTGTTGGTCACGACACCAAGCTAGTAGTTGCACCCGTTGTTACATTCGCCTATTACAGCGCAAGACAGTCACTTGTGTAAGTACATGTTTTCCAACGCTTTTGGTGCCGACGAGCTAAATCCCTCAGCCGGCACCATTTCCGATACGAAATCCCCGTACCGTTGGTTTTTCGGCCAAATAGTGACAGACGTGTCGACAGGCAGCGACGAAAACACATTCGCCAGCCGGGAAAGGGCGTTTTCTTGACCGACGAATGTTTGGAGCGGACTGCGCCTGCTCACCTTGCCTCGCCACCGATCAACCGGCGGTGGCTCGCTTCACCCGCTGCCCTGTTCTGCTTGCTCAACGCACTTGCGATGTACCTATATTGGCGCGCTGCCTTCGGCGGCGATGCCAAATGGACCATTACCAATGACGCCCGGCAATTTTTAAGCTGGACCGCGCGCATCGCCGATCCGACCGCGATGCAGGGCAATGTCCTTGCCGACTATTGGCAGCAGACCGCCCCCCTGTTCTACCGGGCATTGCTCTATTTGTCGCATGGGGCGGGGATCGAACCCGTCGCCATGATGAAATCACTCGGCCTCATCGTCCTGCCCGCCAGCGCCTTTTTCGCATGGCGGCTGGCCAGTGCTTTTACCGCCGATCCCTATGGCCGGTTTCTGGGTGCGGCATCCATCATCGCCGCGACCTTGCATATCGACGCGATTTTTTCAGGGACACCACGCGCGATCGGGGTGCCGCTGATCCTGATGACATTGTGGGGCATGGCGTCGGGACGCCGCAGCTTGGCCGTGTCGGGCCTGTTGCTTCAGGCCGTGATCTACCCCGCCCCGGCTATCACCTGCCTTGGCATCTACGCACTCGACAGCTTGCGATGGAGGCCGCCCTTCTCTCTGCAATGGGATTTGCGGCGACTTGCCGGACTGGCGCTGGCGGCGCTCGCCGTCATTGCCGCGGGGCTGATCTTCAAGGAAGGGCTGTCAGGCTGGGGGCCGACGCTGCGCCTCGACGACGCGATGCGCATATACAGCATGATCGACTTCGATGGCCGCAGCACAATCGTGGGCGCAGATGGCAACGTGGCGTGGCTATGCTCCCGCCGCATCGGTTTCCTGCCCGCGATCGTGAATTGCAGGGGAAATGACGATCCCAGATTGCTGCTGAACTTCGCCTTGACCATCGCCCCCATGATGGCTCTCGCCTTCATTCATTGGCGGCGCACGCGGCAGGGCCAATCCGTCCCCGGCGAAGGCGCTGGGCGGTTCTTCCTCTATGCCCTGACAGCCGCTGCGATCTGCTACCTTTTGGCGGCATCCGTCGCCTT
Source organism: Sphingobium sp. ZW T5_29 (assembly GCF_044987515.1). Lineage (NCBI taxonomy): Bacteria > Pseudomonadati > Pseudomonadota > Alphaproteobacteria > Sphingomonadales > Sphingobiaceae > Sphingobium > Sphingobium sp. ZW T5_29. The sequence continues at coordinate 23,132 of NZ_JBJDRM010000019.1, forward strand.
CGCCGTTCACCTGCCCTCCCGCTACAGCCAGCCGGTTCTCGCGATCATGGGCAGCCTGGCCTTCGCCTTGTGCCTGACAAAGCTGCTCAGACGCGCTCTTGCAGGATCTCGCCGCCTGCCGGGAGCCATTCTCGGCATCGGCTTGCTCACCGGACTGACCGCCGCGTTCGCCACCCCAAAAACCACCCTGGTATCGCCCCAGCATGATGACCTGATCGAACTGGTGTCAGCGACCCCGCGCGACACGCATGTCGCAGGCGTGGAAGATGATCTGGACTTCGTGCCCGCGTTGACCGGTCGCGCTCTGCTGGCTAGCCCGGAACATGACATTCCCTATCATCGCCGCTATCACCAATTGAACCAGGCCGGTCTGCGCGCATCGATGCAGATGGCCGCGCTGGATCGCAGTCCGGCCTTCCTGCTCGAACTCCGGCGTCACGACATCGACCTGCTGCTATTCGACAGCGCCTTTCTCAGCACGGGCATCCTGCCGCACAAATATCAGCACAGCATGCCGCCTCCACACCGGATCAAACCATCGATCGCCAGGATCGCAGCGATCCGCGCCAGCGGTTGCCGGGTGGTGGAAACCAGCCATTGGGTGGCCATATTCACTGACTGCCTGCGGCAAGGCACCCGCTGACCATTCCTGCCCACGACAACTCTTATCCCCAAAACGCAAAATGGGGGCCGACATTTCTGTCGGTCCCCACTTCCGTCGTGTCTATCGATCCGCTTCCCTTTCAGGATGCGATCATCTGACCCGGCGTGCGATGTTTCGACCTTAAAGGCCTCCACATGCTTGTGGCCTGGCACGTCCGATCCATTGGATCATATTGCCTCAGCCTGTCCTCTTCATCCGATGCCCGACGTTCACTTTCGCGCGTACCCGGCATTTTCTGGTAAAGGACCACCCGGCTCATGTCAGACCTTTGACAACCCAACATTTTCCAGATGATCGGGACGTTTCTTCGATCGCTGATTTCTCTTTGATCTGCAGAACCGGATTTCTCCGTTTCATCGTTCGTTCCGATAAGCCGATGGTCTCACCAAAACCGAGTCGGTCCAAGCGGAATCTGACATATTGGGCGCAGCGCCGCGGTAAATCTGTGGATAGATGTGGATAATTTTTTGCGCCGACTTCCCCCGCCGGTCACATTCAACGGCACATATGCATGAAGTCGCGATCATAGCTGCGCAAATGCGCACCGCCATCCACGTACAGCGTCTGCCCCGTCACATTCCTTGCCTGCGCCAGATAAAGAACAGCGTCTGTAATCTGTTCCGCCGTGGGCAGTCGATGAAGCGGCATCATCGACTCCAGACGTTCTACCTGCCCATCGTCATAATCAGGCGTCGCGATCGTAAGGCCGGGCGCAACACCGTTCACCCGGATTTGCGGCGCCAGCGTCGATGCCGCGAGCCGTGTCAGTCCTGACAAGGCCATCTTCGACAATGTGTAGGACAACTGGTCGCCATGGGGATGGTCGATCCGCTGATCCAACACATTGACGATGCACCGGTCGCCTGCTCCTGCCGGGACGGTCGCAAAGGCCTTCGTCAACAAAGTGGGCGCAGCGCAGTTGACGGCATAGTGACGCATCAGGTCATCAGCGGTCACATCCTCCAACCGATCCTGCCCGAATAACGCTGCGCTGTTCACCAATATGTCGGGCGGGCGACCGAAACGCTCTGACACCCTGACGACCAGTTCCTCGGCGCTTTCCAGATCGGCGAAGTCCGCCGTAAATCCGTCCCATTCCGTGCTATTTTCGTCCAGCGCGATCGCCAGAGCGGAATCCAGACGCGTGTCATGGCTCCCATGAATGGCCAGCGAATAGCCCGCGCGCGCAAAGCCTTCAGCGATGACGCCGCCCAGCCGCCGATGGCCACCCGTGATCAGCGCCAGCCGCTTGTTGGCCAGTGGCAATGATCCCGACGTCACCGGGCGGTCGCGGCCGCCGCTCAGGGGCCGGTAAGGGGGTGTTTCTTCGCTGGTCACGCGCCGATGAGCTTCAACACTTCCTCGCGGCTTTTTTCATCCTCGCGAAACACGCCCAGCATTCGGCTGGTTTTCATGATCACATTAGGGGTGCGCACGCCCCGCCCCGTCATGCAGCCATGGGTCGCCTCAATGACGACAGCCACGCCCTGGGGCTTCAGATGTTCCCATATGCAGTTGGCGACTTCCGACGTCAGCCGCTCCTGCACCTGCAGCCTGTTGGCGAATGCGTGCAGGACACGGGCCAGCTTGGATATGCCGACCACATATTCCCCCGGCAGATAAGCGATGTGCGCGCGCCCGATGATCGGCGCCATATGATGTTCGCAGTGCGACTGGAAAGGAATGTCCTTCAACAGCACGACATCGTCATAACCGCCCACTTCATGGAATATGCGCGAAAGATGATAGGCCGGGTCGTCGCTATAGCCCCGGCAATATTCCCGCCAGGCGCGGGCAACGCGGTCGGGCGTCTCCAGCAACCCTTCACGATCGGGCTGATCGCCAGACCAGCGGATCAATGTCCGAACGGCCTCCGCCACATGGGCCGGAACTGGTTCCTTGATCGCTTCGCCCACGGTTTCCGCGTCGGGATCATATTCCATCAAAGCTGCCACTCCTGTTCTTCGCGCCTGCATATGGCAACTGCATGCTGCGATGGCCACCCCTTTCCAGCGCTGGACACTCTATCAGCCGGATGGCACATCAGCCCCGATCAAGGAAGGCCACGCTTTGCACAAGACAGTCCCTCCATCGCCCTTCCCGGCGGCCAACTAGATGCGCACGGAACAGATCGCCGCCATATTGCTCGCCGCTGGCGCATCTTCCCGCTTCGGGGAGGATGACAAGCTGATGGCCGACCTTCGCGGCAAGCCGGTGATCGCTCATACGCTTGGCACCATTGCCTCGCTTGCATTCGGCCATCTGATCGCCGTCGCTCGCCCGCAGGACCAGGCGCCCGTCGTCCATCGCAAACTTGAACGGCGCGGTTACACGGTCCTTGTCAACGACCGGCCCGAAGACGGCTTGTCGGCCAGCATCATTCTGGCGGTCCAGCATGTCCAGACGCTGCGCAACTGCCGGGGCATATTGATCTGCCTTGCGGACATGCCCCTGGTCCCGCAATCGCACTACAACCGCATATGCCTTGCTGCGAAGGACGCCAGGTCCGTCATCGCCAGCACGGACGGCTTTTCCCCCTCGCCCCCCGCCTTCATCGGGCGCAGCCATTTCCCCGAACTGTTAAGCCTGCGGGGCGATCAGGGCGCGCGGGCACTGCTCAGCCGGGCGGACCAGATCGAAACGCGCGGCCATTACCTCCGCGACATCGACACAGCCGAAGACTTGGCCAGCGTCCCGGTCGGGCGCTAGGCCTTGCTGAATTGCCGCTTGCACTTTACGTAAACGTAAATACATCTGTGCCCCTGCCCAGGTCGGCGGAGAGGAATGGAAGCGATGGAAGCCTTTATCTACGATGCCGTCCGCACACCCCGTGGAAGGGGGAAGCCTGACGGGTCACTGCATGAAATCACCCCCATCCAGCTGGCGACTCAAGTGCTACAAGCCGTGCGCGACCGGACGGAAATAGACACCGGCGACGTCGATGATGTGATCCTGGGCTGTGTCAGCCCCGTTGGCGAACAAGGCGCGGACATCGCACGACTGGCGGCCCTCAACGCCGACTATGCCCAGACCGTCCCCGGCGTCCAGATCAACCGCTTCTGCGCTTCGGGACTAGAGGCGGTGAACATGGCGGCCGCCAAAATCTATTCGGGGGAAGCAGGCCTCGCCATCGGCGGCGGCGTGGAATCCATGAGCCGGGTTCCGATGGCGTCGGACGGCGGTGCATGGGCGATGGACCCCGCCGTCGCGTACAAAACCTACTTCGCTCCGCAAGGGATTGGCGCGGACGTCATCGCCACCAAGTTCGGCATCAGCAGGGATGATGCAGACGCCTATGCGGTGGAAAGCCAGCGGCGCGCCAAGGCGGCATGGGACGAAGGACGTTTCGCCCGCTCGATCATCCCGGTTCGCGATGTCATCGGCCAGGTGGTGCTGGACCATGACGAACATATGCGCCCCGACGCCACCATGCAGTCGCTTGGGGCGCTAAAGCCCAGCTTCACGGCCCTTGGCGAAGACATGCCGGGCTTCGACGCGGTTGCCCTGCTCCGCTATCCTGAGCTTGAGCGGGTGAACCACATCCACCACGCAGGCAACAGTTCCGGCATTGTCGACGGCGCGGCGGCGGTCCTTGTCGGCAACAAGGATATGGGCGAGAAATACGACCTGAAGCCGCGGGCGCGCATCCGGGCGATGGCGTCCATCGGGTCGGAGCCGCTGATCATGCTCACCGGCCCCGAATTTGTGGCGGGCAAGCTGCTGTCCCGCGCTGGCATGAGCAAGAACGACATCGACCTTTGGGAGCTGAACGAAGCCTTCGCCAGCGTGGTGCTGCGCTACATGCAGGCGCTCGACCTCGACCATGACCGGATCAACGTGAACGGGGGCGCGATCGCAATGGGGCACCCGCTGGGTGCGACCGGGGCGATGGTTCTGGGCACCGCGCTGGATGAGCTTGAGCGGTCCGGCAAGGGCACGGCGCTCGTGAACCTGTGCGTCGGCGCGGGCATGGGCACCGGGATCATCATCGAACGTATTTGAATAAAGCCTCCCCTCGCCCGGTCGATGCCGGACGAACGGAAAGGTTGGGAGAGAGTTCATGCAGACCATCGCATTCGACATCGACGCCGACGGCATCGCCACCCTGACCATCGATGTGCCGGGCCAATCGATGAACGTCATCGGCCCCGATTTCCTGACCGACCTCGACGCGTCGATAACGCGCATCGCGGCAGACGAAGCGGTCAAGGGCGCGGTCATCGCCTCTGGCAAGGATAGCGGCTTCATGGCGGGCATGGACCTGAAATATTTCGGATCGATGCTGGCGAGCGAGAGCGGCAAGCGCCCCGCCCCGGCCCAGATTTTCGACAAGGTCTTCGTCCTCAACCAGCTGTTCCGACGCCTGGAAACCTGCGGCAAGCCGGTCGCCTGCGCTATCGAAGGAACCTGCGTCGGGGGCGGGTTCGAACTGGCGCTGGCCTGTCATCACCGGGTGGTCGGCGACAGTCCCAAAACCCAGCTTGGCCTCCCTGAAATCCTCATCGGCCTGTTCCCCGGCGGCGGCGGATCGCAACGCCTGCCGCGCATCGTCGGGGTTCAGGCCGCCCTGCTCTACATGTTGCAGGGAAAGCTGCTCCGCCCCGCGGAAGCGGCGATGATGAAAATCGTGGATGAGGTTGTCCCGCAGGGAAGCGCCCTAGCCGCGGCGAAGCAATGGCTAAAGGCCAACCCGTCCGCCAACGTTCAGCCATGGGACCAGAAAGGCTTCAAAATCCCCGGCGGCGCGGGCGGGTTCAACCCCGCTTTCGTGCAGACCATGGCGGGAGCGCTGCCCATGACCCTGAAACAGACTCAGCGGAACATGAACGCACCCATCGCCCTGCTGTCAGCGGTCTATGAAGGCGCTATCCTGCCCTTCGACCGCGCAATCCAGGTAGAAAGCAAATATTTCGCCAAGGTCGCCGCCGACCCGCAGGCAGCCAACATGATCCGCAGCCTGTTCGTGAACAAGCAAGCGGCGGAGCGCGGCGCCCGCCGCCCCAAGGATCAGCCCAAGGCGCCAACCCAAAAGCTCGCCATGCTGGGCGCGGGCATGATGGGTGCGGGCATCGCGACCGTTGCCGCGCAGGCCGGAATGGAAGTGATGCTGTTCGACCGCGACCTCGGCTACGCGCAAAAGGGCAAGGCGCATGTCGAGGATCAGCTGAAAAAGCGGCTGGGCAAGGGCATGACTCCTGAAAAAATGGAGCAAACCCTCGCCCGCGTGACGCCGACGACCGACTATGCCGCACTCGCCGGGGCCGATTTCGTCATCGAAGCCGTGTTCGAAGATGCCGCGATCAAGGCGGCTGTCACGAAAGAGGTCGAACAGGTGCTTGGCGCGGACGTGATCTTCGGATCGAACACGTCCACTTTGCCGATCACGAAACTGGCCAAGGCGTGGAGCAAACCGGCCAATTTCATCGGCATTCACTTCTTCTCGCCGGTGGAAAAAATGCCGCTGGTCGAAATCATCCTGGGTCAGGAAACGGGGCCAGCCGCCATTGCCAAGGCGCTGGACTTTGTCGCGCAAATCAAAAAAACGCCCATCGTCGTCAATGACTCGCGCGGCTTCTACACCTCGCGCTGTTTCAGCACCTATGTGCAGGAAGGCGTCGAAATGGTGGCCGAAGGCATCAATCCAGCCCTTATCGAAAATGCCGGACGGCAACTGGGCATGCCCGTGGGTCCGTTGGCGGTCGGCGATGAAGTGTCGATCGAACTTGGTCACAAGATCATGGTCGCCGCGCAAAAGGAACTGGGCGACGCCTATGTCGCGCAACCTTCCGACGCAGTGATGGCGCGGATGGTGGAATTGGGTCGATTGGGCCGTAAAAATGGCAAGGGCTGGTACGACTATCCCGAAGGCGGAAAGAAGCATCTGTGGACGGGGCTGGATGACATGTTCCCGCGCGCACCCATCCAGCCCGATGTGGAGGAAGTGAAGGAGCGGCTGCTTTACCGCCAGTTGGTTGAATGCGCCCGTTGCTATCAGGAAGGCGTGCTGGAAACGCCGGAAGATGGGGACATAGGGGCAATCTTCGGCTGGGGCTTTGCACCTTGGACCGGCGGGCCGTTCAGTCATATGGACACCGTCGGCATCGGCCATGTCGTGGCGGTTCTGGATCGGTTGCAGGATCGGCATGGCGACCGTTTCGCGCCCACCGAACAGTTGCAGGACATGGCGGCCAGCGGCATGTCCTTTTACAATCCAGATTCATCCCGCGCTGCGGCATGAATGGGCTGTCAATCATGGCGCTCGTCGGTTAGTCGGTCCGTCCAACATTTCATGGGGACGGCTTTGACGCGCTTTCTCATGGGGACATATGCCCCTGCCATCGCAGCAGCATAGGGGCTAAGACAGGGCGAGACATTTATGAACGGAAAACCGACGGTTCTTGTCACTGGCGGCGCCGGTTACATCGGCAGCCACGCGGTTCTGGCATTGCGCGACGCGGGCTATGGCGTGGTGGTGGTCGACAATCTGGTAACGGGCTTTCGCTGGGCCGTTCCCGACGACGTTGCCTTTGTCGAAGGGGACATTGCCGACCAGCCGTTGATGCAGCGCACCCTGCGTGACCATGGGGTCCAGGCCGTCATGCACTTCGCTGGATCGGTCGTCGTACCGGAATCCGTGGAAAACCCGCTCAAATATTATCACAACAACAGCGCCAAGACGCGCGACCTTATCGAAAGCGTCGTGGCGGTGGGCGTTCCCCATTTCATCTTTTCCTCCACCGCCGCGACCTACGGCATCCCGGAAGAAAGCCCGGTCAAGGAAACGACGCCGCAACGGCCGATCAATCCCTACGGCATGTCGAAACTGATGACCGAATATATGCTGCGGGACGTGGCGGCGGCGCATTCGATGAATTTTTGCGCGCTTCGCTATTTCAACGTCGCAGGGGCTGATCCCGATAGCCGATCCGGGCAATCGACTGCGGGCGCGACCCATCTGATCAAGGTCGCTGTCGAAGCGGCCTTGGGCAAGCGTGAAGCCGTTTCGGTTTTCGGCACGGATTTCGACACACCCGACGGCACCGGCGTGCGGGACTATATCCATGTCACCGATCTGGCGGCAGCGCATGTGCTGGCGCTTGACGCGCTGATGGCCGCACCGGACAAAAATTACCTGCTGAACTGCGGATATGGCCGGGGGTTTTCCGTCCTTGAAGTGCTGGACGCCGTCGACCGGGTGACGAACCTGAAGATCGATCGGCGGATGGAAGGGCGGCGCGCAGGCGACCCGGATGCCCTGATTTCGGACAATCGCGCCATCATGGCCGAATTCCCTTGGCAACCGCGCTACGCCGATCTCGACCAGATCGTGACCCACGCACTGGCATGGGAACGCAAGCTGAGCGAAATTCGCAGCGAATGAGCGAGGAGTCGGTCCGCGCCTTCTTCTCCGCTAACGCCCCCGATGTGGTGATCATCGACCAGGGCGCCAGCACCGCCACCGTCGCGGAAGCCGCCGATGCGCTTGGCGTCGTTCCTGGACGCATTGCCAAGACCTTGTCGCTGCGCATCGGCGATCAGGTCGCCTTGGTCGTCGCGCGGGGTGACGCCCGGCTGAACAATAGCAAGGCAAAGGCCGCCTTGGGCGCAAGGCCGCGCATGCTGGGGCGGGGAGAGGTGGAGGCGCTGACCGGCCATCCCGTTGGCGGCGTCTGCCCGTTTGGCCTCGTCACGCCCCTCCCCATCTATTGCGATGTTTCCCTTCGCGATTTCGACACTGTATTTCCTGCCGCCGGATCGCGAACCGCATCTGTCGAGTTGATGCCTGAACGACTGGCCGATCTGACCCGCGCCCGCTGGATCGACATCTGCACCCTTCCAGAAGAGAATTAGCCCATGCCTACCGAACATCTTTTCATCGACGCCGCGCTCGCGGCATCCGACATGGCCCGCCGGATTTCCATGGTCTTGGGCGACGCCATCGAAACGCGCGGCGTGGCGACCATCGCTTTGTCGGGCGGTCGATCCCCCCGCCCGGTGCTGGAGGCGCTATCGCAGGCCGAACTTGATTGGGAAAAGGTCATCGTGACCTTGGTGGACGAACGTTGGGTCGCGCCGGATCATGCCGACAGCAATGAACGGTTGATCCGCGAAACGCTGCTCCAGGGCAATGCGGCCAAGGCGCGTTTCGTCGGCATGAAAAATGACGCCGCCGACGCCTATGCTGGGCAGGCAGAATGCGAAGCCGCATTTAACGGCCTGCCCTGGCCGCTCGACATCGTGCTGCTGGGCATGGGGGAAGACGGGCACACCGCTTCGCTATTCCCGCAGGGGGCCGAATTGGCCGACGGCCTTTCCACCGGCGCCCTGACGCTGGCGGCGACGCCCCCCGCCGCGCCGCACCAGCGCATGTCGATGACGGCGAAGGCAATCCTGTCCAGTCGGCACATATTCCTGCAAATTGGCGGTCCAGCGAAAAAAGCCGTTTATGAGCGCGCGTTGGCGGGCGGGCCAACTGAAGAATTGCCGATCAGGCTGGCGCTGAATCAACATGCCGTATCGGTCGAAGTCTGGATCAGCGAGTAACGCCCGACATGGTTGCGGGCCAGTTGCTCGCTCGAAATCTTTGCTGCCGCATCGCTTTTCGCGGAAAACCGGTTCCCACTTTTCCGCGCGATGCACTAGTCAGGCGGCATGGTCTCCCAGATTGATCCCTTCCACGCCATCGCCATCAGCCGGGAAGCCCATCGGCTGGAGGCAGAGGGACGATCGATCCTGCATATGGAATTCGGCCAACCTTCCACCGGCGCACCCGCAGCAGCCATCGCGCAGGCGCATCGGGTGCTGGACAGCGATCCGATGGGCTATTGGGAAAGCCCCGCGCTAAAAGAACGCATCGCCCTTCACTATCGTGATCGTCACGGCGTGGCGATCGATGCCGAACAGGTCCTGCTCACCTGTGGCGCCTCCCCCGGCCTCGTCCTCGCGCTGACCAGCCTGTTCATGCCGGGCGACCGGGTCGTGATCGCTCGCCCCGGCTATGTCGCTTATCGCAACACGCTCAAGACCCTCTATCTGGAACCGCAGGAAGTCGCCTGCGGACCAGCGGAACGCTACCAGATCAGCGCCGCAGCGATCGAGGCTATCAACCCGCCGCCGCACGGGCTGATCCTGGCCAGCCCGGCCAACCCCACCGGAACCATCATCCCGCCCGAAGAACTGGCGCGCATCGCGACCGTTTGCGCGGCGCGCGGGATCAGGATCATTTCGGACGAAATCTATCACGGCCTGTCCTACGGCACTCCCGCGCACAGCATGCTGGAATATGCGCCGGACGCCGTCGTGGTAAACAGCTTTTCGAAATATTTCTCCATGGCGGGATGGCGGCTCGGCTGGGTCGTGTTCCCCCGCGACCTGATCGAAGCCGCACGGGCGCGGATGGGCAACCTGTTCCTCATGCCGCCCTCCCTCGCCCAGCACGCCGGACTGACCGCTTTCGACTGCCGCGAAGAACTGGACGGCCATGTCGCCACTTACCGGCGCAACCGGGAATTGCTGCTGGCCGCGCTACCAGCGCTCGGCCTCCAGGAAATCGCGCCGCCCGATGGAGCCTTCTACATCTACGCCGATGTGGGACATCTTACCGATGACAGCCTGTCCTTCTGCCAGCGGCTGCTGCGCGATACAGGCGTGGCGACGGCGCCGGGCATTGATTTCGACCCACAGGACGGGCGGCGGCATATCCGTTTCAGCTTCGCCGTGGCCACCACTCAAATAGAAGACGCGATCGCCCGGATGATCCCCTGGTTCAAAGCACAGAAACCCGCAGCAGCCGATTAACGCCGTTATGGCGACAGAAAGATCCATAATGGATGAATGCCATCCTTTTCCATAGATCGATCATGATTTTCCTTTACGAAGCACAACGCGACCCGATGCTTTTACTTAGTAAAAGCGCACCTGACCCGGTGGCTTGTGCCATCGGGTCATTTTTTTCATGAAGGCTATCCGAAAACAACAGATCGCATCTGTCCTCTACGGAAAAGATGGTGCGGGCGGTCGGAATCGAACCGACACTCCTTTCGGAACCGGATTTTGAGTCCGGCGCGTCTACCAGTTTCACCACGCCCGCATGCGTGTTGCTCGCGCCAAATGGCAAAATCAGGCGGCAGCGTCCAGCCAAAAATCCGATCCCGCGCAGGATCATTCCATCTTCGGTCGTTGCGCGACTGTAAGATGGCTTCTAGCCTTCTTGCGTCATGAAACTTCACCGGTATATGGGCGGTTTCGTGCAGACCTGACAACTCCAACGGAAAAGGGCTTCCTTTGACCGATCCGTCTGCCACGTTCCTGCTGTTCGGCGCCACGGGCGATCTGGCGCACCGCATGATCTTCCCGTCGCTTTATAATCTGCTGGCGGACGGACTCCTTCCCGACGACTTTCTGATCGTCGCATCGGGCCGGACAGAGATGGACGACGCCGCATTCCGTCGGGACATCGACAAGGCGCTTCAAAAATTCGTAGGCCCTGACCGCTATGACGCGGACGTAGCGGCCCAGTTGTGTGCGATCATCGTCTACCAGCCCGTAGAAGCAGGCAACGCCGCCCAGTTCGCAAAACTCGCCAAGCGCTTGGACGGGCGTGCCGAGGGCGGGCTGACGGTCTATCTGTCCACCCCGCCGTCGCTGTTCGCGCCGACTGCGCAGGGGCTGGCCGACGCGGGCCTGATCACCCCCACCACCCGCGTCGCGATGGAAAAGCCCATCGGCAAGGACCTGGCGTCTTCCAAACTGGTCAATGACGGCATCGGCGCGCTGGTGGATGAATGCCAGATTTTCCGCGTCGACCATTATCTGGGCAAGGAAACGGTACAGAACCTGCTGGCCCTGCGCTTTGGCAACGTCATGTTCGAACCCTTGTGGAACGCCACCGCCATCGACCATGTGCAGATCACCGTCGGCGAAACGGTGGGCCTGGAAGGCCGCGTATCCTATTATGACGGCGTGGGCGCACTGCGCGACATGGTGCAGAACCATGTGCTGCAAATCCTGTCGATCATCGCCATGGAGCCTCCTGCCCGCATGGATTCGACCGCCGTGCGTGACGAAAAGGTAAAAGTGCTTCGTTCGCTCCGCCCGATGAACGGCGAAACGGCGAAAACCCACAGCGTGCGCGGCCAATATGCGCCTGGCGCCGTTGGGGGAGAGATCGTCACGGGCTATGTCGACGAACTGGGCAGCCCGTCGGATACGGAAACCTTCGTCGCGCTAAAGGCTCATATCGACAACTGGCGCTGGCAGGGCGTCCCCTTTTACCTGCGCACGGGCAAGCGGATGCCCGCGCGCCAATCCGAAATCCAGATTCAGTTCAAGCCGGTCCGCCATTCGATCTTCGGCCGCGACGGGCAAGGGTCCGGCCTTGAACCGAACACGCTCATCATCCGCCTGCAGCCGGAGGAGTTCATCCGCCTGCTCATCATGAGCAAGCGGCCCGGCCTCGAACGCGACGTGCATCTGGAGGAAGTAACGCTGGACGTATCGCTGACCGCCGCCTTCGCCGGACAACGCCGCCGCATCGCCTATGAACGACTGATCCTGGACCTGCTCGCCGGGGACCAGACGCTGTTCGTCCGCCGCGACGAAGTGGAAGCGCAATGGACGTGGATTGATTCGATCATCGACGGCTGGAAGGAAGCGGGAATCAAGCCTTCGCCCTATGCGGCGGGGAACTGGGGGCCATCTTCGGCCATTGCCCTTATTGAACGAGACGGAGCCAGCTGGCATGACTGATCTTCACCCTGTGATCGCCAGGGTCACCGACCGCATTGTCGAACGCAGCGCCCGGCAGCGCCTGAAATATCTGGACCTGATCGAACGTGGGCGCGACGCAGGCACCAACCGGACGCAATTGTCCTGCGGCAACCTTGCCCATGGGTTTGCCGCCAGTGGGGAGGACAAACCTGCGATCCGCGCGGGATCGGCCATGAACATAGGCATCGTGACCGCCTATAACGACATGCTGTCAGCGCATCAGCCCTATGGCCGCTACCCTGAAGCGATCAAGATCGCCGCGCGCGAAATCGGGGTGACGGCGCAGGTCGCGGGCGGCGTGCCCGCCATGTGCGACGGCGTGACCCAGGGGCAGGCAGGCATGGACCTCTCGCTCTTTTCCCGCGACACGATTGCACTGGCGACGGCGGTATCGCTGTCCCATGCCATGTTCGAAGGCGCGCTGCTGCTGGGCATCTGTGACAAGATCGTTCCCGGCCTGCTGATCGGCGCACTGCGTTTCGGCCATCTGCCGACCATCCTCGTCCCTGCCGGCCCCATGCCTTCAGGCCTCGCCAACAAGGAAAAGGTACGGATTCGCCAGCTTTATGCTGAAGGGAAGGTCGGCAAGGAAGAACTGCTGGAATCCGAAAGCGCCAGCTATCATGGCGCGGGCACCTGCACCTTCTTTGGGACCGCCAACAGCAATCAGATGATGATGGAAGTGATGGGGCTGCACATGCCCTGCGCATCTTTCGTCAATCCCGGCACCAAATTGCGCAGCGAACTGACGCGGGCGGCCGTCCACCGGCTGGCGGCCATCGGATGGGACGGCGACGATTATCGTCCGCTGGGCCACTGCATTGATGAAAAGGCCATCGTCAACGCCATTGTCGGGCTGATGGCCACCGGCGGGTCGACCAACCATGCCATCCATCTCCCCGCCATCGCCCGCGCTGCTGGGATAACGATTGACTGGACCGACTTTGCGGACATTTCCGACGTGGTGCCGCTGCTGGCGCGGGTCTATCCGAACGGCGCGGGGGACGTGAACAATTTCCACGCCGCAGGCGGCATGTCCGTCGTCATTCGCGAACTGCTGGATAATGGACTGCTGCATCGCGACATCCTGACCGTCGCGCGTGATGGCCTGACCGATTATGGCAAGGAGCCGGTGATGGAGGACGAAGCGCTGCAATGGCGCGACGTGCCCGTTTCGCGCGACCTGTCGATTGTGCGCCCCGTGTCCGATCCGTTCAGCCCCGACGGCGGCATGCGCCTGCTGGCGGGCAATCTTGGCCGCTGCGTCATGAAGGTCAGCGCTGTCGACCAGGAACGCTGGACCATCGAAGCGCCAGCCGCGATCTTCCACGATCAGGATGATGTGCTGCGCGCTTTCAAGGCGGGCGAACTGGAACGGGACGTCGTGGTCGTCATGCGTTTTCAGGGGCCGCGCGCCAACGGCATGCCCGAATTGCACAAGCTGACGCCCGCGCTGGGCGTACTGCAGGACCGTGGGTTCCGCGTCGCTCTGGTGACGGACGGGCGCATGTCCGGCGCTTCAGGCAAAGTGCCCGCCGCCATCCACCTGTCGCCCGAAGCATTGGGCGGGGGTCCCATCGCCCGGCTGAAGGACGGGGACATTGTCCGCGTCTGTGCGCAAAGCGGCGTGATCCAGGCACTGGTGGACGCCGATGAATGGAACGCACGGGACATGCCCGCGCCCCCACCCCCGCCTTACGACACCGGACGGGAACTGTTCGCGCTTTTCCGGCAGCATAGCGACCTTGCGGAACAAGGCGCGTCGGCAATGCTGGCGGCGATGGAAACGGAAATGTGAAAGCGCTGGCCCCGGCCAAAGCCGGGGTCTAGCGGAGCGGGCCGTGCTTAGTTTCAAAGACCCGGCCCTGCTGAAGTTAAGAAAATAGATGGAATGCCCATAATGACAGACATTATCGCCGCCGACATTGGCGGAACAAACGCCCGCTTCGCCCGCGCCCGGCTGGATGATCGCAACGTGCCGACACTGGGCAAGGTGCGCAAATATAAGGTGGAGGATTTTTCCAGCCTGCAGGCCTGTTGGGCGGCTTTCGCGAAGGAGGAAGGCGACGACCTGCCCAAGGCCGCATCCATCGCTTTTGCCACCGCAATCGGGCGCGATGTCATTAAACTGACCAACAGCAGCTGGACGATCCGTCCCGACACGCTGGACGAAGAACTGGGCCTGAAACAGCTAAGGCTGGTCAACGATTTCGAAGCCGTCGCCCACGCCGTCGCGCGTCTGCCACAGGACAATCTGCCCCTGCTGTTTGGCAAGGATAACCCCTTCCCGCGCGATGGCGGCGTCACGGTGGTTGGTCCCGGCACCGGCCTTGGCGTTGCGATGATCGCCTTTGACGATGGCATCCCCCATATCGTCGCGACCGAAGGCGGGCATCAGGACTTCGCCCCCGTAGACTCGCTCGACGACAAGATACTGGAATATCTGCGGGACAAATTCCTGCGGGTCTCCACTGAACGGATGGTTTCCGGCCCCGGCCTTAACAATATTTACAAGGCGTTGGCGACCATCGGTCACGATCGCGTCATCCTGATGGAAGACCCCGAATTGTGGGAGGCCGCCCTTGATGGCACCGATGAATTTGCGCGGGCAGCGTTCGAACGCTTCTGCCTCTGCTATGGCTCGGTGGTTGGCGACCTGGCGCTGGCGCACGGACCGCACACGGTCGTTCTGGCGGGCGGCCTGACCCAACGAATGCGGGAATTCCTGCCACAAAGCGGCTTCCACCGGCGCTTTATCGCGAAGGGGCGGTTCGAAAGCCTGATGGCGTCGGTTCCGATCCGTCTCGCCGTGCATGACGAAATTGGACTTTATGGCGCAGCCGCCGCCTTTCGGGAGCCGAAGTGATGAATTTTACCGTTGCCCAGATAATGGAACTGGCCCCCGTCATCCCCGTGTTGGTCGTGGATCGGGTCGAAGACGCGCTGCCGATCGCACAGGCGCTGGTCAGGGGCGGCCTCCCCGCGCTGGAGGTCACGCTGCGCACGCCCGCCGCGCTGGATGTGATCCGCGAAATGGCAAAGGTGGAAGGTGCCGTAGTTGGCGCTGGCACCGTGCTGAATCCCGCGCAACTGGACGCCGCAATGGAAGCGGGCGCACGCTTCATCGTCAGCCCTGGGCTGACCGAACCGCTCGGCAAGGCAGCAATCGCGGCGGGTATTCCCTTCCTGCCCGGCACCGCGACCGCGGGCGACATCATGCGCGGCATGGACATGGGCCTGTCCCATTTCAAATTTTTCCCGGCGGAAACCTCTGGCGGGATACCCGCGCTCAAGGCGCTCGCCGCGCCGCTCCATGAAGCACGCTTCTGCCCCACAGGCGGAATCACCGCTGACAGCGCGCCCAAATGGCTTGCGGAGCCCTTCATCAAATGCGTAGGCGGCAGCTGGGTCGTGCCCAAGGGGCCGGTTGATCCTGAACAGATCGAAACGCTGGCGCGGGCGGCGGCGGCATTGGCGCGTTGATGCCATTGCGCACGGCACCCGCCTTCCCTAGATGATTGCCCCATGATGCTGCGTCGGCTGTTACCCTCCCTTGCCCTTTTCCTGTCCGGCTGCACGGGCACCCTGACCGGCTACCCTTCGCTCGCCAAGCGATCGATCGAAAATGCACCGATCGGGGAATCGGCCCCCGCGCCCATCGTGGCGCAGGCGGATCCAGCTTTGCAGGCGGAGGTTGATCGGCTCGCTGGCCAAGCGCAGGCGGGGGCCACCGCGTTTGACCAAGCCTATGCAACTGCCGACAGACTGGTGCGGGCCGCCGCCGGATCCGCCGTTTCCAGCGAACCGTGGGTGGCGGCGCAAACATCGCTCAGCACGCTGGAATCAGCGCGCAACGGCAGTGTATCGGCGCTCGCCAGCCTTGATGTTCTCTATGTCGAACGCAGCAACGCTATCGCCGACGGCAAAGCGACCGGCGGAATCGAACAAATCGACGCCGCACGTCGAACGGCCCTGACGATGGTCGATTCACAAAATGATCGCATCGACGCCCTGAAAAGCAAACTGGCCCAGCCCTAAGCGCCTGCCCGAAACACCCCGTGCTCCTGCGAAGGCAGGAACCCAGTCCAAACGTCCGCGTCGAAGAGCGGGCGTCCCTCGCCCGACACAAACCACAAGGTGTTCCTGCGAAGGCAGGAACCCAGTCCCGCCCTGGGACCAGCTAACAACCCGGTCAAATCACCTCAAAAAACCCACCGCGAAAGCGCCCGGCCTTCACCCGTCCGCCTTCACCGCGCCCTTGTGCGCCTTCCCATTATGGACATAATGGTCGACGCTCTCACGCATGGCGATCAACGCCTCGTCGGTCAGATCTCGTGCATATTTGGCGGGGCGACCGGTCCATAGCTGCCGATGGGGCACCGTTTTTCCGGGCGCCAGCAACGCCCCCGCCGCCAGCATCGCATCGCTTTCGACGGTGCATCCGCTCATGATGATGCTGCCCAGCCCGACGAACGCCCGATCCTTCAATATGCAACCGTGCACCATTGCCATATGGCCGATCAGCACGTCTTCGCCGATGATCGTGGGCCATCCATCGGGCGGGCCGCCGGGCGTCGCGCTGTCGCAATGCAGGACCGTGCCGTCCTGGATGTTGGTCCGCGCGCCTATGCGGATGATGTTCACATCGGCGCGGATCACGCAATTATACCACACGCTGACATCCGCGCCGATCTCCACATCGCCGATGATGCGGCACCCCGGCGCGATGAAGGCGCTGGGGTCGATGACCGGCGTCTTGCCATTGAACGGCAGGATGGTAACGCCCGGATGATCGGCGGACAGATGATCGGTCATGGCCTCAGCCTCCCAACAGCCGCGCGGAGTGGAGCGCGTGATAGGTCAGGATGCCCGAACAGCCGGCGCGCTTGAACGCCAGCAATGTTTCCAGCACCAACGCATCACGGTCCCCCACCCCAGCGGCGACAGCGGCTTCGATCATCGCATATTCACCGGACACCTGATAGGCAAAGACAGGCACGGAAAACGCATCCTTCACCCGCGCGATAATGTCCAGATAGGGAAGCCCCGGCTTCACCATCACGCTGTCCGCGCCCTCGGCCAGGTCCAGCGCAACTTCGCGAAGGGCTTCCTCGGCATTGGCCGGGTCCATCTGATAGCTTTTCTTGTCGCCTTTCAGCAGTCCGCCCGTACCCACCGCGTCACGGAACGGGCCATAAAATGCGCTCGCATATTTGGCGGCGTAGGCCATGATCTGCACATTGGCATGGCCTTCCTCCTCCAATGCCTCTCGGATCGCGCCGACGCGGCCATCCATCATGTCGCTAGGCGCGATGATATCGGCGCCAGCCGCCGCCTGGTTCAGCGACTGGCCGATCAGCACATCGATCGTCGCATCGTTGACGACATAACCCGCTTCATCCAGCAACCCATCCTGCCCATGCGCCGTATAGGGGTCCAACGCCACGTCGGTCAGTATGCCAATGTCCGGCACCGCGTCCTTGATCGCGCGGATGGCCCGACACATCAGGTTGTCGGGGTTCAGCGCTTCCGCCCCATCATCGCTGCGCCGGTCCGCCTGCGTATTGGGAAACAGCGCGAGGCAGGGAATCCCAGCATCCCGCGCTTCCCTCGCGCGGGCGACAATTGCATCCACCGACCAGCGCGACACGCCGGGCAGCGACAGGATCGGCTCTTCCACCCCCTGCCCTTCCGTCACGAACAGCGGCCAGATCAGGTCGCTGGGGTGCAGGCGATTTTCGGCAAATATGGCGCGGCTCCAGGCGGCAGCACGCGTACGGCGCAGGCGAAGCGCGGGATAGGGGGCATAGCTCATCCGCGGGGGTTTAGGCCGCTGATGGAGCGCGATCAAGGCTGCGGTAGCGACCAACCCACTTGCGACGCCCCGCCGGGACGCTATCACTCTGGGCCAAGGCGCTGATCTGGCGGAGCAAAGGGCGATGATGAAGGCAAGGCGACTGGCGGGCTGGCTCGCATTCGGCATGGCGCTGCTCACACCCCCCGCGACGGCAGCGACGCGCGGCTACACCATCACCAGCTTCAGCGCGATCCGGGTCGACGCGCCGCTGGACGTCGTCGTCACCACCGGAGCGGGCGCATCGGCAAGGATCGATGGCGACCAGAGCCTGATCGAGCGCCTGCGCATCGACGTGTCGGGCCGCTTGCTCACGGTATCGCTGGAACGAAGCCCGTCGGGCGACAAGGGCGGCGGCGGGCGCGCGACCCTGCGCCTGTCCACCGGGGACCTCAGCCGGATCGTGCTGACAGGCGGCGGATCGATTTCGGTCAGCCGGGTCAAGGGCCAGCGCGCCGACATCATCCTGGGCGGCAATGGCGACATCACCGTCGCGGCGATTGATGTCGATCAACTGAACTTGGGCCTTGCCGGGGCTGGGCGAGCGACGCTGGCCGGACGCGCGGGCACGGCGGTCGTGCGGGTCAACGGACCGGGCGCCGTCTCTGCCGAAGACCTGCACGTGCGCCAGGCGACGGTCGGCAATGACGGACCGGGCAATATCGCCCTGACCGCCGACGTCACGGCAAAGGTAACGGCATCGGGATCGGGCGACATCACGGTGATCGGCAAGGCCGCCTGCCAGGTCAGCAATCGCGGCACCGGACGCATTTCCTGCGGGGGGAAGGCTTATTAGAGCAAACAAGCGATCTCCACCGCATCCGCTTTGCTTATCAAAGTCTTTACCCACCGGCGGCTATTCATGCAGGTCAATTGATCGCCGGATACACGATGTTCGCTCGCCTGCTGCTGCTCTTCCTGTTCGTCGCCGCTCCTCAACCTGCCGGTGCGCAAGTCGCTGCGGCGGCTGACAGCGGCGATACGGGGTGGATGATGATATGCGCCGTCATGGTCCTGCTGGCCGCCCTCCCCGGCCTGATGCTGCGCCATCTGGCCTTGGTCAATGTGCGCAACGGCCTGGCCATCGCGGCCCCGACCGCCGCTGTCGCCGCAGGCGTATCGCTGGCGTGGGGGATAGCGGGCTACAGCTTGGCCTATGCTCCCGGCAGCGATTGGCTGGGCGGCGGGGCCAACCTCCTGCTGGCACAGCTCGGAACCCTGCGCGAAGGACTGACCGTTCCTGAATCCGCATTCGTCCTGTTCCAGATGAGCCTCGCCATCTTCGCCGCCTGCCTGTTGCCAGGTGCATTGGCGGAACGTGCGCGCCTTGGCTGGATAACGGCGCTTGCGCCCCTGTGGCTGATCCTCGTCTATGCGCCTGTCGTGCATTGGGTCTGGGGCGGCGGGTGGCTCGCTGGCCTTGGCGTCATGGACTTTGCCGGCGCGCTGGTCGTTCATGTCACCGCAGGCTTTTCCGCACTC
Source organism: Sphingobium sp. ZW T5_29 (assembly GCF_044987515.1). Taxonomy (NCBI): domain Bacteria; kingdom Pseudomonadati; phylum Pseudomonadota; class Alphaproteobacteria; order Sphingomonadales; family Sphingobiaceae; genus Sphingobium; species Sphingobium sp. ZW T5_29. The sequence goes on from NZ_JBJDRM010000019.1 coordinate 42,901, forward strand.
GCCCTTACCCTCATCATCGGCCGGCGGCGCTCTTCGCCAAATGGCGGCCATGCGCCGCTGCTCGGCATGGCTGGCGGCGCGCTGATCTGGGTCGGTTGGGCTGCCATCGTCGGCGGATGGGCGCTGGGCGCAACCGACGACGCAGCCACCGCCATCCTCAATTCCCATTTCGGCGCCTGCGCAGCCGCCCTGACATGGATGGCAGTCGATCGCCTCACTGGAGGCCGATCGTCAGCGACCGGCGTGATGTCCGGGGCATTGGCCGGACTGGTGGCGGTATCGGCATCCGCAGCCCTGATCGGCATGGGCGGCGCGATCCTCACAGGGATAGCGGCGGTGCTGATCTGCCGGGCTGGCAAGGCCCTGATCGCCAAGGGGATGGACGACGCGGCGGACATCTTCGTTATCCACGGCCTGGGCGGGCTGACCGGCATGCTGCTCATGCCCGTGATGGTGCTGCCCGCGCTCGGCGGCGTGGGCTTTGAACCCGCCATCACCCTTGGCGGGGCGCTGACATCGCAGGCCGTCGGCATCGTCGTCGTCGCTCTATGGTCGATGGTCGGATCGGCGGTTGCGGCGTTGATCCTCTCCGTCATCCTACCCATGCGCGGGACCGCACAGAAAGAATCGGACGGACTCGACAGCGTGCAACACGGCCAACAGGGCTGGGATTTCCGCTGACATCATGCGCATCGCCGTCGGCATTTTCGCGCATCAAGAAGAACGGCGGATCGCCGCCTGCCTCGCATCCTTACCCCTCGATCGCGCCGACATCATCTATCATGTGCTGGTGAACGGATCGACCGACGCAACCGCCACACGGGCGCGGACAGCGGCGGCAGGGCGCGCCCATGTGATCGTGCATGACCTCGCCACGGGTGGGAAGGCGCGGACATGGAACCATTTCATGCACGACTTGCTCGACGGCCACGAAGACGCCGTCCTCTGCATGGATGGCGACGCACGGATCGCCGGGGGGTCGATCGACGCCCTGTTCTCTGCCCTCACCGATAATCCATCAGCCAATGCCGCAGCGGCCATGCCCATGAACGGGCGGCTGGCCGACCATTATCGCGGGTTGCTCAGCGAAGAAGGCGGGCTTTTCGGCGACCTTTATGCACTGTCGGGACGCTTCGTTCAGCGCATTCGCACGCGCGGCCTTCGCTTGCCCGATGATCTGATCGGCGACGACGGCCTGGTCGCGGCCTGGGCGCACACCGATCTGCAATCCGATGCCGCGTGGCGGCGTGATCGGGTGGTCGCCTGCCACGAAGCGGGCTTCTTCTGTGACCCCGTCCAACTGTCCAATCCATCGAGTTGGCGGATGCAGCACCGGCGGATGGTCAACTATTCGGTGCGCTTCTTCCAGAACCGGATTGTTTCGGACATCATGGGACGCGAAGGGCCAGACAGCCTGCCAGCGCGGCTGTCCGACCTCTATCCGCTATGGCTGGAACGGTTCAGGCCCCGCATCGGCACCAACTGGTGGTTCGACCGGCTCGCCCTCAAACGGATGCAGTCGCAAAGCATTTCCTGCGCCAGCCCGGTTCAGCCGACTCAGGAACAAGCTCTCGACTAACGGTCCTTGCCCGCCAGCTCCTTGTTGATGAACAGGGCCAGGCCGGTAACAATCGCGCCCGACAGCAGATAGCCGCCGGATGCGGCCAGCCCGAATTTGCTCGACAGCAGCAGCGCGACCAGCGGCGCAAATCCCGCCCCGACCAGCCAGGCCAGATCCGAGGTCAACGCAGAGGCCGTATAACGGGTCGCGCTGGAAAAATTGGATGCGACGATGCCCGACGACTGGCCAAAGCTCAGACCCAGCAAAATGAACCCCAGTATCATGAAGGCGATTTCAGCCAGTTCGCCACCGTTCAACAGCAAGGGCGCAACGATGCTGAAAATGCCGATGCCCAATGCCGACCAAGCCAGCAATGCGCGGCGCCCGACCATGTCCGCGACAAATCCCGACACGATGATGGCCAGAATGCCGACGCATGCGCCGATCGCCTCGATCACCAGGAATCGCTCCAGCGGCTGCTCGGTATAAAGCGCAATCCAGCTGAGCGGGAACACAGTCACCATGTGGAACAGGGCAAAACTGGCTAGCGGAGCGAAGGCGCCGATGACGATGTTGCGCCCTTCCTTCTGCACCGTTTCGATCACCGGGGACGGCTGCAACTCGCGCGTTTCGAACAGCCGTTCGAACTCATGGGTGACGACGATGCGCAACCGGGCGAACAGTGCGACGACATTTATCGCAAACGCGACGAAGAAGGGATAGCGCCAGCCCCAGCCCAGGAAATCGGCCGACGACAGGTTCGACAGGAAAAACGCGAACAGGCCGCTCGCCACCACCAGCGCGATTGGCGCGCCCAGCTGCGGCATCATCGCATACCAGCCACGCTTGTTCGACGGTGCATTGAGCGACAGGAGCGACGCCAGGCCATCCCAGGTGCCGCCCAGCGCGATCCCCTGCCCCGCCCGGAACGCAGCCAGCAGGACCGCCGACCAGATGCCGATTGTCTCATAACCGGGAAGAAAGGCGATGAAGGCGGTCGATCCACCCAGCAAGAACAGGGCGATGGTCAGTTTCACGCCACGGCCATAGGCCCGGTCGATGGCCATGAAGAGAAAGGAGCCGATCGGTCGCGTCACGAACGCCACAGCAAAGATTGCAAAGGACCAGAGTGTCCCTGACAACGGACTCAAATGCGGAAAAACATGCGCCGGAAACACGATGCACGACGCGATCGCATAGACGAAAAAGTCGAAAAATTCCGACGTCCGCCCGATGATCACGCCGATGGCGATTTCACCCGGCGCCACGCGCTTGTCACGCGCGGTGACATTTCGCGCGTCGCGCTCCATCGACGTGGAGGATGGCGTGGTCGTCGCTGAACTCATGTGCTGTCACTGGCCTTCATGGTGCGGGGCGATCTATGCCTGATGTCCTAGCATAGCGAATCATCCCGGTGATCGAAATGCTAATGCCCGATTTTGCATCCGCGAGGGGATAGGACAAAAGGTCCAATGTCGAACGCTTCACCCCCTGCTTATGCGAACAGTATGACCGCTCGCCGACTCGCTTTGACACCCGCTGTTGCCCGTCGTTTCGCTCCCCTGCTGCTGTTGCCGCTGGGGGCCTGCAACTGGGTCGTCATGTCCCCCGCTGGCGATGTTGCGGTGCAACAGCGCGACCTCATCCTTGTGTCCACGGTGCTGATGCTGCTCATCATCCTGCCGGTGATGGCCATGACCGTGTGGTTCGCCTGGCGTTACCGGGAAAAGGCGAAGGCAAAGGATTACGACCCCGACTGGGATCATTCGACCAGTCTTGAACTGCTGATCTGGTCGGCACCGCTGCTGATCATCATCGCGCTGGGCGCGATCACCTGGACCAGCACGCATCTTCTCGACCCCTATCGCCCCATCGAGCGGCTGGATCATGAGCGCAGGGTCGATCCTGCGGCAAAGCGGCTGCAGGTCGAAGTGGTCGCGCTCGACTGGAAATGGCTGTTCATCTACCCGGAACTGGGCATCGCCACCGTGAACGAACTGGCTGCCCCCGTGGACCAGCCGATAGAATTCAAGATCACGTCGTCGACGCTGATGAACAGCTTTTTCATTCCCGCCATCGCGGGCCAGATCTACGCGATGCCGGGGATGCAGACGGTCCTCCACGCCGTGGCGAACAAGCCGGGTAATTATGATGGCTTCTCCGCCAACTATTCGGGCGCGGGCTTTTCAAACATGCGGTTCCGCTTTCACGCCATGGACCAGCGCGGCTTCGACCAATGGGTGGCAAAGGTGAAGGCAAGCGGCACGCCGCTCGACCGCGCCACCTATGTAAAGCTCGAACAGCCGAGCGAAAAAGTGCCGCCCACCTATTTCAGCAGCGTCGAACCCCGGATGTTCCATGCCGCGCTCAACATGTGCGCCCAACCGGGCAAACGCTGCATGGATGACGTCATGATGACCGACATGCACGGCGGTGGGGGCAAGGAATCGGCCCACGACACGCAAGGGCTTCGGCATGACGGCACGATCGACGTCGGCGGCTTCCATCCGGTCGAACCGGGCAAAAAGGGTGAGATCGCCCAGCCTTCCGGCATGACGCCAGCGGCCGAGCGTACGCCTGCTGCGCAAGGCCATGAAGCGCCGGGGCAGAAGGATGCCGATGGGCATGCAGGTCATCATGGGCATTGATAGTCCGAACACTCGGCGTGCTCCTGCGAAGGCAGGAGCCCAGATCAGATGCCAGCACTGGACTCCTGCCTTCGCAGGAGCACGACCCGACCAATTTCCCCCCTCCCTCCCAAGGCCCTGATC
>NZ_JBJDRM010000020.1:0-39203 GCF_044987515.1 Sphingobium sp. ZW T5_29
TCTCGGGGGTGGTCTTCATCTTCCGCTCGAAGCGGGCGAACAGGATCAAGCTGCTGGTCTGGGACGGCACTGGCCTGGTACTTGTGAGCAAGGTCTTGCAGACCGGAGGCTTTCATTGGCCCCGGGCGCACGATGGTGTGATGCGGCTGTCGGCATCGCAAGCGTCAGCCTTGTTCGAAGGGCTGCAATGGTCGAAAATGCACACGCCGCGCACTCAGGCTCCGGTGACGACGCGATAGGTCGCACGCCTGATTCCCCTGATCGAAATACCATTGCGGATCGCCCGAAAATCGCCAGAAATGGGGCATGTCCGCCACCGCAGCCGACCTTCCTGACGATGTCGCCATGCTTAAGGCGATGGTCCTGGCCGGCCTCGAGCGTGAAGCTCGGATGCAGCACATCATCGACCAGATCACCCGCACGACATTCGGGAAACGGTCGGAAAAGCTGAGCGAAGATCAGTTGGCGCTTGCCTTCGATGATCTCGATGTTGCCCGTGCTGAACTGGAGGCGCTTGGAGAGCAGGCGGCAGGCCAGAAGAAGGAACGGACGCGAAGGGAAAGCGGGACGGCGCGGGGGTCGCTGCCGGCGCATCTGACCCGCGTTGAGGAAGTGATCCTTCCAGACGAAAAGGAATGTCCCTGCTGCGGAGGCGCGCTGCACTGCATAGACAGCGACATATCGAGCCGGCTCGATGTCATCCCGGTCCAGTATCTCGTGATCGTGACGTCCCGTCCGAAAATGGCGTGCCGCGCCTGCAGCGATGGCGTGTTCCAGGCGCCCGCGGCCAAGCATGTGGTGCCAGGCGGCCTGCCCACCGAGGCGCTGATCGCCGACGTTCTCGTCAAGAAATATGCCGATCACATGCCCTTCTATCGGCAGGCACAGGGGCTGCGGCGTCAGGGCATCGAGATCGATCGGGGAACCATGTGCAACTGGGCGGGTCGAGCCGCCGCCTGGCTCGGCCGCCTGACCAACCGGATGAAAGCGGAACTGCTGACGGGCGCGAGGCTGTTCGTCGATGAGACCACCGCCAAGGTCCTGGCGCCCGGCACCGGCAAGGTGAAGACAGGATATCTCTGGGCGATCGCTTGTGATGATGGGGCGCATGGCGGCACCGATCCACCGGCGGTCGTCTACACCTACATGCCGGGTCGCGGGAAAGTCTGGGCGGAAAGGTTGCTTGGCGACTTCACCGGCATCGTCCAATGCGACGGCTATGGTGCCTATAAGCATATCGAAGCGCCGGACCGTAAAGGCGGCCCGGGAACGCTCGCCTTCTGCTGGGCTCATGTCAGGCGTGGCTTCTTTGACGATGCCAAGGGTGGCAACGCACCGGTCGCCGATGAGGCGCTGCGGCGGATCGCCAGCCTCTACAAGATCGAGGCGCGTATCCGAGGTTCCAGCCCCGAACACAGGTTGGCGATCCGCCAGGTTGAATCCGCTTCGATTATCGCGGACATGCGCCCCTGGCTCGAGGAGATGCTGCCCAAGCTGCCCCGAGGATCCAACACGGCCGAGGCCATCAGATACACCCTCAACCACTGGAAAGGCCTCGTCCGCTTCCTTGAGGATGGGCGGATCGAGCTGGACAACAACACCGTCGAGCGATCAATCAGGCCGCTTACCCTCCAGCGGAAAAATGCCCTGTTCACAGGCCATGACCTGGGGGCTGAAAACTGGGCGACCTTCGCCAGCCTCATCGAAACGTGCAAACTGGGCGGCATCAACCCTCAGGCCTACCTAACCGATGTCCTCACGCGTATCGTCCTGCGCGGCGACGCAGATCCGATCGATGATCTGCTCCCCTACAACTGGGTCGATAGCCGCGCCGCCGCCAGCGCCGTCATCGATCAGGCCGCCTGAATGCCGCCGAGTGGGGGTGTTTTAGCGCTTACGAATCAGCGACATAGTTTGTGATAGGAAAATTCGAACGCGAGCCACCGTGGTTCAGCAAAAGACCGGAAGGCCAGTTCAGTTTGAGCTGATGGACGATGCTCGCGCCAGCCTCCTCAAGTGGCTCGAACTCCGGGGTGGATCCCTGGAGGACTACGCCTTCCCCAGCCGCACCGACCACGCGGCCCACATCAGCACACGGCAATATGCCCGCCTTGTCGATGAGTGGGTCAAAGGAATTGGCTTACCCAGTGAGGATTATGGCACCCACTCCCTGCGGCGGACCAAGGCATCGATCATCTACAAGGCGACCGGAAATCTCCGGGCCGTCCAGATCCTGCTCGGGCACACGAAGATTGAAAGCACAGTGAGATACCTGGGTGTGGATGTCGAGGACGCCCTCACGTTGGCAGAGGGCACAGAAATCTGAGATTGCCTGGCTCCTTGCCCTCGCGAGGAGCCAGGACCTATATCGCGTCGGCTCTGCGCCCCTTCTGACCCTTCAAGGAGAAAATGCCCGTTCCTGAAAGCGGACGTTACGAGTCACGCGTGCTTGTCAGTTCGCAGGGCCACCTGCATCTCGAACGACGCCCCTCGCCTTGGTCATGCGCAAGAGAAAACGACACGCTCAGTTGAATGGCATTCGACCTGTGTGAAGTATTCTACCTGCGCCGACGATGCATATAATCTCTCCCTTCGTCCTCAATCCCCGGCCAGGATCATGTCGGCGGCCTTTTCCGCGATCATGATGATCGTCGCGTTGGGATCGCCAGTGGTGATGCGCGGCATGACCGATCCATCGACGACCCGCAGCCCCTCCATCCCATGTACCTGCAGCCGCGCATCCACGACAGCAAGCGCATCTTGCCCCATGCGGCAGGTTCCGACCGCTTCATAATTGACGTTGCAGGTGCTGCGGAAAAAAGCGTCCAGATCAGCGTCGCTCACGCAGGCATCGCCGGGCGCATATTCCTGTCCCCGAAAACGGGCATAGGCGGGCTGCGCCAAAATCTCGCGCGCGATCCGGATGCCCCGGCGCAGTGCATCCCGATCCCGTTCCTCTGCAAGATAATTAGCATTTATGAGCGGCTGGTCCGTGGGATCCGCGGAGCGCAGTTTCAATTCGCCCCGGCTTTCCGGCCGGGTGAGGATCACCAGCTTGGTGAAGCCATGCTCGCGCACCGGCCTGCCGCCCGCGCCCAGCAGCATCGGTAGGAAATAATATTTGAGGTCGAGTTCATCATGCCCCGGCGCGCCCGAGCGCAGATAGGCAACCGCATCGGTGCCGCTGCTCGCCAGCGGGCCGCCGCGCGTAACCATGTAGCGCAAGGCTGCCGCCGCCATACGCACCGGACTGGTCGCGAATTTATAATCGGAGACGGGCTCAGGACAGCCGATCTGGACCTGCGTGCCGATATGGTCATGGAGATTCTGGCCGACGCCCTTGAGGTCGATGACGGTGTTGATCCCAAGCGATTTCAGATGATCGCCTTCGCCAATGCCGGACAGCATCAGCAACTGGGCGGACTGGAATGTGCCCCCGCTCACGATCACTTCGCGGGCGGCGTGGACCTGGCGGGTCTCCCCGCCCTGTCGATATTCGACGCCGACAGCGCGCTGGCCGCTCAAGAGCAGGCGGGTAACATGCGCTCTTGTGCAGACGGTGAGGTTTCGCCGCCCCCCCACCGGATGCAGATAGGCAACGGCGGTGCTCATCCGACGGCCGTTGCGGATGGTATGTTCAGAGGGCCCATATCCTTCTGGCGCCGCGCCATTATGATCGTCGCTATAGGGATAGCCAGCCTGCTGCGCGGCTTCGATCCACGCCCGCTGGCCGGAGTTGCGGATCTCCGCGCGCGTCACCGGTAAGGGGCCGCTGCCGCCATGGAAATGGTCTTCGCCATGGGCACTGCACTCGGCGCGCGTGAAATAGGGGAGCACCTCTTCATAGGACCAGCCGCTGTTGCCGAGGCTCGCCCAATGGTCGAAAATCTCGGGACTGCCACGGCTATAGCACATGCCGTTGATGGAACTGCTGCCGCCGAGCACCTTGCCCCGCGCATCAGCCAAAATGCGATTGTCGAGATACCGCTGGGGCGTGGTCTGATAGTGCCAGCTTGCCATCCCACCTTGCAGCATCGGGAAGAAACCGGCTGGAATATGGATCAGGGGGTTGCGATCGCGCCCGCCCGCTTCGAGGAGGAGGACCCGAACGTGCGGATCGGCGGAAAGCCGGTTGGCAAGAACGCATCCCGCCGATCCCGCGCCCACGATAATATAGTCAAATTCCGTGCCTGATTGCATGTGGTCGCTCCAAGAGGAGAGGAATGGAAATGCGGGGGAAAGTGGGCGCTATAAGGCGTGTGGCAGCAGGGCGACGGCCTTGATCTCGACGATCGAGCCGGGATGGCCCAGCGCGCTGACGCCGATCGCAGTCCAGCAGGTGTTCTCGCCCTGCATGAACGCGGACTTCGCGGCTATGAAACCGTCCATGTGCGCGGGATAGCCGACATGGAAAGAGGTGAGATCCACGATATCGCCAGCACCGCATCCATGGCGGCGCAGAACCTCCCCCAGCGCGGTGAAGGCCAGCTCATACTGGCGGGACGGGTCGGGCGGCACGCTGCCGTCGACCTCTATGCCGATCTGGCCTGAGCAAAATAGGATGCGGCCAGCGATGCGTGCCTCGCAATAGCCATAGCTGGCGGCGGCATCGGTATCGGACATGTCTTCCCTCTCCTTTTTTCCGTGACCTGCGGGCGCCGGGCGCGATCAGCGACGGCAACGCGATCGTATAGCTCGGGCACAAACACTACACAATGTCTTGTTTGTGCAGAAACTCTGTGTCAGCATGCAAAGAATCAGGAGTGATAAGCCGAACCGGCTACGCAAAGAGAGGGGAATGTCATGATGTTACGGCGTTTATCGCGCAATTTGTTGCTTTCTGGCGCGGCGTTGAGCGCGATTTGCGATACGGCTGGGGCGGCGGAAACGCAGGCGGAAAAGCCGGTGCTCCAGGCCGATGCTCAGCTCGGCACCATTGTCGTGACTGCGCGGCGGACGCGCGAAAATCTTCAGGAAACACCGGTGGCCGTGACCGCCCTGACCGGCGAAATGCTAGACAAGCTTAATATCCGCGATGTGGTGGCGACGGCGCAATTCACCCCGAATCTTGGCATCAGCGCGCAGCCCGCGTCGATCACCGCCGCGTCGGTATTCATTCGCGGCATCGGCAACGCGTCGCCCAGTGCAGTGTCGGAACAGGGCGTCGGCATCTACCTCGACGGCGTCTATATCGCGCGATCGGCCGGGGCGATCTTTGACCTGGTCGATCTGGAGCGCATCGAAGTGCTGCGCGGCCCCCAGGGCACGCTGTTCGGACGCAACAGTGTGGGCGGCGCGATCCAGCTCGTCAGCCGCAAGCCCACCGACGATCCGGGCTTTGAGGGGAAAGCGGGTTATGGCACGTTCGACGACTGGTTCGCCCGCGCGCGGTTCGACACCGGCCTGATCGGCAACATGCCGATCAAAGCTACGGTCTCCTACATGCATCGGCAGAAAAACGGCTATTTCGACAATAGCCTGGCTCCGTCGAGCAAGGACCCCGGCGCCCTCAACAGCGATGCCGTCACCGCTGCTGTCCAGGGTGATTTCGGCAAGCTAACCGTCAATTACGGTTTCGATTATAATGTCCGTGAAGGCGCCCCGACCTTCTTCCAGGTCATCAATGCAACAGATGATGTTCGTACCTATTATGGAAGTTCCCAAGCTCTCGGCGGTTCAGCATTTCAGATCGGGCCAGAAGGACTGCGCCGGGGTGAACAACAACCGGCCATGGACCTCAATGGTAACCCAACCTTCAGCGTCAAGGCGCGGGTCTACGGCCATGCCCTGACGCTCAATTATCAGCTTATGCCCGCCCTCGCGATCAAATCGATCACGGCCTATCGCGCCTATCGCCAGGATGGCGCCAACGGCCTGTCGGGCAACGGACAGTTGCTTGGCTTCACCTTGAGCCCGCTGCTGTTCGTCGACGGCACCGTCCTGCCCACCGGAGTCCAGCCGGTGACGCCCTATGACGGCTACACTACGCAGCGTCAGCGTCAGTTTTCTCAGGAAGTGCAGTTGCTGGGCGAAGCCGGGGCGTTCAAATATGTCGGCGGCGCCTTCTATTTTCATGAAAAGTCATCCGAAGCCAATTATCAACAGTTGACCTTCGTGCTTCCCGGGGGCGATGCGGGTGTAAATCTTTCGCCACTCCAGGCATTTCATGGCAAGGCACGTTCCTATGCCGTTTTCGGCCAGCTCAGCTATTCGCCAAGCAGCGATCTGGAACTGACCGGCGGCGCTCGTTATACAAAGGACAGGAAATGGCTGACGCTTGCCGGTGATGTGCAGCCCAACCTCGACGGTCAGGTATCCTATAATAACTTCTCTTGGCTGATCTCCGCCAATTACAAGCTGCGTCAGGACTTGATGACCTATGCCCGCGTATCGAGCGGCTACCGCGCGGGCGGCATCAATCCGTCCGCTTCGGAGATCAACATCTTCGCGCCGGAAAAGGCCATATCGTATGAAGCCGGCGTGAAGGCCGAATGGTTTGATCGCCGCCTGCGGACCAATCTGTCGGCCTTCTATGTGGATTATAAAAATCTGCAGATCCCGCAATTTCTGGCGGGTACCGGCGGGGCAACATCGACCATCGCCAATGCAGGTCGCGTCGCCTATCGCGGGGTGGAAGCCGAACTCACCGCCGTCCCTGTCCCTGGCCTGACGATCGATGGTTCGGTTGGCTATACCTCACCCAAATATAAGAGCTATCTCTACCGCGATCCCATCACCGACGCGGTGATCAACGTCGCCTCCGAAGCACGCATGTCACAGACCGCCAAGTTAAACACCCATGTTGGCGCGCAATATGACCACGAATTCGGCATCGGCACCTTGTCGCTGCGTGCCGACTATTCCTATCGCAGCACCGTCTACTGGTTCACGCTGGACCGGATCAATCCCTTCAATCGCGATATCCGATCACGCCCGGACCATAATCTGCGCGCCCGTATCTCGCTGAGCGATATTGCGGTCGGCGGTGGCAGGCTGGACCTGGGCTTCTGGGGCGACAATCTGACCAACGACCGCAATATCGATTTCGGCATCGACTTCGGCAGTCTTGGCTATGGCAGCGCCTCCTTCAAGAAGAAGCGGACTTTCGGCGTGGACGCAAAGCTCAGCTATTGACGCTCTACCGGGACGGGGCGGCGCTCATCGCGGCCCCTCATGCTTCGCAACCGGCAATGAGCAGGTCGACAAGTTGGCGCACATAGGCATCGGACGGCTGGTCCTTGGCGATCACGATCAGGCCCGCGATCGAAGTGAACAGGGTCGTGATCACCATCAGCGTGTTCACTTCCGCACGGATCTTGCCCTCTTGCTTGGCGACATCGAGTGGGCCGACCATCTCTTCGGCGATCGCGCGCCACTGGCGCAGCGTTTCCTCATTCACGAAGCCGGAGCCAAGATGGGCGACCAAGCCGTTGATGGCGATTTCGTCGGGCCGCGCCGAAAAGTCGCGAAAGGCGATGGCAATGACCTGCAGATGCTCGCGCCAGTCGGCACGCGGTTTCACCCGAAACGTCGCATTATGCGCCGTCAGCGCTTCGACGATCAACGCTTCGCGCGTGGCCCAGCGGGCGTAAAGGGTCGAGCGCGCAATGCCCGCATGCTCCGCGACGTCCTGCATCGTGAACTCGGTCTCGCCGTTCTTGATGAACTGCAAGACGGTGGCGGCAACCGTCTGCCTGACCCTTTCCGTGCGCCCACCAGGGCGAATGCTGCCGCGTGTCATGCGCCCTCTTATCGAGCCGCGGCCAACAGACTCAAGAGCAAATCGCCCGATGCCACAATCGGAATGAAGGAAATACATGGTGAAGTACGGCAAAGGCAGTGTCCCCCTTGGCTCGGATCCGTGGGGGGTGATGGTGGTTCTGTCCGTCATCGGCTTCCTCCTGATTGGCGGCATGCTGACGTCGCTCACCGTCTATATGTCTGTGATGCAGCCCCTTTTCCGCTGGGATGAAGCCGAAATGGGCGCGGGGCCGGTAGCGCTGCTGCTCGGCATGAGCGCGGGCAATCTGTTCGTTGGCCGGGCGATGCGGGCAGTCGGCATCCGGCGGCTGTTTGCCTTTGGTGTTGGCATGGCGGTTTGCGGCTGGGTCGCGGCAGGCTTCACCGGGACTTTAACGTTCTTCATGGCGGCGATGGCGCTGGCGGGCCTTGGTGTCGGCATGGCCACGATCGTGCCGGGCATCGCGGTCATCGCGCAGAGCTTCCACCGGCACAGGGGGCTGGCCATTGCGCTCTTCATCGGCGGTTGCGCGCTTGCCAGTGCGACCATGCCGATGATCAGCGGGCGGCTGATCGCGGCATTGGGCTGGCGCGAGACATTCTGGACCATCGGCGCGGCGGCGGGCGTGATATGTGCAGGGCTGGTGTATGTACTTCCGTGCAGCCGATGCGGCGCCTCCGACGGAGATGGTGCGGAGAACCTCGGTCTGACAAGAGAACAAGCTCTGAGGAGGCCAGGCTACTGGTTGCTGGCCATCGTCCTCACGATCAGCCAATTGTCCTTGAATGCCGTTCTTTTCAACCTGATCGCCTATCTTCGGCACAGCGGCTTCGATCAGGCGGACGCGGTCACCGTCTACAGCGTCGCCAATTTCATGAGCCTACCGGGACTCCTGATCGGCGGACTGACCTCCGACCGGATCAGCGCCCGCATCCTCCTGCCCGTCATCCTCGCCTTGCAGGCAGGGGGTACGCTAGCCTTGCTGGGGGTCGGCGGCGACCCTCTGTGGCAGGGCCGGACGGCGATCGCGCTTTTCATCATGCTCTGGGGCAGCATGGCCGGTTTGCCAGCTCAGGCGGGATCCATGCTGCTGACAGAGATGATCGGCCAGCGCGCCTACCCCGCGATGTTGGGGATCATCTTCACCATTAACGGCTTTGTTGGCGCACTGGCGCCGGTCGCGGTCGGCTGGGCCTATGAGGCAAGCGGGGGCTATGCCCTGCCGGTCTTCTGCCTTGGCACCCTGACCCTGGTGGCGAGCATCGCCTCGCTTTTCTGCCGCAGTGCTCCGTTCGTGGCGGCCATGGCAGCGCGCGCGAACTGACAGAATTTCCCTGGAGATTGAGTAGATGCAGAACAAAGCCGTCTTCGAACGGGGCGAGATTCCGATATCCGCCAGTGGCTGGACCAAGCCGCAAGGTCTCGCGCCCAACTGGCCCGCGCTGACGGAAGCGGTTTCCACCGATGTCGCCGTCATCGGCGCTGGCCTTGCGGGGTCATCCCTCGCGCTGCATCTAGCAGAAGCGGGTATTTCAGTCACCGTGCTGGAGGCACGCCAGCCCGGCTGGGGAGCATCGGGCCGCAACGCCGGGCATGTCCTCCCGATCCTGCGGGACATGCGTGTGTTCCGTCGCTTTCCGGACGAGGGGCGGCGATTTCTGAAGCTGTTCCGCGAACATCACACCATCCCCTTCGATCTGGCTGGCCGCTATGCGATCGACTGCGATGCCGTCCGCTCCGGCTACATCAACGGGATGAAGACCCGGCGGGCCTTTAAAGGATTCCTGCGGGAATTTTCCTATCTGGAAGACCATGGCCTGCAAAAGCTGGTCCGCATGTCAGGGGATGACATGAAGGCCCGTACCGGATCGGCCGCCTATTCTTATGGCGTGCTGTTCGAAGATGGCGGCCGTATCAATCCCTATCTCTTCACCAATGGCATGGTCGCAGTGGCTGCCCGGCTCGGGGCGCGTATTCATGGCGATAGCGAGGCGCTGGCGCTGGAGCGGGCAGGTGAGTGCTGGCGCATCCGCACGCGGGCGGGCAGCGTGCTGGCGGATCGCATTGTGTTCTGCACCAATGCCTATCCGACAGGGATCGAACCCGCATTCCGGAAAGCCTTTTATCCGCTGACCGCCTATGCCCTCACCACCAGGCCGCTGCCAGCCGGGGCGCTGGACCATATTCTCCCTGGTGGCGGCACTTTTGCGCAGGCGCCGATCGATCTCAATCCGATGGTCCGCGATCGCCATGGCCGCCTCATCCTTTCATCGATCCCGCGGGTCGGCGGAGCCCATGACGCGTCATGGCATTTCCAGTCACAATTGCGCTGGCTGCATCGCATCTGGCCGGAAACGCGCGGCATGAGAATCGAGATGGAGGATTATTGGACGGGACGGGTTGCCTTGCGGAAGGCGCAGTTCCCCGGCGTGTTCGAGCTTGGCAAAGGCATTTTCGGGCTGATGTATTTCAACGCCTGGGGCAATGTCATGGCGCCCTTGATGGGCAAGATTCTTGCCGACGGACTGGCGCGCGACGACATGGCGAGCCTGCCCTTCCCGGTCGAGCGACCCGAGCCTGTGTCCTTCAGCCGCAAATATGAGGTGCTGATTCGCCACATTTTGATCCCGGCTGCGCGGACGGCGCAACGATGGGGTTTCCTCTAGCCGATCAGTCTCACGCTTATCTGACGCAGCCAACGGCGCAAAGCGCCCAAGGCAGCTGAAATACGGTCAACAGAAAGGATACGGAATATGATGGTTGATATTAGTCCCAAATTGGGGTCGCCCTCGACGGGCGTTGTAATAACCGGCGGCGCATCCGGCCTGGGCTTCGCATCGGCGCGGGCGCTGGCGGCGGTCGGCCGCCCTGTCGTGCTGTGGGACCTGAATGCCGAGCGTGCAGAACAGGCGGCGGCGGAGATCGCGGCGCAATTCGACGTAGAGACGCTGGGCCTGCGCTGCGACGTGCGCGATCTTAAGGCAATAACCGACTGTGCCGCGGAAACGCTGGCACAAATGCCCAACATCGGAGGGCTAGTTCATTGCGCAGGTGTGGTCGATCAAGAGGGACTGGATGGCCTGACTGAGGAAAGCTGGGACTGCGGTATCGCGGTCCATCTCCGCGCGCTGCCCTTCCTCATAAAGGCATTCCTACCTGAGTTGGCAAGCCGGCCCGGGTCAGCCATTGTCGCGGCCGCATCGATCAACGCGACGCTCGGCAATGCGATCAACCCTGTCTACACGGCGGGGAAGGGTGGCGTGCTGTCGCTGGTCCGCTCTCTGGCGGACAGGCTGGCGCAGGATGGCATCCGCATTAATTCGCTTTCGCCTGGGCAAATTATTACGCCGATGACCCGCCCGGTCGTCGATGTGCTGGCACCCGGTCATTTTGAAAAGCGCATCCTCCTGGGCCGCCTGGGCGAGGCGGAGGAGATCGGGCGCGTGGTCCGTTTCTTGTTGTCGGACGAGGCGAGCTATATCACCGCCGCTCAGATCGTGGTGGACGGGGGAAATATCTCTTCCCAGCGTTGAGCGGGGGGGGAGCGAGTAGCGCGCACTTCCACTTGCGCGTCGTCTAACCCAGGCAGGGCGCGGCACGGCCGGGTCATCTGCCGGGGCATGGCATCCGTTCTGAAACTCTTGTTCCTAAGCCGATAGGCGGGAATCGGCCAGCCTTGGTCCCTAAGAGGAAAAAGCAGACCGACTGGACCTCGCGACAGAAAAATGGCGCCTGAGCGTCCAGGAAGGGTCGCTCTTGGAAGATGGTGTGCGGCTCATCCGGGCGGCCGGCCGTAGTAGGATGAATATTATACAGTTCGGTTGTCCATTAATCAGAGGTGGCGCGGCCTTCGGACTTGCTCGTCAGTCATTCCCTGTCCCCACTTCACGTTCCAGTGAATCAGAAGATGCCCAGAAATTTTTTCTCCTGGCTCTTTTTCTCGTCCTTGCTTTCTTTGCCCGCCTCATCCTTGGCCGTGGTGCCGCGCCCGACGTCGTCACGAGGCGCACCGCCCTTGGTGCGCTGAGCGGCGGCGGTTGCCCCCGCAAGTACTGGTCCGCAAGCTGCGCTCTTCGCGTCGCCAATGTCGACAAAGGCGAGGATTCCTGCCAGCGGAGTAGCACCAATGCCAAGGGCAGCGCCCACCCCGCCTCGCGCGATCAATTCGGGGCTGATCACGTCAATGCTGGGTTTCGCGAAATAGCCTTTGATGCCCACGGGGGACTGACCGGAAAACAAGCTGAACTTCTTACCATCCGCTCGAAAAGCCAGGTCCAGGCTTTCGTTGCGGAACGAAAAGCCACCCCGTCCGACCATCACGTTCTTTGCCGTGTCGATGATGATGGGATCAGCCGCCGCCACACCATTGCGCACGGTGAAAGCGATCAGGCCGCAATTAATCTGGACCGGCTTTTTAAGCTTTCCCGCGAACATCTTGGTGATGAACGTGCCTATGTCGAGCTCAGAAAGCTGGACATTACGCGCCCACATGGACCCCGCGGGCAGGATCACCGCGATACGGCCGTTGGATGTGCCGAGCGAATCGTGCAGCGTGTCACCCAGGCCAGTCATCTGTACGCGAGCCTTGACTGTGCCCGTCGTGCCGGATTCTTCAACGCCCCAGCGCCCCAAAAGCTTGCCCATGGGCGTGGGCGACAGACGGATATCGTAGGCCGTGCGGACGGGAGCGCCTCGCGCGTTAATTTTAATGTCAGAACTCACATGTCCGCCCGTCATATCGAAGGTGAGAGGCGAAAGCGTGATCAGGCTGCGCTCAAGCGCCAGCTTCAGCGCGATATTGGCAATGGGCAGATTCTCGGCGCGGACGCGGCGCACATTATATTCCACGTTCGCGTCGAAATTGCGGAGCGCCTTGACCCGCAGCGGGGCATCGGGAAGTACGCGCGGAGCGCCGCCGACAGTCACGATCGTCCCTTTCGCGCCTTGAGTTTCCAGTTTCTGGGGATCGTAGCCGATGAAGGGGCCGACATCGACGATATCGAGCGTTTGAGTAGCCAGCGAAGCGTTCAGCAGCAGACGGTTATCAGGAAGCGATACGGTCATGCGCCCGGCCAGGTCGCTGTCTCCGAAGCGGCCTTTAAGATGCGTGAAACGCCATTCGCCGCCTTGCTTGGTAAGCGCGGAGGTAAAGCGATAGGCGCGTGTTTCGGGAATGGCGACGCCGAGGAAATCGAATAGAAAAGCAAGATTGGGGCCTTGGGTGACGAGACGAAGGTCCGCGCCCTCAATCTCGGTCGCACCGGGCAGCGTGCCGCTCACCTCCAGCACGGTGGCGCCCGCCTGCGCATGCAGGGCAAGGCTGTTCTTGCCGCCCGTGACCGTCGCGTTGGGAGACAAAAGGCCGCCGCGCAAGGTGAAGGGACGTTGCCGCATGGTGCCATCGCCCGAAAAGCGCACATCGCTGGAAAAGCGTGTATCCTGCGCCTTTACGGTCTCGAAACCGATATCGGCGTTGAGCTGCATACGCGGGTCGCGATACCGCAGGGTCGTGCCGGCCAGCAACGCTCGGCGGATCAACGGCAGGTCGAGTGGCTCGCCTTTTTTGTTGGGATCGCCAAAAGTCCATGTGTTGTTCCGGCCGTCGCTGGACCATTCGAGGTCAGTTGCCGCATTACGGAGTTCGAGCCATCGCACACGATATTTCTCTCCGAAGATGAGGCTAAACGGAGCAATCCGCGTGTCGATGAGGTCGGCGCGGAAAAAATCAGGGCGACTTGCCCAAGAAACGTTCGCGATCGTCATCCGCTCTGCACGGAACCTTATGTTGAACGGCGCGAAGTAGAGTTGGAAGTCACCTCCCACGCGAACCTGGCGCTCAAGCCGACTGGACAATGTGCGTTCGAACGGCTCCTTCAGGAACCGCCCTTTGGTGATGAACAGGATCAGCCAGATGGCGAATATGATCGCGACGATCCACAGTAGGATGCGTACCGGTAGCGGAAGCGTGCCCCATCGTTCGCGCGTGCGGGACAAGGTGTGACCAATGCCGCTCGCGAACCCATAGGGAAGCGGCTTCTGGACGGCCGGAGTGTCCGGCCGGAGAGGATCGGCATCGGCCATCGCGAAAGAACGCGGCTTCGCGCTTTTGGCTCCGAATCTCCCGCCTTCGTTGACCTGCTGACTATGGGGCCGCCAGACGAGATCCGAATGGACCGCCCAATTAACTGGGGATTGTGTCGGTGTCACCCACCAGAGAGCTGCCTTTTCCATTAGCTGCGCTGAACTTCGTTTCGGATGGCGGCAGCCAATATTGTTCCTATGACTATCAGAAGAAATTGCAGGCCTACGGCCTGCGTCCGTCAATGAGCGGCAAGGATAATTGCTACGACAATGCCTCTGTCGAAACGTTCTTCAAATCCCTGAAGGCTGAGCTCATCTGGCGGCAGCAATGGCCAACGCGGCGGCAAGCGGAAGCTGCCATCCTAATCCTAAAGAGTGTCAACGCTGGGGAGAGCTGGTGCTATAACCGCAAGGTGAAGGGAGCGGTTGTGCGCGCGTATCGCCCATTTGATAAACGACGTTCCGGCGACGACCGGCAAGGGCTGCTTACCATGTCCCGTGGCAAGCCGCTGGCGGAAGCGCAGACCGCAGCACTTTTCGCCATCCTGTTCTGGGGAAGCACTTATGTGATCTTCTCAGTCAGGTCGGTCTTTTTCCCGCCCACCTCGATCGACCTTTTCAGTCCCAAGCGCCTGGTGATGACCTTTTGCGGCGCGATGCTATTCCTTTTCGCGGCTGCATGGACAGGGCGCCGGATGGGCCTGGGCGTGAAACGCCCGCTTTTCTGGCCCATCATCAGCACGATCGCGGCTTCTGCGGCATTGCTGCTCCTACGGATCATGTATGATGATCTGACCGATCCCGGCTCCTTCGGCTTTGCTGATCACGGCGGATGGATCTTGGTCTGGAGCGGCTATTTCCTGAGTGGAATCGCGCTGATCTCATCGACGAAGAAGGCAGCTGTCGAAGCGCCGAAGGCTGCTGAAGTGAAGCCGGAAGTGGAGGCAAGTCCCACTATCTGGGTTCAGCGCAACAAGCGATCGATCCCCCTCTCCGTCGATGACATCGATTGGCTCGAAGCGCAGGGCAACTATGTCTACGCCCATGCTGCCGAGTCGGGTGGCCTGCTACGAAGTTCGCTTTCGTCGCTGGAGGACAGGCTTAAATCGAGCGGATTCATCAGGGTGCATCGTTCGGCCCTTTGCCATAAGCAGCGCATCCAGGCCGTGAAACGCAAATCATGCGGCGCACTGGTAGTCATTCTGCATGGGGGCGCCGAACTGCCAGTCGGCCGCCGATATGCGGCGGATGTGACGGCGCTGACGAGCGCCTGAACCGCGGCGTCCAAGCTGTCGTTCGTCACGCCCGCCGGTCGTTCACGTCTCCATGCCTTCGCCTGTCGATCTTCACCTGCCAAGGGTTGCAACGACCGTTGCCAAGGGAGATCGGAATGGCTTCTCATTATGCGGAAGATCGGCGCGCTTACGAACAGCCGAACATGACCGAGGCGCAAATGCGCAGCCGCATTGGGGAACTGGCCCCGTTTCACCATGCGATTGACCTGCCATTCGGTCTCAATACCTATGACGAATCCCTACGCGGGCACGACCGTCAGTCCCTCGGCCGGATAGATAGTATGAGCAAGCACGTCTGGCCGAGGTTGCTCGAGCAGTTCGGCGGCACCTTGCAAGGGAAGCGCGTGCTGGACGTCGCCTGTAACTGCGGGGGATTCTCCTTCCTCGCTGCGGAGACGGGGGCGGACGAAGTCGTAGGTTTCGATTCCGAGGACAAATATATAGAGCAGGCGAAGTTTATTCAGGCAGCTCGTCAGGAGAATCGCATCCGTTTCGAAATCGATCAGCTGGAGAATGTTAGCGCTGAATCATACGGCCGTTTCGACGTGTCATTCTTCTTCGGCATTCTTTACCATCTGGAGGATCCGATCGGTGGGTTGCGGCGGATCGCGTCCCTGACCACGGATACGATCGTGGTCGATACGCATCTGATGCGGCTCCCCTACATTCACCACTTTCTGAAGATGCCTCTGTGGGGAATGAGTGTCGTGGCGCCGGTGGAGGGCAAAGACACCACCACAGGTCTTTGGCGGAAGGCCCGTCACTGCCAGTTCAAGCCTAACCTCCAGGCTGTGGAGCAATCCCTGAGATTCCTCGGCTTCGATGATGTCGAATATCTGGTGCCCACAGCTGGCGGCTTGGAAGACCGCTATTACAAGAGGACGCGCGGTGCGTTCATAGCTCGGAGGCGGCCACCGTCCGCCACGAGGTCGGAGCCAAACTGAAGCCGGGTCGGCTCGCTTTGACATCGTGCGGCCATCGGGTCGATTGACGAACGTCACAATCTGGGACGCTAAATTTGGCGATGAGCGTCCAGAACTGGTCGGCCTACTCTGAAGCGCTCCACCTGTGGCCATCCTGGTCTAAAGACGTGTTATGGATTGTCAGAATTTGATCCCGCCCCTCGCGAGCGAGTATGGACGCAAGGTGAGCACGAAGCCCGCTCTGCATCGTCCTTTGCTCGGCCGCTCAGGATGCTCGAGCACGCTTTCGCGAACGTGATTCCACCTTACCGGTGCCGACTGGCAGATCAGAAAGCTCGATGCAGAGCGGCGCATGATCGCTGGTCTTTTCCCAGCCGCGGGGGCGAATATCCACGTCGGCTGAGACTAGCAGCGCCGCGGCGCGCGGGTTCAGCAGGGCATGATCGATACGGAGCCCGGCATTGCGCTCGAAGGCTCCCCGCCAATATTTCCAGAAAGTGTAGATGGTTGCATGGGGGTGCAGATGCCGCACCGCGTCGGTCCAGCCCTGGTCGAGCAACCGGCCATAGGCAGCGCGCACTTCCGGCGCAAACAGCGCGTCGTCCCGCCAGCGATCGGGCGCATAGACGTCGAGGTCGATAGGCATGACGTTGAAGTCACCCAGACACAGGACCGGCGCATCAAGGTCGAGCAGACCTGACAGATGCACCTCGAGCCGTTGGAACCACCGCAGCTTGAAATCGAACTTCGGGCCGGGACGCGGATTTCCGTTAGGGAGATAGAGCCCGCAAATGAGCACGCCGTTTATCGCGGCCTCGATATAGCGGCTCTGCTCGTCATCGGGATCGCCGGGAAGGCCGCGTCGGGTTTCATGGATTGCGCCGACGCGGCTTAATATGGCGACGCCGTTCCAGCGGCTTTGTCCATGCCAGATCGCCTCATAGCCGGCATCTCGCATCGCCGCCTCCGGGAAGCGATCGTCAGGCGCCTTTAATTCCTGCAAAACCATGACATCGGGTTTCGCCAGCGCCAGCCAGCGTAGCAGGACTGGCAAGCGGCCGTTGACCCCGTTCACATTATAGGTGGCGATCTTCATGGCTGTGAGACAATGGCGCGGGCACCACTCGCGTTCCATTCGCGTTATGCGCTGATGGCCAAACGTCCCCTCAAGGTCTTTCGGACCTCCACCGGTTTCCAGGATGCTTATGTCGCGGTGACGAGCCGCAAGGCCGCGCTGGAGGCCTGGGGGACTGACAAGGACCTGTTTGCTGCCGGCGCCGCGGAACTCGTCACCGATGCCAAGCTGACCAAGGCAGCGCTCGCGCAACCCGGCGTGGTCATCCGCACGGCGCGGGGCACCACCGCGCAGCATCTCGCCGCAGCGGGCAAGGTGCGCAAGACCGCGACGCGCAGGGAGGCGCCGGATCCTGAAGCGGCCGAGGGGTTCGCCGCACCGCCCAAGCCGAGCCGCGCAAAACTCGAACGCGCCGAGGCCGCGCTGGAGCGAAAGGAACAGCAACTCTCCTCCGCGCTGGCCGATATCGATGCGCAGATCAAAGACCTCCGCCGCCAGCGGGAGGGTCTGCGATCTCGGTTGGGCGCGGACATAAAATAAGCTGAAGGAAGACCGATCGCGGCAGGAGGAAGCCTATCGTAACGCCCTCAACGCCTGGGATGTTTGACGAATCGCCGCGCCAAATGTGCTGACCGGTCGCAGAGGGAGGTGGATAGGCGCGCGTCGCCGACGATCCGGTGGGCAGATACTGAAGCGCCCTGCGCAGGCTTTGGGATCGAGCCAGCTAGGCCAGCTATGGCGGGCAATGCCACCTGATGCCCGCATTGCCCCTACCATCCGTTCCTTGTATGTTCTCATCATGGAGTCGAAGCCCCTCTCCCAAAATTCCGGCTCACCATTGGGGAATGCCACCGGGGCATCATCCATCGGCGGCAAGTGATGGGCTGGCTCGACTTCAAGGCCCCGGAAGCCGATCTGTTCAGTGCGCCGCTTCTCCCGGGTTTGCGGTATGCGGAGAATTTCCTCTCGTCGGAGGAGGAACGTGTGCTGATCGAAAGGATCGATGGCTCCGACCTGACGCCGTTCCGCTTCCAGCAATGGACCGGCAAGCGCCTCACCTGCAGCTATGGCTGGAACTATGACTTCGAAATGGGAAAGTTCGCGCCTACAGAGGCTATGCCCGAATGGCTGATGCCGATCAGGGCGCGGGCGGCCCACTTTGTCGGGATTTCTCCCGAAGATCTCGCTCAAGCGCTGCTGATCCGCTACGATCCGGGCGCCGGCATTGGGTGGCACCGCGATCGGCCCGTGTTCGAGCATGTCGTGGGCATATCACTCGGCGAGCCTGCGATGATGCGATTCCGCCAAAGGGCCGGGAAGCAGTTTCGCCGCGCCATAGCGCCTCTGGCGCCGCGAGCGATCTACCATCTAAGCGGGGAAGCTCGCCATGAGTGGGAGCACAGCATTGCCCGAATGGCGGAAACACGGTGGTCGATCACGTTTCGGAGCCTTTCGGCCAAGCAAAAACACGCTCCTGTCGTTGTTAAATGAACGGGGCATCAAGCCGAATATAATGATCAGAGGAGGCTCGGCGCCTGGAAATGCAAATTGATCCTTTGCGCCAATGATATTGAGCCGGGTGCGCGACATCGCCATGCGTCAATTGTGCACATGAGTTTCGTTGGAGGGGAACCGGTCGATATTGGCCACGTTGGCTCACCATGGACGAGCAGCGCTCCTTGTTCGGCACATTCTTGCGTGCTGCGGCGGCCGACCTGGAAACAGACATCGACCGGATAGAAAACCTGTTTTTCAATAACGCGGATTCTGTGCAAAAGGTCCGGCTATTGTCCTATGCCGGCTATCGCAACGAGCGCGAGTTCCGCCTTTCGGGGCGTGTGGTGCGCTTCAGAAAGCCACTTGATGCCGGCGAGGGGACGTTATCTCGTTTGCGTGCAATGATGGCGATCTACAATAGCGAGGAAGTGTCAGGCGTTCGCGTACAGTGCGACGCTCACGGAGGCACAGCCGAAACGCGGACGGACGAAGAAGGCTATTTCAGCTTTACCCTGCCCATCGATGAGCCCTTGCCCGAAGCCACCAGATGGGAAGCGGCGGCCATATCAACGCCCGAGCGGGATGCGCAGCAGCCAAGCATCTCCGTGCCTATCATCGCGCCGGCTGCGGACAATCACTGGGGCATCATATCCGATATCGACGATACGGTGGTAGAAACCGGCGCCACGAACTTCGTGAAGAATTGGCGCCGGGTGCTGGTGGACCGGCCGCAGGACAGGTTGGCCGTGCCGGGCGCAGCCAAGCTCTACCAGATGATCGCCCATGATCACCAAGCGCCTGCCCGGCCCTTTTTCTATGTGTCGTCCAGTCCCTGGAACCTCTACGGTTTCATTGCCGAGTTCATGGAACTGAACGGCATTCCCCATGGTCCTATGTTCCTGGCCGACTATGGCATTGATGCGAGGAAGCTGATCAAGACGGCGCACGATAGCCACAAGCTGGCCGCTATCGAAACCATACTGGCCTTTTACCCGCAGCTTCGTTTCCTGCTGATTGGGGACAATGGCCAGCATGACGTCGAGATTTATGCGCGCGCCGTACGCGATTTTCCCGATCGGGTAGCAGCCGTGTTCATTCGGGATGTCGAAGGAAGCTGCAAGCAGGGTGCCAAGGCTGCGCTGCTGGCGGAGATTGAGGCAAGCGCCATTGCGGTATTCTGCGGTGCGGGCTTTGAGGATGCGCTGGCCGCTGCGGAACGGCTTGAGCTCGACCGGCCGTTCGAAGCGGCCAAGGCGATCATCGCCCAGGCGACGTCGCCTCCTGCTGCGGCGCCGCCTGCCTAGCTGCTTTCCTTCGGGACGAGAGCGAAATCAACCTGAATGGCTACTGAGCTCTCCGTCTCGCCGGGCATCAGACGGGCCATCGATCCGTTCGCCGCAGACTGTTCGACCGCGACTGGCGGTGGGGCCACTGGCACTGCGCCGGGAAGATGGCGGTTCCCCTGCGTGCCCCCGGCATCGCGGATGGACAGCACGCGCGCGACCTTCATTCCCGCCGCATCGGCATATGTCTGTGCCCGGCTGCGCGCCGCCTTGTAGGCCGCTGCATAGGCAGAGTTCGCCGCTTTCTCTGGATCGGACAGACGCAAGTCTGGTCCGCTCATGATATTGGCGCCCGCGCGAGTCGCCGCGTCCACCGCCGCTGCGGCCCGATCCACCTCGCGCACTGTAACGTTGATGATGTTGCCCGCCTGATATTGCCCCTTGCGATCGCCCCAGTCGAGCCGCTGAACGGTCAGTGATCGGGTCTGAATATCCTTGTCCGCGATCCCTGCCCCGTTGAGAGCGGCGACGATCTTCGCAATCATCTGCCGGTTCGCGGCGTTGGCGCTGGGTGCGTCCTTACTCCATGTGTTGGCGCCTGCCTGGAACTCCGCCCGGTCCGGCCTTGTGTCCGTCTGACCCGTCGCGCTGACGGAGAGCAGCGTCTCCTCATGCTTCATTCCGCGGGGATCATAATTGGGCTGACCGCAGGCGGCCAGAAGAAGAGTTCCCAACGCGAGGTACTTTTTGGCCATTTCGGTATCTCCGGTGCGTTATCGCGCGCTGTGAAGATGCCGTTAGGAAAATGAAGGAATGCTGACCGCTCAATCCCAATCGGGTGGTTCCCGAACCTGATCGTTTTCGGATGTATCGCGGAAATGCAAGCTGCCCGTCCGCTTGGGGGAGGTCACATTTACAGGCAGAATGGCGGTAAAGGGTCGCTTACACCTTGGCGTCTTGCACTACGCCCAGATTGCGGCCCACCAGGGAAATCAAGGCCTGAATGATTTCGGACTGCGTGAAGGGCTTCGCGAGGTAAGGTAGATGGAGTACATCCTCAGTGATGCCGGTATAGCCAGTAATTACTAGCACCGGAATGGACGGGTAGGCAGCGTTGAGCCTCTGTGCGAGTGCCGCTCCGTCCATACGCGGCATTTTATAGTCGGTAATGACCGCGTCTATCGCAAGTCCTTCTGCCATCATCGCAAGGGCTTCAGCTCCCCCGCTGGCTTCGGCTACACTGTGCCCGAAATCCCTGATCATCTCCGCTGTACCGAGGCGCACCAAGTCTTCATCGTCGACAAGCAACACCGACAGCCTGCCGCTGGCGGCGGGGGGCGGGCCGGATGCCGTGGGGACAGCGAGCGGCTGAACATTTTCGGCGACCGGAAGATAGAGGTCCGCGCGCGTACCTTGCCCCACCTCGCTCGAAAGCATGAAAGCGCCGCCAAGCTGGGCAGCCAGCCCGTGGACCATGGACAGTCCCAGGCCGGTGCCACGACCGATTTCCTTTGTCGAAAAGAACGGCTCTATCGCTTTGGCGAGCGTCTCATCGCTCATCCCGCATCCGGTATCGATTACGGAAATGCGAACATATGATCCCGCCGCCAATTTCGCCCTCCGGTGCACATCCGTCGTGATTTCTTCGGCTGTTATGGTTAACCGCCCTCCGTCCGGCATTGCGTCGCGAGCATTGACGCACAGGTTCAGGATCGCGAGCTCCAGCTGGTTTGGGTCACCAAGTCCAGCCGGCAGGTTGGGCGTCGGGGCCACATCCAGTTCGATCGTAGGTCCGATGGAGCTCGCGACGAGATCGCGCATTCCCGTAAGCAGGCCAGCCAGATCAATCGCCTGGGTCTGCAGCGTTTGACGTCTGGCAAAGCCGAGGAGGCGCTGTACGAGTGTCTTCGCCCGATCCGCAGCCAGCAATGCGTTCCCGATCAGCTTCCCCGATCGAGGATCACTGTCGCCATATTTGCGCTGCAGCAGATCCAGCGTTCCGGTGATCGGTGTGAGAAGATTATTGAAATCGTGCGCCACGCCGCCGGTTAACTGACCCAGCGTCTCCAGCTTCTGCGCTTCATGCAGTTGAGCGACCGCCGCTGCATGCGCATGCGTCCGTTCCTCAACTCGCCGCTCAAGATCTGTCGCAAGTTGATTAAGCTCCTCCAGACGGGTGCGCGCGTCATATTGCCGCCGCCGTCCTCGCAGCGCGGAATGGGCAAGGCTCACCAGGGTAGTCGGGTGAAAAGGCCGCTCAAGGAATGTGACGTTTCCCAGCAGGTTCAAATGACGCACCGCGGCGGGATTCCGCTCCAGGCCGCCACCCCGCTGCGTCAACAGTACGAAGGGAAAGTCCGACCATTCAGGCTGATTGGCGATCCATTTAACGAGTGCGCTCGGGTCTGTGTCCCGCAGGGCTTCTTCCGTGATCAACGCAAAGCCGGAGCCGATCGCCAGTTCCTGGACGAGTTCCGCCAAATTTCCGCACGGATGGGCTTGAAGTCCCGCCTCTTGCAGCATCGAACAGGCAACCGCGGTATCTCTGCCCTGCGGTGCAAGGATCAACGCGCGCTCCGAAAGGTGCGGTATCATTCCCTGGACATTTCGAGCAGTTGATCGTCCTCACCGATCAGCTCAGGCACGCCGCGCAGCACGCCTTGAAAATTGACCAAGGGTGGACCGAAGGTGATGCCGTTGCGGCCGATCCGATATTCCCGGATCGTATCCTCGTGCGCGCTGGTCCGCTTTTTTATCACCGACACGGCGCGGCGAACCCGCCCACGTGCTTCGAAGTAGCGCAGCAGGATGACTGTATCGGCCAGATAGGTCACGTCGACCGGGGCCTTCATGTCTCCGACAAGGCCGTGTTGTGCCACGGTGAGGAAAGTCGATGCGCCGCGACGGTTCAGATATTGGAGCAGCTCGTGCATGTGCAATATCAGCGCCTGTTCGCCTGGCATCGCCGCCTGGTAACCATTCAGGCTGTCGATCACCACGGTGCGGGCGCCGTTTTCCTCGACGCATTGCCGCACCCGTTCGGACAGCTCCCCCGGCGTCAGTTCGGCGGCATCCACTTGTTCGATAATCAACTGCTCACTATCGGATAGGGCCTGTAGATCGATCCCCAGTCCCAAAGCCCGTTCGAACAGCAACCCCAATTCCTCGTCGAACACGAACATGGCGGCCCGTTCGCCCCGGCGTACCGCGCCCATGATGAAGGAGAGTGCGTAGAGCGACTTGCCGGTGCCCGATGGACCAAGGATCAACACGCTTGAGCCGCGCTCGACGCCCCCGCCCAACAAAGCGTTTAGCTCTGCGGATTCGGTTTTCAGTACCTCGCGCTCAAAGGGCGTGCGGTGTTCGGCGGAAATCAAACGCGGGAAGGCGCGAACCCCTCCGGTGTGGATTACGAAATCATGATAGCCGCCTCGATATTTTTGTCCCCGGTATTTGACGACGCGCAGGCGCCGACGTTCCGCACCATATTCAGGTGAAAGCTCCTCGAGGCGCAAAACACCGTGAGCGACGCTGTGCATGGTCCGATCATTCGCTTCGCTCGACAGATCGTCGAGCATCAGCACGGTCGCTTTGCTGCGCGCGAAATAATGCTTCAGCGCCAGGATTTGCCGCCGATACCGCAAGGATGATTGAGCCAGGAGTCGGATCTCGGAAAGGCTGTCGAGCACCACGCGCTGCGGCTTCAGCCGTTCGAAGGCTTCAAAAATTCGTCTAGTGGTTTCCCCAAGTTCCAGGTCGGAAGAATAAAGCAAG
The DNA here is from genome assembly GCF_044987515.1 of Sphingobium sp. ZW T5_29. Taxonomy (NCBI): domain Bacteria; kingdom Pseudomonadati; phylum Pseudomonadota; class Alphaproteobacteria; order Sphingomonadales; family Sphingobiaceae; genus Sphingobium; species Sphingobium sp. ZW T5_29. The sequence continues at coordinate 23,670 of NZ_JBJDRM010000020.1, forward strand.
CTTTGTTGCTGCTGCTCGTCCAGCAAACTCTCGGGGGGAACCAACTCAAATATGTCGACCCCGTCCAGTGACCATCCGTGTGATGTGGCACCGGTTCGAAATTCGTCCTCTGTTTCGGACAGGGTGATATAAAGGGATCGTTCCCCAGCAGCGGCTCCGGCAAGCAGGAACTGAGTGGCTATCGTCGTCTTGCCAGTGCCTGGGCTCCCTTCCAATAGAAACAGCCGACCTCTGGCAAGACCGCCTGCAGTAATTTCGTCCAGCCCGGCTACGCCGAGATCTGCCTTGTCGCTCTCTTGGGTCACTACCGCTCCATCGACCAATTCAGGTGCTCCAACGCACGAAAGACATCAATGATCCGATTAGGTTGGTACCCTTTGGTCCCGCCGCTGATGTCAGCGGACCGTCTGCTCCTCGTCTGTAAATTTTTGGCGCTAAACGGCAAAGATGGGTCGACATCAACTCCGCGGATGTACCAAGCGCTCACCTCAAAGATCGCGGTATTGAACGTGTCATACCGAATTGGCGGCAAAGAAAGTTTGCTGAGCAAAATAACGCGCCATGTCACACGGCCGCGACCTATCTCGTCATGATGGCATCACCTACCATGAAAGGAATGGTTGCCATGACACCCCGCGCCGATATTTACACCGTTTCACCGAACATCTTCAAAGCCTGGTACAGCTTTTCAATGCTGGTCGAGGCAAGCGGCCTGGAAAAGCCGCTGCTTGAACTGGTCAAGATCCGCGCCTCGCAGATCAACGGCTGCGCTAACTGCCTGAACATGCATACCGCCGACGCGCGCGAAGCGGGCGAGACCGAGCAGCGCATCCATTTGCTGGCCGCATGGCACGAAGCGCCATGCTATACCGACCGCGAGCGCGCGGCGCTGGGCTGGACCGATCATATGACCGAGGTCGCCGCCAAGCGCGCGCCCGATGCCGTTTACGAAGCGCTGGACGCCCAGTTCAGCAAGGAGGAGCAGTTGAAACTGTCGATGATGATCAATGTCATCAACGGCTGGAACCGCCTCGCAGTCGGCTTCAACCTCTATGCGCCGGAGTTGGGCTGGAAGTGATGGAAGGCGCAGCCACCTCCTTTGACGCGCATCGGCCCGATCTGCTGCGCGTCGCCTACCGGATGCTCGGCTCCATGGCCGATGCGGAGGATATGGTGCAGGAGGCCTATATCCGCTGGGCGGGGACGGACAGGGAGGGGGTGCAGGTGCCCGCCGCCTTCCTGCGCCGGGTGGTCACGCGGCTATGCCTCGACCATCTTAAATCCGCGCATGTGCGGCGGGCGGCGTATAGCGGTCCCTGGCTACCCGAACCGGTCGTGGAGGCGGAGCCGGTGGAGGACGTCACCCTTCCCCTGATGCTGGCGCTTGAAAGGCTGTCGCCGCTGGAACGGGCTGCCTTCCTCCTCCACGACGTGTTCGGGGAGAGTTTCGAGGAGATCGCCGTCTCTATCGGTCGCGACGTTGCCGCCTGCCGCCAACTCGCCAGCCGGGCGCGCATCAATGTACGGATGGATCGGTCGCGCTACACGGTCGATCAAGCGCATGGGATGGAGATCGCGGCGGCTTTCTTCCAGGCCTCGCGCGGCGACGGCATAACGAAACTGGGTGCGTTGCTCGCGCAGGATGTACGCTTTCATGCCGATGGTGGTGGCAAGCGGCCCGCCGTGGCCCGAATATTGGAAGGTACGAGCGAAGTCGTGCGCGCGCATGCCGCTATCGCGCGACTGGGTTCCGGGCCATCAGAGTTGCTGCGCTATGCCTTCGTCAACGGTTTGCCGGGGTTTGTGACGCGAGAATCGGATGGGGTTTTGCAGACCACCGCGCTGCTGATCGAAGACGGGCTGATCCGAGCCATCTATGTGATGCGCAATCCAGAAAAGCTCCGGCATCTGAACGGAATGCTGCACCATTGACGATACACGTAAATGAGTATGCCCGACTTGATGTAGGGTCCTCAAGAGCCCAATGCTGTTCTAAAAGCAGGAGCTGAACGAACGTCAGGTTTCGATAACGCCAATTTGGCACCGGAATGACCGCAAAGGGTCGACGAGGGAAATGGGCAGGATGGGCGAATTCGCGACGTTTTTTGCCGTGCCGACAACGAGGGCGATCCTAGAAGCGGTGATTCAGGCAAGCGTTAGCAGGGCGCCTTGGAAGGGATCCAATTTTACTCGTCGGCCTTCGGGAAAGAACCTACCCCCGAGCTGTCGTTTGCAGATATTTGTTGGCCGTTTTGAATTGCTGCCCCCCGCAGTCATCCAGCGGAGGAAAATAAATGGTAAGAGGAAGGCGTCGTTTGGATGAGGGTCCCTTTTTGCATCAGGCAAGATGTGCGCCCTGCATGCCACCGGACGCTCTCAGTGTTGCACCTTGGCCAATTGAGGCACCGGCCCGCTAACGCTTTTCCTCGCGAACCAGAAGGACCAGACGGATAAAGTTCCCAGCAGACTCAATGCCAATCCAACGAAGGTCATCAACAGCCGATAGCTCAACCCTCCCACCTTGGCGGCGTGAAGCGGGTAGAGCACGTTGTAGATCATCACGATCTGAGACAGACGCGAAGCATCCCGGGCCTTTACGAGGCGACCATCATCCGCCGCGAACCACAAGGTTGTGCGCCCGTTTGGCAGCCATTCGTCCGGCCTCTTCATCCGCAGGGTGATAAGGCCGCTGCCTTGCCGGGGCAGCGACAGGCTGCGTATTTCGGCGTCAGGAAAATGCGCTCTCGCCTCCACGATAAGACCGCGCCAGTCATGCTTTGCCGCTAGCGGAACGTGCGGATGGGAAGGCGGCTTGAGGCTGGCGTCGATCTGCGCGGGTGCGGCCGGTCCCAGGATCAGGGCCGCCACGGGACGGAAGACCAGAATGGACCCGGTCAGCAGCGCCAGCGTCAGCAGCGGTGCCGCGACCACGCCCAGATCGCGATGATGGCGCAGGATCGCCGGTCGGCTCACCCGCTTGGGCAGAATGCGGAACTCGAACGTCTTGCGCGTGCGGGTCCACAGGATGACGCCTGAGATGACGAAGAACAGCCCGGCGATCGCGGCGATGCCGATCACGGTTTCGCCCGTGTCGCCAGCAAACAGATGATGATGCAAGTCGAACAGCCAGAGTTCCGGCCGCTCCCACTGGCTGCTCCAGCGCGTGACCAGATCGCCCGCCTGATCGGTGTAGGCGCCAGACCCGTTCGCGAAGCGCAGACGGTTGAGGCCGAAATTCCGCCCTGCGAAGGTGATCATTTCCGGCCGGGTGGTAGGATCGGCCATGATCCTTTCGACCGTTGCAGCTATGGCGGCCGTTTCCTGCACTTGCGCGTCGGACGCATGCGGCAGAATGACCCACGCGTCCTTGTGCACCAGCAAGGCGCCCGAAAACCCCAGCACCGCCAGAACGAGGCCGATCAGTCCGCCAATCCAACGGTGCAAGAGGTCAAGCGTCTTCAAAAACCATAGTCCCAGCTCAGGATGAAGGTGCGTCCCCGTCCGGCGAAATAGGCGAGATTGTCGTTCGGCAGCCGCGTGTCGCTGCTGTAATCGATGTAGAATTTGTCGAACAGGTTCTGCACGCTCAGCCGCAGCCCGCCGAAGCCGGTCTGATAGCGGATGCTGGCGTCGGTGATATGATAGCCGCCGAAATTGTTGCGCCGGTCGGGCTGGGTCAGGCCCGGATCGGCATGGAAAGTGCGCGACAGGAAATATTGCGTCTGCACGATCGCCGAGACGGGGCCGCGATTATAGGTCGCCGACAGATTGACGCGGTCGGGCGAGATGTTGACGCCATCGAGATCGGTGTCCACCTTCCCATCGGCATTACTGTCGTAACGTCCGTCGATATGGGCATAGCCGATACCAAGCTTCAGCCCGTCAATCGGCGTTTCGCTGCGCAGGTTCACCTCGATGCCCTCAATCTCGATGCGCTGGCGTTGAACGTCGAAATTGCGCCCGAGACTGGGGACCAGTAGCTGGCCCTTGTCGCTCGACGACCAGAAATAGGTGGCTGATGCATCGACCGGCCCGCGCTTCACTTCCACGCCGATCTCGCGGTTGTTCGACACGATTGGTTCGATGGCGAGATAGCTGTCGATGTCGACGCCCGTCATGTTAACCGACCGGGCGATGCGGCCGACGTCGGGCGCGGTATAGCCCTCGGCATAACTCGCATAGGCGCGGATGCCTTCCCACGGCTCGATAATGACGCCGCCGTTCAGCAGCAGATCATCGAATTTCGGCTTCCCGCCCGCAACGGCGACCCCGCCATAGGTCGCGGTACCGCAAGATGTGCCCGCCGGCAGGCTGGCTGAGCATGCGACGAAGGTTGTCGATCCAAGGGTATGATAATCGTCGATCTTGATCTGGACATTTTCCCAGCGCGCGCCGCCGGCGACGCGCACCAGGCCGTTGAATAGCTCGAGATTGGCCTGAGCGAAGGGAGCTAGGCTGCGAAACTCGGCAGGGGGTACCCAGACGCGGTCAGTAGCGATCAGCCGCTGCTCGGTCTTGTCCCACAGTGCGTCGAAGCCAAGCGTGGCGGTAAGCGCCTCGAAGCCCGGCACTGCGCGCTCGTAGCTGAATTTCCCGCCGACCTTCCGGGAGCGGTTTTGGGATTGGTCGAACAGGGTGTTGACCGGCGCGATCGCCGGGTCCTGGAACGTCGCGATGGGCGCGACCTCGCCGCCGAACGTGTCGCGCGAGCGGTTGAAGAAGAGCTGACCGACGAAATTGCCGTCCAGAAGATCGCTGTCGGTGTAGGACAGGGCGACGCTTTCGGTGCGGTTGGCAGCCGGCTCGCCGGGAGGGGTGCCCTGCATCGCGCTGGTCGGCAGCCCATTGTCGCGGTTGCCTGTGACCGCGACGAAATCGCCCTCGCCCTTCAGCTCGAACCGGCTTGCGATCAGGTCGATGCGACCCGTAGCGGAGACTGCGTAGCCAAGGCGGGCGAAGAGATTGGTCGTACGCGAATCCTGCGTCTCGCCCTGCGTCAGGTTGAGGCCGACGCGACGATCCTGTCCGTCATAGAATACGCCACGCTTTTCATAGGTGGCGCCGATCGTAGCGTCGAAGTCGCCGACCTTGTACTGGAACAGGCCACCGGCCTTCGCGCCGAAGCCGTCAGAGTGGAACCTGTTGTCGGCGGTACCCTGCAATAGCACGCGGCCGCCAAGACCCTCCTTCGTGGGCGCGCCGACCGTGACCTGGTTGACGATGCCGCCGGTGCCGCCGATGCCCTGCAGTGCGTTCGAGCCGTAGATCAGTTCAACCCTGTCGACGAAGAAGCCGTCGATGGTGAATCCATCGCGCGCGCCATCGCGCAGCGGGGTAGATTGCGGGATGCCGTTGATCGCGTAGAGCGGGGAGCGGCCGCGAAGGGTTTCGCCCGCGCCGGAGAGCTTCTGGCGGGTGGGCGAGAAGGACGGGGTCAGGGTCGAGATCGCATCGGTCACTGAACCAGAAATTGCGAGCTGCTGGTCGAGCATTGCCTTGTCAACCACGTCGATCGTTAGCGGCAGCGCACTGACAGGAAGGATGCTGCGGGCAGCGGTGACGATGATTGGTCCTTCGGCCGCCACTTCGGCGGGCGCGGATTGCGCGTGGACAGAAGTCGTAAGGAGAATTGCGGTAGTGGAAAACAAAGTCGGAATCGCCAAACGCATGAAGGAGCCTCCCTTTTTGTTGGCGCTCGCTAGTGGAAGAACTATACTAATGCAAGTCAGTCGCAACTATGGCGAGATCGCCAGAACAAGCGCCGCTGGGGGCGCGGTCACGGCGGATCGTGCCGCGAAGCCGGTGAGGCGATGACAAAATTCGTTTCGCTTACGTCAAAAAATGATTGATATACAGTGATATAGCTGTGTCACGTTCGCTGCGGGTTAGTCGGCGGCGTCGGCACTTTCGCCCATGAAAGGAGAAACCAGCGAAGCGGTAAATCTGCCACAGAAACAACAGGGGTCGCATCATGAAGAAATCATCGTTCTCCCGCCCGCTTTCGGGCGCTCTGTTCGCATGTCTTTTTGTGGTTTGTGTCAGCGCCTGGGGTTTGACCTCAAACGCAGGCTTTCAGCGTTCCGATCATGTAGCGCCGCCACCGGCTCAAGCAGGCGGCAAACATGCTTCAGACGACAAGTTCAACCCATTGGCATTCATGCGCTCTGCCATAGACAGCGCAACGGCGCAGCAACTTGCCAGCGCTGACACCAGCGCCGCAGCTTTCTCCTTATCGACCAATGCTGGGGATTTTGCTGGCTTCGACTTCGCCAATGGCACCCGATACCCGGAGCAGGCCATCGCGTCGGTTGGTTCAGCCACCTATCAGCCAGGTGCTTCCGTCGCCTATGTCCCGATCTCTCTTGACCGGCCGACGCCGAACACGGTCATCGCGCGGGTCATGACGGAGGATGGCACTGGCCTTGTGAGAGGCGTTGCTGGGGTCAACTACCAGCCGATCTATAAATCCGTCATCTTCCGTCCGGGCGATCCGCTCACTAAAACGGTAGAGGTGCCGATCATCCTCGGGATTCCGCAGGCTGATTTTATCGTCAGGTTCGTCGAGGCGCCGTGGGGTGGCAAAATGGGCACCGACCGGGCCTATGTGCAGTGCGATTTTCTGAAGGAGGCCACGCCCGCACAGACAGCAGGGCGAGAAGCTCGAACGTTCACGCCAAGCCGAACCTGACGAAGCCCACGGCCGACAAGGCGCGCGTCAGGCTGTAGGCGCGATCATTCGGGGGCCGATGATCTTTCCTGCGTATCGAGATCGGTGCAGTTCGTCGTCGAAACCGTGACCTCTACCGTCATGCCGAGAAAGGCGTTGGCGGCACCGACATAGCGGCCATCGACGGGGCTCAACTGCGCAATGCTCCGGCCAACCGCGACGGGGACCAGATGTGCCTCTCCCATGCGGCCATTGGTCGGATCGAACGCGACCCAGCCCGCACAGGGCAAATACACCTCCGCCCACGCATGCGTCGCCCCGTGCTGGGTGCCCGTCTCGGCGGGATTGCCCAGGATCGGCGGATCGAAGAGATAGCCGGACACCGCACGGGCTCCGAAACCGAGATGCCGGACCGCTTCAACGAACAGCGTGGCGAGATCGCGACACGAGCCCGAAGCGAGATCGAGCGTCTTCTGCGGGGACTGCGTCCCGACCTCTTCTCGCGTGACGTAGGTCATGCCGATGCGGGCAGCGGCGTTCACGTCTTGCAACAGCGACAGCGTGTCGGTGTCGGCGCCGAGTACCTTGGCACGCGCCCAAGCGGCGAGCCGGCCGTCGGGATCTGCATGCTCCGTCACCAGCAGCGCACCAAGATCGGTCCGCTCCTCGTGCGAATAATCGAACGGATAGCGGTGCGCATGTGGCGCGATCTTGAGGATGGGCCAGGCAGCGGCGGTCTGGTCTACAATCACATGATTGGTGATCGTCAGGCGTTCCGAAGGCTTCGGAAAGGAGGCCGTGGCGATAAGGTTGCCGAAGACATCCTGCGTCCACTCCAGCTCCGCCGCGGGTTCGCAACTGATGTTGGCCGAAATGAGGCGTAGTGCATGCGAGCTGCGCGGAGTGAGCATCGTCCGATGCGCGAGAAGCTCGACCGGTGTCCGATATGCGTAGGTGGTGACATGCAGGATATGCAGCCGCATTCCGTCGCCTCCTGACTTGCGACATTGGGGTCCGGAAGCCTTCTCAACTCCGAACGGCATGCCCCCGGTCGGGATTTTCGCTCAGGGCGCGGAAATCGACGCCGGGCGGCTCGTTCGACAGCAGACGTCCCTCGGCGAATGCCCTGGCAGATAGCTTGCGATCTTCGCGCACTCCGGCAGCCACGCCTTCCTTGGCCCAGGCGGCAGCGGCGACGTTCGCGACCAGTCTGACATTGTCGAGCGTGGTTGCGCAGGCGACCGCATAGTGATGCGCTTCCTGGGCGCGGCAGAGGATAGAGGATAGCTGCATGGGAACGGCCTTTCCGTGAAAGAAGAGATCAATCCTTCTTGGACTGTGCCGCAGGGGGCATGCCCTTCAGCGATGGATTGGAAGCGTTCTGCTTGGGCGGCTCCGACTTCTTCGGTTTTCGCGCTTCGCGGTTGCCACGTTGTTGTCCCTTGGCCATGTCGTCATTTCCTTGAATTAGAGCCCGGCTGGACCCCGTGCAGATGATCAGCGCTCCGAAAGCCGCTGGAGTAGAGGTGCTCCACCTGCGGGTAGTGGGATGCGAAACTGCGCATGTGCCGCCTTCTCTGTGTCGGCAGTCGACTTGCGGACGAGAACGATGCGCGGCCTAGGACGCGCAAAGCTCGAATGGAGGATAGATCGAATGATACGCTCCGCGTCCAGAGCGGGAGCATGAACAACTCTCAGTCGCAGCCAAGCTCGAAACGGACGGCGCGATGAAGAGCATATGGGGACGGCAGCCGCGTAGCGCCAGCCCCATCTCCCGAGTTCGCAGATGATTCATCTACATCCTTGCTATTCGCCCCGCCCAAGCCGACATTGTGCAGCGCAGCAATTCGATTGGATCGATCTGCATGTCAGGGCTTCCGCCGTGGCCAGGAGAAAGCCGCATGCGAAGCTTGAACGATACGCTCAGCCGTCTGTCCCAATTGCGGGACCATGCCTTACCCGGCTTACTAGGCAGGTTCGCTGAAGACCGCCTGTCGGATTTCGGCGCATTCGGGTCCAATCCCGGTGCACTTCGCGGCCGCTTTTACCTTCCCCACTCTCGGCATGCATCGAAAGCGCTGGTGGTCGTGCTGCACGGCTGCACCCAGAATGCGGCCGGATATGACCATGGCTCGGGCTGGTCGCGGCTGGCTGACGAACAGGGGTTCGCGCTGCTGTACCCGGAGCAGCAACGCGGCAACAACGCCAACCTCTGCTTCAACTGGTTCAACACGGGCGACACGAAGCGCGACGCGGGCGAGGCGCTGTCGATCCGCCAGATGGTCTCGGCGATGGTCGAGGAGCATGGAGTCGATCAGTCCCGCATCTTCGTGACCGGGCTGTCGGCCGGCGGTGCCATGGCGTCGGTGATGCTTGCCACCTATCCCGACGTGTTTGCCGGGGGCGCGATCATCGCCGGCCTACCCTATGGCACGGCCACCTCCATCCCCGAGGCGTTCGATCGCATGCGGGCGCACGGCGGCCCTCCGGCGGTCGCGCTGGGCAAGCTCGTCACTGCTGGGTCACCGCACAAGGGGCCCTGGCCGACGATCTCGGTGTGGCATGGCGACAGCGACGCGACCGTCAGCCACGAGAATTCGGCACTCATCGTCGAGCAATGGCGTGCGATCCACGGGCTTGAGCACAGGCCGAGCGCTGTCGAGGAGGACGAAGGATATCTTCGCCGTGTGTGGCGCGATGCCAATGGGCGCGACGTGATCGAGGAATATCGCATCGCTGGCCTCGGCCATGGCACTCCACTCAGTACCTCCGGCGCGCAGGCCTGCGGAACGGCGGGGCCGTACATGCTCGAGGCCGGGATTTCTTCGACGCGGCGGATCGCGAGCTTCTGGGGACTGGCTGACGCGCGGGCCGAAGGCCGAGCTGAGCTTGCACGACCGCAGCCCTCGGCCGCGCCGCTGGGCGCCGGCATGACCGTTGCCACCGAGTCTCACCGCGCCCCCAGTTCGCAGGTCGCTTCCGGCGGCGTTGGACGCGTGATTGAAGATGCTCTGCGCGCTGCCGGCCTGATGCGCTAAGCAGGGGAGCGAAAGGACTCCAATGGAGCTCTCGCACCAGTTTTACGTCCTGCTGCTTGCCGGGCTGGGCGTGCTGGTGCTGATGACGGCCTGGCTGCCGATGCTGCTGCGCAAGGCTCCGCTGTCTTTACCTATCCTGTGTGTGGCCGCGGGCGCAGCGCTGTTCGCGCTGCCGCCGCTAAGATCCTTCGCGGTCCATCCGATGCGATTTCCGGTCGTAGTGGAGAGATTGAGCGAACTCGTCGTCATCGTCTCGCTGATGGGAGCGGGCCTCAAGATCGATCGGATGATCGGGCTGCGTAGCTGGTCGCTCACCTGGCGGCTGCTGGGTATCGCAATGCCGATCACCATGCTGGTGGTCGCGGGCCTGGCATGGGGACTTGGGGTGGCCGGGCCGACGGCGGCGCTGCTGATCGCCGCCGTGCTCGCGCCGACGGACCCGGTGCTCGCGAGCGATGTCCAGGTGGGCGGCCCCGGTGAGGGGAAAGAGGACGAAGCCCGTTTCGCCTTGACCTCCGAGGCTGGGCTCAATGACGGCCTCGCCTTCCCCTTCGTCCATCTTGCGATTGCGCTCAGCGCAGCATCTTTCAGGAGCGGCGACCTGCTCGAATGGTTCGGGCGCGACCTTCTTTGGAAGACCTTCATTGGGGCTGCGGCAGGCTATGCCATTGGACGCGGCCTCGGTTATCTGACCTTTCACCTGCCGATGCGCGCGAGTCTCTCGCGCACGGGGGACGGCTTCGTTGCGCTGGCGGTTACGCTGATCGCCTATGGCGTGGTCGAGATGTTGGGCGGGTTCGGCTTCCTGGCCGTCTTTGTCTCGGCGCTGGCACTGCGCAACGCCAGTCGCGACGATGATTATCACGACCGGCTGCATGGATTCGCCGAAGAAGCCGAGCGGTTGCTGATGATGGTGCTGCTCGTCCTGTTCGGCGGCATCATTGCCTTCGGCGGCCTACTCGCTGGCTTTGACTGGCTGATGCTGCTGTTCGTTGCCGGCGTCCTGCTGGTGGCGCGCCCGGCTGCCGGCCTGCTCAGCCTTGTTGGATCGAAGCTGCCTTGGCGCGAGCAGCTCGTGATATCCTTTTTCGGCATCCGCGGGATGGGTTCGATCTACTATCTCGCCTTTGCGCTCAATCATGGGTCTTTCGCCGACCCGCACCGGCTCTGGGCGATCATCGGCGGTGTCGTGCTCGCCTCGATCCTATTGCACGGCATCACCGTAACACCGGCATTGCGACTGCTCGACCGGTGGCAACGGCGTCGGGTTGAATCTCGCGCTTAACGCCCACTCTGCCCGGCGGACGAACAAATGACGGCCGGTAAAGCGAATGCGCTCCCGGAACGAATGTTGTTGCCGTCTGTTAGGACCTTGCTCGCGATCAGCCCTCGTCAGCGAAGGGTTAGATATGCGCAAAATTACGGTTCTTGTCGTCGAAGACCAACCGCTGCTCCGTTTGCACGCGATCGACATGATCGAGGACGCCGGCTTCACCGCCGTGGAGGCCGAAGATGCCGATGCAGCCATCGCCATCTTGATGCTGAGCGCAGACATCCAGTTGGTTTTCACCGATATCGAGATGCCGGGATCGATGGACGGCATTCAGCTTGCCGCGCTGGTTCGCGATCGGTGGCCTCCCATGCATATCATTGTAACCTCAGGGCGAGGCCTGCTTGACGCGAGCACGTTGCCGGTCGGCTGCCCCTTCATCGCCAAGCCTCCGATATGGCCCGCCTTGATTGAAACAATGCGGAGTCTCACCGCGGCCTGAGAACGCGTTCGAAGCCGCGTTCCATCTTTTCCCGGACAGCGTCGCAGCAACCGTGTAGAGCGAAGGTCTCTCTCACGATCGGACGAACGATATTGGCCGCACGGACGCCCGATATGCATGACTGGCGCCCCGATCAACTGCGTCACGCGATCAGGGCGGCTGGGGTCGCGTTATGGTCGTGGAACGTCGATACAGACGCCTTCGCGATGGACGAATTGGGGTTCGAGCTCTGGGATCTGCCCGCCAGCGACCAAGTGACCTTCGGCGAGCTGTCCGCGCGGATTCACCCGGCGGACCGTGATCGTGTTCAGTCTGCCTTCAGTGCCACCCGCGCGATCCTTGGACCCTACGAGACCGACTTTCGGATCATCGTTGGCGACACGGTCCGCTGGGTGGCGGCGCGCGGCCAAGGCGAGGATGTCGGCATCGTCGGCCGGACGATGTACGGCATCTTCCTCGATGTAACGGGGCGCAAGCAGGCTGAAGAAGGCCACGAACTGCTGGCCGGCGAGATGAGCCATCGCGTCAAGAACCTGCTGGCGATCGCTTCGGGTCTGACGGCGATCTCATCGCGCTCGGCCGGCAGCGTCGAGGATCTGGCACGCGAATTGACCGACCGGCTTTCGGCACTCGGTCGCGCGCACGATCTGGTTCGGCCGCTCCCCAATGGCCAAGGCAATGCCGCACTGCTCGGAGACCTGTTTGCCGTCCTGTTGGCCCCATATGATGACCTTGGCGCGTTCAAAGGCCGAATTCGCGTGGCTGTTGAACGCATGGGCGTAGGCGAGAGAGCGGCGACCGGCCTGGCCCTGGTGATCCACGAGCTGGCCACCAACTCGATGAAATATGGCGCGCTTTCGGCCCCGGCCGGCACGCTCGACCTCTCCAGCATTGCTGACGGCGAGGACTTGGTGCTCACGTGGCTGGAACATGGTGGGCCCAAGGTTATCGATCCGGTGGGACACGCTGGTTTCGGGGGCAAGCTTGTCCAGCGCAGCGTGACCGGTCAGCTCGGCGGCACGATCGACTACGATTGGGCCGAAAGCGGTCTCGTCGTGACGCTCCGGATGGATCGTGGCAGGCTTGCCAGCTAACGGTCCGAGCTTGGTTGGTTTGCACCGCGAATGCCCGTTTTCCTGAGCGGGCTGACCGGCGGAAGCTCCACCTTGTTTTCTCGATTGCTGGCCCCCACATTAAGGTTGTTGGCATTCGCGTCTCCGCGATATTCAATCGCAAATCGGCAGCGCTGGCTCCCCGCTTGTGAAGCGACGACATCTCGTCGCGGTCCAGCGGCAGGATGCTATTCATGACATTTCGACCTCTTCACGACCGCGTGCTGGTCCGCCGTATCGACTCGGCCGACAAAAGCGCCGGCGGCATCATCATCCCCGAAACCGCCAAGGAGAAGCCGCAGGAGGGCGAGATCGTCGCCGCAGGCGCAGGCGTCAAAGCCGAGAACGGCGCGCTCACGCCGCTCGACCTCAAGGCTGGTGATCGCGTCCTGTTCGGCAAGTGGTCCGGGTCGGAGGTCAGGCTGAACGGTGAGGATCTCCTCATCATGAAGGAAGGCGACGTCCTCGGCGTCATTGGCTGACCCCAGCCTTCCCACCTTACGCCGCTACCCGTCCGGGCAGCCGACAATCAGCCACAAGGATCAGACACCATGTCAGCCAAAGACGTCAAATTCTCGCGCGACGCCCGCGAAAGCATTGCGCGCGGTGTCGATATTCTCGCCAACGCCGTCCGCGTGACGCTCGGCCCCAAAGGCCGCAACGTCCTCATCGACAAGAGCTATGGCGCGCCGCGTATCACCAAGGACGGCGTGACGGTCGCCCGGGAAATAGAACTGAGCGACAAGTTCGAGAATATGGGCGCGCAGATGATCCGGGCGGTCGCGTCCAAGGCGCAGGACCATGCAGGCGACGGCACGACGACCGCGACGGTACTCGCTCAGGCGATTGTGCGGGAAGGCATGAAATCAGTCTCCGCGGGCGTTGATCCCATGGATCTCAAGCGCGGCATCGACATTGCCGTCGGGGCTGTCGTGGCCGAGCTCAAGGCGCGCTCGAAGCCGGTCTCCAACAATCAGGAGATTGCCCAGGTCGGCATCGTCTCGGCCAATGGCGACGAGGTTGTCGGTCGCAAGATCGCCGAGGCGATGGAGAAGGTCGGCAAGGAAGGCGTCATCACGATCGAGGAAGCGACCGGCGTCGAGTTCGAGCTGGACGTGGTCGAAGGCATGCAGTTCGACCGTGGCTATCTTTCGCCCTACTTCATTACAAACCCGGAACGGAGCCTGGTCGAGTTTCAGGATCCCTATATCCTGATCCACGAGAAGAGGCTCGGGGCTCTTCAACCGTTGCTCCCGATCCTGGAAGCGGTGGTTCAGGCCGGGCGCCCCCTGCTCATCATCGCCGAAGACATCGAGGGGGAGTCTCTCGCCACGCTCGTCGTCAACAAGCTGCGCGGCAGTCTGAACGTCGCCGCCGTCAAGGCGCCTGGGTTCGGTGACCGGCGCAAGGCGATGCTCGAGGATATCGCCGTCCTCACCGGAGGCGACGTCATCACCGAGGATCTCGGCATCAGGCTCGAGACTGTGACGCTGGACATGCTTGGACAAGCCAAGCGTGTCACGATCGACAAGGACACAACCACCATCGTCGATGGCGCCGGCGATCCGGGCGCGATCAAGGGGCGTGTCGAAGCTCTCCGCTCGCAGGTCGAGAACACCGCCAGCGATTATGATCGCGAGAAGCTTCAGGAGCGGCTTGCAAAACTCGCCGGTGGCGTCGCTGTCATCAAAGTGGGGGGCGTGTCAGAGACGGAAGTGAAGGAGCGCAAGGATCGCGTCGACGACGCGCTGCATGCAACGCGTGCGGCGGTGGAAGAAGGCGTCGTGCCGGGTGGTGGCACCGCCTTGCTCTACGCCTCCAAGGCGCTGGATAGCCTCAATCCTGTCAATGACGATCAGCGGCGCGGCATCGACATCGTCCGCAAAGCGCTTCAGGCCCCGTTGCGGCAGATCGCCGAAAATGCTGGCCATGATGGAGGCGTGATCGCCGGCCGCTTGCTCGATGAGCGCGACGAGAATTTGGGTTTCAATGCCCAGACCGAGCAGTTTGAGAACCTTTTCCAATCCGGCGTGATCGACCCGACGAAGGTCGTGCGGATTGCCCTGCAGGACGCGGCCTCGGTTGCGGGCCTGCTGATCACCACTGAAGCGGCTGTTGCGGAGTTCACCGACGAAAGCAGCACGCCATCCATGACCGGCGGCATCGGCGGCAGGGGCTTCTGACAAACGGTGACGGGGGCGGGCAGCAACGCTCGCCTACGGTTGACCCATCTCGTCCTCTCGTCACCAGGAGCAGCTTCATGACCTCCCAATCGACATACGACATCGATCTCACCGAAGATGAATTGATGCTCAAATACGATATCAAGCGCGTCCCTACCGACCGCTTCCACTACAAGTCCTTCCGCTATTCTCGTCTGGACGATGCCTTGCGACAGGCAATGAGGGATCAGCCTCCGGCTTAGCGTTACACGCCTCCACTGGCCCAGAATCATGTCGCAAAGGAGTTCCTGATGGCTCATACATCCGCCTTCTGCTTGGCTCAGGAGGCCCTGCATCGCGAGCGGGCGGTGGCGGCCAATCTCGACAATGTCCGGATCGTCGCGGCATCCGCAGCAGCAGCATGGGCGCGCGAAGCCGTGGTCGCCCTTCGCCGCGAGGGCCAGCTTGGCCGGGAAGATCGGCTGCCGGCCGCGGCTTCGCTATCTGAGGAAGCAGAGGATGCGGCCTTCAGCGAAAATCCCGACCGCGGTCTCGCAATCTGATGGCGCTGCGAACCACCCGAACGTCGATCACCTTCAAGGCGCCATTTCGGCTGACCGCTTTGGACGAGACTCTGCCCGCTGGCGTCTACGACATCGTAAGCGCTAAAACACCCCCACTCGGCGGCATTCAGGCGGCCTGATCGATGACGGCGCTGGCGGCGGCGCGGCTATCGACCCAGTTGTAGGGGAGCAGATCATCGATCGGATCTGCGTCGCCGCG
>NZ_JBJDRM010000021.1:0-36946 GCF_044987515.1 Sphingobium sp. ZW T5_29
CCAATGACGGCAGCCATGTGACGAGCGGCAGCTTCACGGTGAGCGCGACCGACGGGATCGCGAACATCGTGGTGGGGGGCACGGTGTTCACCCTGGCGCAGATGCAGGCGTTCGGCACGACCAATGGCGTTGTCAACACGGGCGAGGGGACGCTGCGCCTGACCGGCTACAATGCGGGGACGGGCGCGGTGAGCTACAGCTACACGCTAAGCGCCACCATCGACAATGACAGCAAGAGCGGGGCGACGCTCACCGAGTTTGACGACAGCGTCGCGCTGAGCGTCAACGGCATCAGCGGGACCACCGCCAGCGACACGCTGATCGTTCGGATCGTCGATGACACGCCGCAGGCGGTCGATGACGTGGACAGCGTGACGGAGGGACTTGGCAACAAGGCTGACGGCAATGTGTTTACCGGCGCGGGCGGCATGGACGCCAATGCGACAGACGGCGTGGCGGACACGATCGGCGCGGACGGCGCGGTTGTTGGCGGCGCGGTGTCGGGGGCTCGCCTGGGCACGGAGGCAGGGGGCGGGGCGCTGACGGCGGTTGGCGCTGCGGGCGCCACGATCAGCGGCACCTATGGCGACCTGCTGATCAAGGCGGATGGCAGTTATGTCTACACGCTCAAGACCGCGTCGATCCCGGCGGGCGTGGCGAGCGAGACCTTCACCTACCAGGTCACGGACGGCGACGGAGACACCGACCTGGCGCAGTTGGTGATCAGCCTGAACCAAGACGCGCGCGTGCCTGATGTCACGGGCGATACGAGCACGGTTTATGAGGATGGCTTGGCCGACGGGTTGCAACATGGCGCGGCGAGCGAGACCGACACGACCGGCCAATTCACGGTCAACGCTAACGGCGAGAGCTACACCCTGACGCTCGACGGCGATCTGAACCCGGCGCAGACGATCACGGCGGTGGGCCAGCAGGTGGTGACCAGCAAGGGCGTGCTGACGATTACCTCGATTTCGGCACCGGACGTGAACGGCACCGTGACCTATGGCTACAGCTACACGCTGAGCCAGGCGTTGACGCACAGCGGCCAGGGCGAGGTTAACCCGCTGACCGACACGATCAGCATGACGGTGACGGACGCCACCGGCGACAGCGACGCTACGCCGGGATCGATCGTGATTTCCATCGTCGATGACATTCCGACGAGCTTCGCGCCCATATCGACCACGTTGACAAACGCTGCGGGGCAGAGCGCAACTCGTGGCCTGGACGTTGATTCCAACATCAACAATAATGTTGGCGCCGATCAGCCGGGAACGCTGACCTTTGCCAACATCGTCAATGGCCAGGATACTGCGCTGAATTCGAATGGCACGATGATCGAGCTGTGGCTGTCGAATGGCGGCACCACGCTCCAAGGCCGTACTGGCAGCACCAATGGCACCGATGGGACGCTCATCTATACCGTACAGCTCAATCAGAACCTTGGGACTTACACAACCACGATTCATCAAGCGATCGACAATGGGTCGGGGGCATTCTTCAACGACCTTTCGGGCGGCGTGGCGGGCAATCCGCCCTTCAAGCTGGTCGGATCGACGAGCGCTGACAATCTGGAAATCCTGTTCACGCCGATCAGCAATCAGGCATCTCCAAGCGTGAACAGCGACTCCGACGACATCGGAGTAGACGGTCAATTCATCGACATCACCAATCCCGATGCTGGTCTGCGACTGGACTTCGGCGACTTTACGTATGACGCGAATGGAGGCGGCACGTCCGATGACGCCTTCGTCATGGTCAATCATCAGACGGTCAACGGCTTCAAGTTCACGATCGATCAGATATCGAATGGGACCACCGCTGATGTCCGGCTGAAGGCAGTTGATGCCAACGAAGACGGCAATGTCGAACAGCAGGAACCCAACACCGCAGATGATACGACCCTCGCCATCACCATGGTCAAGATCTACAATGCTGCCGGCACGTTGATTGACACGGTCACGGCCGACAAGAATGTGGCAGGCGGCATTGTTGTCGATTTTGAAGCCAGCGGTACGGTTCTGATCACGGGATTGAGCGCGCAATATAAGGTCCAGACTTATACTGCGTCGGGATATGACCGCATCGAAATCACCAATGCCGGGACAAGCGGCGGCACGGACGGCAAATTCTCGCTGAGCCAATTGCAGGTGGAAACAACCCAGACGGGCAATCCGGTTAATCTGAATTTTGATCTGTCGCTGACGGATGCTGACGGAGATCAGGTCATTGTCAACGATGCCATCAACCTGACGTTGGTCCCTCCCATCGCCCTCGACCTGGATGGTGATGGGGTCGAGTATCTTGGCCTTAGCGCAGGTGTAAGCCACGATTATTTCGGCACTGGCGCGGTGGCCACGGCGTGGGTTGCGGCTGATGACGGGCTTCTTGCCTTTCGCAATCCCGACGGATCGTTGAAGATCGTATTTTCCACCCAGGCGGGAGAGACCGACCTTCAGGGACTAGCCAAGGTTTATGACAGCCATCAAGACGGCATGCTGGATGCAAGCGACGCGGATTTCGCGAGCTTTGGCGTGTGGCAGGATGCGAATAGCGACGGCATCGTCCAGGACGGAGAGTTCAGGACACTTTCCGAAGCGAAAATCGTTTCGCTCAATCTGACTTCGGACGGTCAGGCCGGAGAGGCAGCTGGAGGCGATGTCCAGATTTTTGGCCAGACCAGCTACACTACGACCAACGGTGAAACATATGCTGCGGCTGACGTGGCATTCCAGACCGAGGCATCCGGTGGCGAAACCGAACAGGTCGAGGCGGAGCGAACCCAGCAGACTGGATTTAACCAGGCCCTGATTGCGGCCAGCCTTGTGGCCGTTGTTGGCGCAGCCGAAGCGGGTGAGCAGGAACCGGTAACGGCGTCTTCCGCAGACGAGGCGAATGCGGAGCCTGCGGTCCAAGCCAGCGCCACGGTTGAAACCAGTCCGATAACGGACGAGGATCAGCCTGCAGCGTCGCTTGCCCTGCAAGATCAGGATGATGGCAGCGCCAACGACCCTGCCCAGCAGTCGACCCACGGCGGTGAAGCTGCCCCGGATCACAGCAGCCTGTCGGCAGGCGAGGATATGTCTGCGGGCGCGCCATCGGATGCCAGTGACGCACCCCCGGCGGACTTTGACAGCCATGATGCGCTGCTTGCCCAACCGATCGATCTGCCTGTCTTCGATGGCAATGCAGCGGTTCTGGCGGCGGCCCATGACATTGCCCCGGATGAGGTGGCGCAGGTCGTCGCCGATGCGCTGGGTGCGCAGGACGTTGCGCATATCGATGCGCTGCTGGCTGCCTTGCCTGGTGGTGAGCATCCGATTGCGCTGGCGATGTTCAATCCCGCGGCCGTCGAGCCGGTGGACATGGGGCACATGGCTGTTGCTGCGGCAGTCTTCGACGCGGCGATGGCGGCGCATGACGCCATGGCGGTGGCACATGCCTGACATGCTGGACCACGGAATCTCGCGGGAAAATTTTTGGGGGAGAATGATTATGCGGAACGGGTTGAGGAGCGTTGCATCCTTCGGCCTTGCGGCGGGGATGCTAGCCACAGGAGCGTGGGCCGCCCCCGCTTCATCCTTGCTGCAGCTTGGCAATTCACAGCTGAAGGGCGAGCTTAAAAGCCGCTACGATAAGGCGGTTGCTGCGACGGCGGACGCCACGCTGCGGGGCGCGCAGGACAGCCGGTGGACCTGGGCCGTAGAGGCCAAGAACCAGTGCGGCATCGCCATAGGTTTCATGAAATCGGGCACGAAGGATGCGGACAGCATCAACAAGTGCGACGAGTTTGTGGCCCGCCTTTCGGCTGCGCCACCGCCGCCGGTGCCGGACGCAGCCTCAGCCCCACCCGCGCTGGACTGTACGGCGCCGGCGGTGTCAATCTTCTTTGACTGGAACATGGACACACCACTGCCAGAGGGCGCGACGACGATCGGTCAGATCACACAGTCCGCGGCCCAATGCGGTTGGAATCGCTTTGGCGTTACCGGTTATACCGACACGTCCGGCGGCAAGGGCTATAATGATGGCCTATCGCTGCGCCGGGCGCAGAATGTTGCCGGGCTGATGGGCCAGGGTGGCATCGCGATGGACGCGATGACCGTCAGTGGGCTGGGCGAGACCCAGCTGAAAATCGAAACGGCCGACAATGTACGCGAACCGATGAACCGTCGGGTCGAAGTCACTGCCAGCGCGAATTGAGGGGAGGCGATCATGACAACCATGCGCAAGACTTGCGGAAGCCTGGTGGCCCTTTGCGCGGCGGCTATGGCTACAACCGGCTGGACCCAGACCACGGACCTGAAAAGCGCCATCGCTGCCGCGATCGACAGCCATCCTGAAATCAACCAGGCTATCCAGAACAAGGAAGCCATCGAGTTTGAACGCGAGCAGGCCAAGGGACTATACCTGCCCCGGATCAGCGTGGAAGGTTCTGCGGGCATCCGGCGCCTGGAGAACAATACCCGCCGGACCCTCGGCATCGGTGATGAGACACTCTATCCGCTGGAAGCGAGCGTGCTGGCAGAGGAGACGCTGTTTGATTCTGGCTATCGCAGCGCCGAAAAGCGTCGGCAGGCTGCCCGCATCGACGGTGCGGCCCTGCGCGTCGGTGAACGGTCGCAGTTCGTCGCGTTGAATGTCACGCGCCAATATCTGGACTATATGTTGCAGCAACGGATCGTCGCGGCGGCGGAAGACAATATCGCCTTCCATCGCAAGCTGCTCGGCGATCTGGGTGAGGGCGTGTCGAAGGGGTCGATCAGCATCGCCGACCAGCAACAGGCTGAAGAGCGCCTTCAGTCCGCCCTGGTTCGCCAAAGCGAGGCCCAGCAGGACCTGACCAACGCGGCGATCAGCTTTCGGACGCTGACCGGGCTGTCGATCGATCAGGTTTCGATGCCGGATGCGGTGACGAGTGCAGTGCCTCCCACGCTGGACGAAGCAATTGCGGGCGCGCGTACCAACAATCCCCTAATCCGCGAGGCTGAGGCCGATATTCAGGCTGCACACGCGGTTGTAGATGAGGCCCAGTCCGAACTTGGGCCGACGGTCACGCTGGAAGGGCGAGGCCGCATTGGCGAGGATGTGGACGGTTTCCGGGGCAGCACCAATGACGTTCAAGGTCGCGTCGTCCTGCGTTGGCAGCTCTACAATGGCGGCATCAATCGCGCGAAGGTCCAGGAAATGAACCGCCGTGCGAGCGAGGCGCGTTTCCGCCTGAGCCAACGCCAGCGTGAGGCGGAAGAAGATGTCCGCACCGCCTGGAACCGTTGGGACACCGAAAAGAAGCGCCTGACCGATTTGTCGCGTCAGGGGATCGTATCGGATTCGCTGCTGGTATCCTATCGTGAGCAGTTCAACGTCGGCCGCCGGTCGCTGCTGGACGTGCTGGACAGCCAGAACACCCGTTTCAATACGCAGGTGCGGACTGAAACGGCCCGTTTTTCGGAAATTTTCGCACAATATCAGATATTGGCTGCGACCAACCAGCTGCTCGACACGCTGGGGATCGCCCAGCCTTCGGGCGCAGATCCTTATGCGCGCAAGAAATATGACGTCCCGGACCTGCCGCCTGCCGAATTGCAGCGGCGACGTTATCCGGGCTGAATTTCCATGATTGGGGTCACCCCGGCGGATGCCGGGGTGGCGCGGGGTAAACAATGTTGGAACGAAGCACACTCAGTCTGGCCGAATGGCTGGACCATCACGGCACGCCCAGTGACGAACTGATCGAATGCATCGCCCATGTCGCGAGGCATTTCGACCGGTCGCCGGAAATCGTGGGCCTGCGCGCTGGCATTGCCGTTGATGAATCCGGGCGCGTGCCTTTCCACCAGGCGGAATCCGCGCTCGATCAGATCGGTCTGCTGACTGATCTAATCCGGGGTCGATTGAACAAGTGGCGGCCCGGTAACTTCCCCGCCATTCTTCCCTTGAGGGATGAACGCTTCCTGTTGTTGCTCGACATCAAGCAGGGCGACGCCCTTGTGCAGCTGCCCCGCGCGAGTGAACCCGTCTGGGCGCCGCTGTCGGACCTGGAGGCTCATTTCACTGGTGAAGCGCTGGTGGTCATGGCCGATCATGGTCGCGAAAGGGCCGAAGAACGCCCTTGGGACGAACGCGCGCGGCAGCACTGGTTCTGGCGGGAAGTCTGGCGCGCCCGCGGATCTTTCGGCTATGTGATGTTGGCTGCGGCGATCATCAACCTGCTCGCCTTCGCCCTGCCGCTGTTCACGATGAACGTCTATGATCGGATCATTCCGAACAAGGCGGCTTCCAGCCTCTGGGTGCTGGGCGCCGGCGTGATGCTGGCCTTTGCGTTCGACTTCGTGCTCAGGATTGCGCGAGCAAGATTAGTGGACGAATCCGGGCGGGAAATTGACGAACGCTTGTCGCATCGTCTGTTCGAAAAGGTGATGAACGTGCCGCTCGCTAGTCGTGCAGGCAGCACCGGGGCGCTCGCACGCCGCGTGTCGGAATTCGAAACGGTCCGCGAATTCTTCACCTCGACCACCGTGGTCCTGGTGGTGGACCTCGCATTTCTCTTCCTCTTCGTCGCCATCATTGCGGTTCTGGGCGGATGGCTGGCGGTAGTGCCTGTCGTCACGATGGCCATCATGGCGACTGCCGGTTTTATTCTACAACGGTCGATGGCCAGCCTGTCACGTGATGCGCAGGCCGATTCCAGCCTGCAAAGCGCTGCTCTGGTCGAAGCGATTGGCGGCATGGAGACCCTGAAGGCGTGCCGTGGCGAAGGGCGGATGCTCAGCCGCTGGCGTCGCTATGCCCGGATGAGCGCTGCGACACAGGAAAAGCTGCGGCGGCTGAGTTCGACCAGTGTCACACTCGCATCGCTTTGCCAGCAGGTGACGAGCATCGCGCTGGTGATCGGCGGATTCTACATGTTTGCCGCGGGCAAGATTTCCATGGGGGCGATCATAGCCATCGTCATGCTGGCGGGGCGCTCGCTCGCGCCGGTGGGACAGCTTGCCTTCGTTATCGTGCGGGCGCGCCAGGCGATGACCACGCTCGACAGTTTGCAGTCACTGATCGACCAGCCGGATGAACGGCTGGATGGAGCGCGCGGCATCATCCCGAAAATCCGCAAGGGTGCGATTGTCGCGCAGGGACTGGAGTTTGCCTATCCGGGCGCTACACAGCCAAGCCTGAAGGGCATCAATCTGCGCATCGAACCGGGGGAGCGGATCGGGATCATCGGACGCGTGGCGTCGGGTAAATCGACACTGGGCCGGGTCATTTGCGGGCTGTATCCGCCGACCGGCGGCATGCTGACCATCGACGATATCGACAGTCGCCAATATCATCCGCATGAACTGCGCTCCGCCTTCCGCTATGTCGGGCAGGATGCTGAACTGTTCAGTGGTTCGGTCCGGGAAAACCTGCTGCTGGGCGCGCGGGAAGCCGATGACGCAAAGCTGCTGGAAGCGCTGGAACGCTCAGGCGCGTCGCGCTTTTTCGGGCGCGATGCGGCGGGTTTCGACCTTCACATAGGGGAACGGGGCAGTCGCCTTTCCGGCGGACAGCGCAGCTTTCTGGTGCTGGCCAGGGCGCTGGTTGAACCGGCGAAGCTGCTCTTTCTGGACGAGCCGACCGGGGCGATGGACAATCAGACCGAAAATCTGTTCGTCGACCATCTCGCAAAGGCCCTTGACCCCGGTCAGACGCTGATCGTGTCGACCCATCGCCATGCATTGCTCCGCATCGTCGACCGGCTGATCGTGATCGACCAGGGCGTGGTGATGGCGGATGGTCCGCGCGATGAGATCGTCGGCCAGCTCCAGCGGGGAGGCGTGCAATGAGCGCCCTTGTCCGCAGCGTGTCCGTCGCAGCGCCGCTGGCTTTGCTGGCCGCTTATACGATGCTGTGGCAGGGCGAGCGGGAAGCAGCCGATCCGGTCGTCCAGGCGAAAGGCGAGGCTGTTGCATCGCCCATCCCGCGCCAATATCGCGCGCTGGTCGACATGACCGCGCAGCAAGCCGCAGAGGTGACGACGGGGCAGGCCGCACAGGCGCAAAATGATGAGCTGCGCTTCGCACACAGCGCGATTGCCGCAGCGGCGCCATTCCATGCGCTGATGTCGGCTGGCGAAGACCGCAAGCGCGCACTGCATTGCCTTGCGCAGGCAGTTTATTATGAGGCAGCGGCCGAGCCGGACAGCGGGCAGCGTGCCGTGGCGCAGGTGGTGCTCAATCGCGTACGGCACCCCGCCTTCGCCAAGACTGTGTGCGGCGTCGTATATCAACGTTTCAACGCTGCGGTCTGCCAGTTCAGCTTTGTCTGCGACGGTTCGCTGGCGCAACGGCCCGTGCCTGTCCTGTGGAATCGGGCCCAGCGGGTTGCGGCTGGCGCGCTGGAGGGGCAGGTCGAAAAGAGTGTGGGAACGGCCACCCATTATCATGCCGACTATGTCTTTCCCCGTTGGGCGCCGCATCTGGCCAAGCTGGCGAAGATAGGGGCGCATATCTTCTATCGCTGGCCGGGCACCTGGGGCCTGCCCCGCGCCTTCACGGGGCGCTACGCGGGCGGTGAGTATGTCCCGGCTTTTGACGCGTCCCACATGGCCTCGATAGCGGAGCCAGACATAGACTATCCCCCCGTCGCAGCCCTGCCAGAGAGGCGCGCAGCCAATGATGTTGGCGGGCGGATGGACCCGGCGAAGGGGTGGAAGCTGTCGATCGCCGACCCTTCGCGAAGCAATGGCGCGCTCAGCAGCATGCTGGCCGCTCAGGAAAAGACAAGGACGGTCGCGCTGGCGACCGACGAACATGCAGTTCAGAAGGGCCAACCATGATGGGGCGCTGGATCAACTGGTTGCGGGGACAGCCAGCCAACAAACAGGTCATCCTCTACAGCGGCGGGGGGATGCTGGTTTTCCTGCTGTGGGCCGGCCTGGCGCCGGTGGATGAGGTGACGCGCGGGCAGGGGCGGGTGATCCCGTCCAGCAAGGCGCAGGTCATCCAGTCCGCCGAGCCGACGACGATCGAGGAAATTCTGGTTCGGTCGGGGCAAAAGGTGGGCAAGGGCCAGTTGCTGGTGCGCCTGGACGACGCAATGCTGGCATCCGAACTGGGACAATTGCAGGCGGAAACGCGATCCTTGACGGCACGGGCTGGACGCCTTGAAAAAGAAGGCACCGGTGTGGGGGCGGAATGTGCAAGCGGTGCATCCGAGTGTCAGCAGGAACAGGCGCTGGCCCAGGTCCGTCAGTCCGCACTTCGCAGCAAGCAGGACGCGATGTCGGCTCAGGTCGATCAGCGTCGGCGGGAATTGGGCGAAGCGCAGGCGACGATCGACAGCCTGGGCGGCAGCGTTCAACTGGCGCGCCAACGGGTGGCGATGCTGGAGCCGCTGGCGGCGAAATCCATCATCCCGCAAACGGAACTGCTGGACGCAAGACGCGACGTTGTGGATGCGCAGGGACGGTTGAACGCCGCTAAACAGCAGGCTTCGCGGGCTTCGGCCGCCATTCGCGAGGCGCAGGCGCAGCTGTCGGAGGCCAATTTTCAGTTCCGGCAGGATGCCCTGGACGAACGTAGCCAGTTGGAGGCGAAAATCTCGGTCAACAGCGAGTCCCTGCGCGGGGCGAAGGGCCGCGCGCAGCGCGCAGAGATACGTTCCCCTGTCGATGGAGTCGTCAATGACGTTCAGGTGACTACCATCGGCGGCTTCGTCACGGCTGGGCAAAAGATCATGCAGATCGTTCCCATAGGCGACAAGCTGCTGGTCGAAACACGGGTCAAGCCCAACGATATCGCATTCATCAAGACTGGCGACCGGGCGGTCGTGAAGGTCACGGCCTATGATTTTTCGATCTATGGCGGCCTGACCGGCACGGTTCAGCAGGTGTCAGCAGACAGCGTTTATGACGAAGCAACGCGGGAGGCCTATTTCACCGTCGTGGTGGAAACGGATCGTGCCTGGCTTGGATCAGGCGCGCACAAGCTGCCTATCACGCCCGGCATGGTATGTGATGTGGAGATACTGACCGGCCGCAAGTCTGTGCTGGCCTATCTGCTGAAACCCATCATGAAGGCGCGGGCTGAGGCGTTGCGGGAGCGGTAAGACGCCAGTTTGATCAGCGCGCCGCGAACTGCACCGGCTGCGGGGTGCTTACCCGGTAGCCGTGGGTCCATCGGCCAAAGGCGTTGAAGCTCATGATCGGCCGATAGTCGCTGACCGCTGACGACGGAAGAACGCGGTCCGTCATATTGTCCAGGATCATCAACTGGCCATCGACCCGTACCGCAAGTACGGCGTGATCGGCCCGGCGGACCAGATCGCGCGCGATGACCAGGAACATTGCACGGCGGTCGAAACCAGCGGCGGCCAAAAGCTGCATTTTCGCGATGGCATAGTCTTCGCAATCGCCTGCGCCGCGCTGCAGCGACTGTATCGCCGAAGTCCAGATGTCTCCCCCCTGTGGGTCATTCACGAAGCGCAGGCGGCCATTGACCCAGCGATTTACCATTTCGACCTGCTGCAGCCCCTGCGCCGCGCGAGCGGATCGAAGCAGGCTGGCGGGAATTGCTGCGGTCGGGGCGGAGCGGGCTACCGCCGCCCACTTACCGTCGAGCGGCGTGCGGGACACCGCCATTGCGACCGAGCCGAAAATATCGGGCTGGCCGTTCCGGGGGGCGTCGACTGGTTGGGACGGTAGTGGCGCTGTTTCCACCAAGAGGCTGGCTGTGGCCCGAACGCCGGTTGCCGGTGCCGCAATAAAGCCGCCCATGAACGCTGGCATCAGGTCGGGCTGACGATAGCTGACAGCGGGCTGGCCCAGTGTCAGGCGGATGCCCTGCAATTCCCAGCCAGGCATATACGCCAGAATCTTTTTGATGCGCCCTTCGTTGACGATGGCTTGCGGTTCCACGAATGCGGCAGTCCATGAAAGGGGGGAAGTGCTGCCCTGTTGTGCGCTGATCGCGGTCAGGCGGCTCATGCCGCCGGCCAGCAGCGTCGACGCTACGCGATCCGCGTTGCCATAGGGCAAGGCGCCCAATGTCGATGTGGCGCGCGCGGGCGACAGATGCATTTCCGCCTGGGCCGCTCCGGCATTCACGGCCAGCAGCAGGGCGGGCGCGGCGCTGACCGCGATGCGAAGGGGGTGGGCGAAGCCTGCCATGCTGGCGGGTATCGCGCAGAAGGTTGAACATCCCGTGGCCCGCTCTGGTTAACGCGGGAGTAGCCATGAAAGGCGGGGCGCGACGTCAGGCCGCCCGATCAGGCGTCGATGGCTTCTTCGTCCACCGTCGCAGCGTTTTCCTGGATGAAGGCGAAGCGGTGCGCGGGATTGGTCCCCATCAGCCGTTCCACAAGTTCGCGGACCTGTTGCCGATCTTCAATGTCATCGGGCAGGGTGATGCGAATGAGGCTGCGGGTTTTCGGGTCCATGGTGGTTTCCCGTAACTGGATGGCGTTCATTTCACCCAGCCCCTTGAACCGGCTGACTTCGACCTTCTTGCCCTTGAATTCCTTGGCCAGCAGTTCCTCTCGATGCGCGTCATCCTTGGCATAGGCGCTCTTGCCACCCGCGACGAGCCGATAGAGCGGCGGCTGGGCGAGGTAGAGATGACCGCGCCGGACCAGTTCGGGCATTTCCTGGAAGAAGAACGTCATGAGCAGCGTGGCGATATGCGCCCCGTCCACGTCGGCGTCGGTCATGATGACGATGCGTTCGTAACGAAGATTGTCGGGGTTGCAGTCCTTTCGCGTGCCGCAGCCGAACGCCAGGATCATGTCGGCAATTTCCTGGTTTGCCAGGATCTTGGCCATATTCGCCGAAGCCACGTTCAATATCTTGCCGCGCAGGGGCAGGATCGCCTGGGTCTTGCGGTCACGCGCCTGCTTCGCCGACCCGCCAGCGGAATCGCCTTCGACCAGGAAGATTTCAGTGCCTTCGGGGCTGTCGGTCGAACAATCGGTCAGCTTTCCGGGCAAGCGCAGCTTGCGCGCGGAGGTTGCGGTCTTGCGCTTGATTTCCTTTTCGGCCTTACGCTTCAGCCGTTCGTCCATGCGGTCGATCACGTAAGCCAGCAGCGCCTTGCCGCGTTCCATATGATCGGACAGATAATGATCGAAATGGTCGCGCACGGCGTTTTCGACCAGGCGCGCCGCTTCGGGGCTGGTCAGGCGGTCCTTGGTCTGGCTTTGAAACTGAGGATCGCGGATGAAGACGGACAGCATGATCTCTGACGATGTCACGATGTCATCAGCGGTGATGTCCTTCGACTTTTTTTGCCCCACCAGTTCGCCAAAAGCGCGGATGCCCTTGACCAAAGCGGCGCGCAGGCCCGCTTCATGGGTGCCGCCATCGGGGGTCGGGATCGTGTTGCAATACCAGCTATAGCTGCCGTCCGACCACAGCGGCCAAGCGACCGCCCATTCGACGCGACCAACGGTATCGGGGAAATCCTGGCTGCCGGAGAAAAAGGCGCTGGTGGCGCATTCACGATTTCCGACCTGTTCCTTCAGATGGTCGGCCAGACCGCCGGGAAACTGGAACACAGCTTCAGGTGGCGTGTCGTCGCTGATCAGTTCAGGCGCGCATTTCCAACGAATTTCGACGCCAGCGAACAGATAGGCCTTCGAACGGGCAAGGCGATAGAGGCGGGTGGGTTTGAACTTCTGCTCCCCGAAAATCTCCTGATCGGGAATGAAACTGACCGACGTGCCCCGTCGATTCGGTGCGGCGCCCACCTTTTCCAGGCCGCTGGTCGGCAAGCCTTGCGCGAAGCTCTGACGAAACAGTTCCTTGTTGCGCGCGACTTCCACGACGGTCACCGACGACAGGGCGTTCACAACGCTGACGCCCACGCCGTGCAGGCCGCCGGAGGTCGCATAAGCCTTGTCAGTGAACTTGCCGCCCGAATGGAGGGTGGTCAGGATCACTTCCAGGGCGGACTTGCCGGGAAATTTGGGATGCGGATCGACGGGGATGCCGCGGCCATTATCCGTGATGGTCAGGCGATTGCCCGGTTCCAGCGTGACTTCGATCCGTGTCGCATGCCCCGCAACGGCTTCGTCCATGCTGTTGTCCAGCACTTCGCTGGCGAGGTGGTGAAGCGCGCGTTCGTCCGTGCCGCCGATATACATGCCGGGACGGCGACGAACAGGCTCCAGCCCTTCAAGGACTTCGATCGAAGACGCGTCGTAACCGGGGGAGCTGAGCGGCTGGCTCTGAAACAGATCGGACATGGCCACCAGCTATAAGCGGGTCAGCGACAGGTGCAAGTCAGCCAAGAAGAAGAGGCCGATCACGATGGATCGGCCTCCCTATATTTCCAATTTTTGATGTGCGCAGGGTCAGCGAACGCGCGGGCCACCGAAGGGCAGTGGCGGGGGCGGACGACGCGTGCCGCGTGGCAGCTGCGCCTGATAGGCACGGCCGCAATGTTCCACGCAATAAGGGAAGCCGGGGTTCACCGTTTCGCCGCAAAAGTGGAAATCCGGTTCGCCCGGATGGCCCATCGGCCATTTGCAGATGCGTTCGGTCAGGTCGAGCAGTGACGTCTTGCCCGCGATTTCCGCGCTGGGCTTGGCAGGAACCAGACGGCGTGGCGGCGCGGGTGGGATCGGCGCCTGCTGGTCGCCGGGACCCTGCCGCAGGAAACCGCCGGGGCCGACGGAAATGATACGTGGCTGCGGCGCGGCGGGCGCGTCATTGGCGGGCGCTGCTCCGGTCCCAACCCCTGCCGATGCGGAAGGCGCGACTGGTGCGGCGGCGGGCGGCGCAGCGCGAGCGGTTGTGCTCTGTGGCGCGGGCGCAGGCTTGGGCGCTGCCGTTACTGGGGCGACAGGTGCGGGCTTGCGGGTAGCAGGCGCGGCCTTTTTGGGCGCGTCGTTCGCCTTGACGGGCGACGGACGCGACTGCAGGCCCAGGCGATGCGCCTTGCCGATCACCGCGTTGCGGCTGACGCCACCCAGTTCTTCGGCAATCTGGCTGGCGGTCAGGCCTTTTTCCCACATTGCCTTGAGCTGGTCGATGCGCTCGTCGGTCCAGGACAATGAATGACTCCTCAAAATATTCGGTTCGCGCCCTATATGGGACGCGCAATTCCGCACACAACGCCCTTGCGGCATATCAGGCCAGCCGATAGTCGATCCCATCATGAACGACCAGCCCCAATTTTCGACAAACGCCTCCTCGCGCCCGCCCTTCCACGAACCGGGGGAAATGGTGATCCGCAACGTCAACTGGGCCGGGATGCGTGCGCTGTATCGCAAGGAGGTCCGGCGCTTCATGAAGGTCCAGTTGCAGACCATCTGGGCCCCCGCCGTGACGACTTTGATGTTCCTGGTGATCTTTACGATCGCTCTGGGTGGCGGAAATGGGTCGGGTCGCCAGGTGCTGGGCGTTCCTTTCGCCGATTTCATTGCGCCCGGCCTGATGATCATGGGCATGATGAACAACGCGTTCGCCAACAGCAGCTTTTCCCTGCTGGCAGGCAAGATGCAGGGGACGTTGATCGACTATCTGATGCCGCCCTTGTCCAACAGCGAGCTGTTGCTGGCGCTGGTGGGCGCGGCGATGACCCGTGCGCTATGCGTCGGACTGGCGCTGTGGGGGGCGATGGCCCTGTGGCCGGGCGTGCATGTGACGCCTGCGCACCCGTGGGCGATTATCTGGTTTGGCCTGATGGGGTCGGCGCTGACCGCCTTCATCGGTGTGCTGACGTCAATCTGGGCGGAAAAGTTCGACCATGCTGCGGCCATCACCAATTTCGTGATCGGGCCGATGACCCTGTTGTCGGGCACTTTTTATTCCGTCGACCGGCTGGCGCCCATATTCCAGGCGATCAGCCACGCGAACCCGTTTTTCTACGCCATTTCCGGTTTTCGCTATGGCTTCGTCGCTGCCGCCGATGGCGACGTCGTGGTGGGCAGCATCGTGTTGCTGGTGCTGAACATCGCGCTGGCGATGCTATGCTACACGTTGCTGCGCCGGGGATGGAAGCTGAAGGCCTGAACCCCGATCGTGGGCATCGTGCGCCAGAAGGTCAGGTCAGTCCGGCCATCACCGGCACGGCCAGCGTGATGATGAAAAGAAGCGCGGCGGCGATCATCCAGTGATGCAGGCGGGGGAGGGCGTGGTGGTCCCGCCCTCCCTTCGGCGCCAGCTTCATTCGGCGGTCACGCCTTTGCCGCCCACCCGGATGAGGGAGAAGCCCGCCTCTTCCGCTTCGGCGCTGGGATAGATGTTGCGCAGGTCGATCAGCAGCGGCGTGGTCATCGACCCGGCGAGGCGCTTGAGGTCAAGCGCGCGGAAAATATCCCATTCGGTCACCAGGACCAGCGCGTCTGCGCCAGCCGCTGCTTCATAGGCATCGCGCGTCATGGTGACGCTGGGCATCATCGGCGCGGCGACGTCCATGCCTTCTGGGTCATAGGCGGTGATCTTTGCCCCCGCATCTTCCAGCGCCTGGACGATGGCCAGGCTGGGTGCGTCGCGCATGTCGTCGGTGTTGGGTTTGAAGGTCAGGCCCAGCAGGGCGACTTTCTTGCCGCGCGCGTCGCCGCCAAGCGCCTTCACGATCTTGCGGCCCATCGCCCTTTTCCGAAGGTCGTTTACCTGCACGACCGTTTCGACGATGCGGATGGGCGTATCATAATCCTGCCCGGTCTTGACCAGGGCCAGCGTATCCTTGGGGAAGCAGGAGCCGCCATAGCCGGGTCCGGCATGCAGGAATTTGGACCCGATGCGGTTGTCGAGGCCAATGCCTCGCGACACTTCCTGCACTTCCGCACCGACCGCTTCGCACAGGTCGGCCATTTCGTTGATGAACGTGATTTTCGTCGCCAGGAAGGCGTTGGCGGCATATTTGATCAGCTCTGCCGTGCGCCGTCCAGTGAACATGACGGGCGCCTGGTTAAGGTTCAGCGGGCGATAGACCTGCGCCATCACTGCGATCGCTCGTTCATTCCCCGTGGTGCCGACGACAACGCGGTCGGGGCGCTTGAAATCGCCGATGGCCGCGCCTTCGCGCAGAAATTCGGGATTGGATACGACCTGAATGTCCAGATCGGGCCGCACTTCCTTGACGATACGTTCGACTTCATCCCCGGTGCCGACGGGGACAGTGGATTTGGTGACGATGACCGTCGGCCCGTCCAGCGATTCCGCGATTTCGCGTGCGGCGGCATAGACATAGCTAAGGTCGGCATGGCCATCGCCCCGGCGCGACGGCGTGCCCACGGCGATGAAGATCGCGTCCGCGCCCTTCACCCCTGCCGCCAGATCGGTCGTGAAGGTCAGGCGTCCGGCGGAAGCGTTGTTGGCCACCAGTTGGTCAAGCCCCGGCTCGAAAATGGGCATGCGACCGGATTCGATGGCCTGAATTTTTTCCGCCACCTTATCCACGCAGACGACGTCGTGGCCGAAATCGGCAAAGCAGGCGCCCGATACCAGGCCCACATATCCGGTGCCGATCATCGTGATCTTCATAAACTTCCGCAGTCCTTTGAAATGAAAGGTTGACCGCGCCCTAGCACAGGTCCTTGCGCGTGCGAAAGCGCGCGTCGGAGTTACCCCTTGTTCAGAGGATGGTTACGATTTGCTGCGAAAATCGCCGAAAGGCACGCACAGGGGACGAAGATGAAGGTTGCGGTGGTATTCGGGACACGCCCAGAGGCGATCAAGCTGTTTCCCGTGATCCACGCCCTGCGTGCATGCGAACAGGTGGAAACCCGCGTCATCGTCACCGCGCAGCATCGCGGACTGCTGGATCAGGTGCTGGAAATTGCAGGCATCAGGCCAGACATGGACCTGGACGTCATGACGCCGGGACAGACGCTGGATGGCTTGACGGCCAAGCTGATCGTGGAACTGGGCAAGGCGTTCGATGCCGAGCGGCCTGACCGGGTGGTGGTGCATGGCGACACGCTGACCACGATGGTCGCCAGCCTGGCAGCTTATTATCGCCAGATCCCCGTTGCCCATGTCGAGGCCGGGTTGCGCAGCGGCGATATCCATCATCCCTGGCCCGAAGAGGTGAACCGCCGCGTCGTCGCGTGTATTGCCGATATGAATTTCGCGCCGACGCAGGCGGCTGCCGACGCACTGCTGAAGGAAAACCGTGCGCCCGAGGGCATCCATGTCACTGGTAATACGGTTATCGATGCGTTGCTGGCCACGCGGGATCGGTTGAGGTCGACGCCGTCGCTGGCTGCCGGTCTCGACGGGTTGGCGAAGCGATTCGCGGGCAAAAGGATATTGGCGGTGACCAGCCATCGGCGGGAGAATTTCGGCGGAGGCATGGAAGCGATCGCCCGGTCCATCGCCGACATCGCCGCTCGGGCTGATGTTGCGGTCATCTTCCCCGTGCACCCGAATCCCAATGTGCGCCCGGTGATGGAATCGGTGCTGGGCAGCCTGCCCAATGTCGCGATGATCGAACCGCTGGACTATCCCCATTTCGTGCGGCTGCTGGATATGTGCGACCTGGTGCTGACGGACAGTGGCGGCGTGCAGGAGGAAGCGCCTTCGCTGGGGAAGCCCGTACTGGTGATGCGTGAGACGACCGAGCGGCCCGAAGGCGTCATGGCTGGAACGGCGAAGCTGGTCGGCACCGATCGCACGCGGATCGTGCGCGAAGTGCTGGCATTGCTGGATGATGGGGACGCCTATGCCGCGATGGCGCGGGCTCACAATCCCTTCGGCGATGGGCTGGCGGCACAGCGGATCGCCCAAGTCATCGCAAACGGCGCGGCGCGTGCGGCTGAGATGGACGAAGCGGCCTGATATTGTTTGCAACCGGCAGCGTTACCGAAATCTTCAGCATTTCCGGGCAGAAACCGATGTAAATCATCGGCTTCTCAGGATTATTGCATGCCCGTCGACAAGCATCAGAAGGTTTCCGTCATCGGCCTGGGCTATATAGGCCTGCCGACCGCCGCGCTGATCGCACGTGGCGGATGCCAGGTGGTTGGCGTCGATGTCAGCGCTCATGTGGTGGAAACGGTCAATTCGGGCCGCGTTCATATCGAAGAAGTCGATCTGGACGGGCTGGTGCAGGGCGTTGTGGCGCGGGGCAATCTGCGCGCCAGCCTGGAGGTCGAGCCGAGCGACGTTTTCATCATCGCGGTGCCCACGCCCGTGGCTCAGGATCGCGCGCCGGACGTTTCCTATGTGCTGAACGCTGCCCGGACGGTGGCTACCGTGCTGAAGGCGGGCGACACCGTGATCCTAGAATCGACGTCGCCGGTGGGCACGACCGAAGCCATGCGCGACCTGATCGCCCAGCTACGCCCCGACCTCAAAATGCCGGGTCAGGGTGGTGCGG
This sequence comes from Sphingobium sp. ZW T5_29, assembly GCF_044987515.1. Classification (NCBI taxonomy): domain Bacteria; kingdom Pseudomonadati; phylum Pseudomonadota; class Alphaproteobacteria; order Sphingomonadales; family Sphingobiaceae; genus Sphingobium; species Sphingobium sp. ZW T5_29. The sequence continues at coordinate 18,306 of NZ_JBJDRM010000021.1, forward strand.
GTGATATTGCCATTGCCTATTGCCCTGAGCGGGTCCTGCCGGGCCGCATCCTGGTCGAATTGATCGACAATGATCGCTGCATCGGTGGCATCACGCCGCGTTGCGCGCGCAAGGCGCTGGCCTTTTATCGCCAGTTCGTGCGGGGCGCGTGCATCACGACGACGGCGCGGGCGGCGGAAATGGTGAAGCTGGTCGAAAACAGCTTCCGCGACGTCAATATCGCTTTTGCCAACGAACTGTCCGTCATCGCCGAACGGATGGACATCGATGTGTGGGAAGTCATCCGGTTGGCCAACCGGCACCCGCGGGTCAACATCCTGCAACCGGGGCCGGGCGTCGGCGGGCACTGCATCGCGGTCGACCCTTGGTTCATCGTTCATGGCGACCCGGAAAACAGCCGCCTAATCCGCACCGCGCGAGAGGTCAATGATGGCAAGACCGAACATGTCGTCGCCTGCGCTTCCGACCTGATCGACGAATATCCGGGCGATGACATTGCCTGCCTAGGCCTGGCGTTCAAGGCGAATATCGACGATTTTCGCGAAAGCCCGGCCGTGAAGGTCGCCGCCCGGCTGGCCCGGCGTTATGGGCGCCGGGTAAAGCTGGTCGAACCCTATGCCCAAGCATTGCCGATGGAGTTTGCTGGCACCGGGGCGGAGTTGATGGATCTCGATACGGCTCTGGAACAATGCAGCGTTTTCGTCATTCTTGTCGATCATGACATGTTCAAATCCGTGCCCGTGGACGAACGCGCCGACAAGGCCGTATATGACACGCGCGGCGTATGGCAGGACCAGCCGCGTCGCGTCGTCCCTTCCTTGCCGGGTCGAATCGCGGTCTGATCAACCGGGCAAGGGCGCAGGCCGTCCTGCCCATGGTTGCCATGGCCTTCCCGCCTCGTTAACCCCTCGCCCGATGGCCGCCCTGCGATGGGCCGCTGAAAAAGCGCGGGGATTTACAGCGGAATGCACGAACCGATCGTCAGGATGACACGGTTGCTGACCGGATTGGCGGCCAGCATCGCGCTGAGCGCCTGCACGACGGTAGAGGACGCGCCCAAGGGAGATGCGGCCTATGAGATCATTCCCCCGGCCCCGGCGGTCGGGATGGATTATCGCATCGCGGCTGACGATGTGCTGCGCATACAGGTCTATCATGAACCCGGTCTGTCGCTGGAGGATGCGCAGGTCACGGCGGCGGGCATGGTGCGCATGCCCCTGGTCGGGGATGTGCCGGTCGCCGGTCTTTCGGCTGGCGAAGCGTCGGACGTGATCGCGGGGAGGCTGGAGGAGCGCTATCTGGTATCACCGCAGGTCACCGTCTTTGTGAAAAAAGCGGTGAGCCGCCGCATCACCGTTGATGGCGAGGTGCGCGAACCGGGCTTGATCCCGTTCGAAGGGCGGCTGGGCCTGTTGCAGGCTGTGGCGCTGGCGAAAGGGCCTACGCGGCTCGCCAGCCTGAAACAGGTGGTTGTCGTGCGCCAAGCCGACGGCGTGCGCAAAGCGGCGATGTTCGACCTGTCGTCTATTCGCAAGGGCGAAGCGCCGGATCCTGAAATTCTGCCGGGCGACATGATCCTGGTAGGGCCTTCGCGGGCCAAGACGATTTTGGGGGCGGGGCTGCTGGCGCTGCCGGCGATTGGAGCAGGCTTCGTCGCGCTGGATGGAGGACGTTGATGTCGAGGTCCAGCATCCGCATCGATCCGGGCAATGGATCAGCTGTCGAGGAAGGCCCTGCCGCGCGCACCGTGGTGACGGCGCGAAACATCTGGACGGCGGTGCGGCGGCATCGCGTGATCCTGTTCGGCACCATGGCTCTGTGCGTTCTGGCGGGCGTGATCTTCATCCTGTTGTCCACGCCTGATTATCGGGCCACGGCCTCGGTCGAAGTGGAGGATGTGCCTGCGGGAGCCGCTGGGTCTGCTTCGGCGCAGCGGCCCCCGGCGCCATCAGACAATGAAGCGTTGATGCAGACGGAACTGGAAGTGCTGCGCAGTCGGTCGTTGGCCGAGGATGTGGCGCGCGAACTGGCGCTGATCGGTAACCGGACATTGTTTGACGCCATGAAGGTCAGGCGGCCGGACCAAGGCTCTGCTTCCCTCAGCCAGCGACAGGTGGAAACCGAGGCGGTGATCGGCCTGCTGCGCGATAATCTGAAGGTGGAACTGCCGGGCAAGTCCCGCGTGATCCGCATCAGCTTTACCAGCGCTGATCCCGTGTTGTCGGCGCGCGTAGCCAATAGCTATGCTGACAGTCTGATCCGCGCCGACCTGAAACGAGGTTTCGAATCGGGCGTGCAGGCGCGCCGTTTCCTGTTGGGCGAACTGGACGGCGCACGCCGGGATCTTGAGCGGGCAGAGCGCGACCTCGCCGTCTATGCGGCGCGAACGGGGGCATCGGATGACGCGTCATCGGCCCGCCCAGCCAATAGCGCCGGGGCCAGCGCCACGCGTCTGGCCCAGCTCAATGCCTTTCGCGCCCAGGCAACGGCTGAACGGATCGCCGCGCAGAAGCGATGGGAAAGCGCCCGACTTTCCAGCGTGGAAACGTTGCCGGAGGTGCTGAACAACGGGGCAATGCAGCAGTTGATGGCGCAACGGGCGCAGGCGCGCGCCGAAATGGTGGAACAGCGGCAATTCCGCAAGGCTGCACACCCCGAAATGCGCGAGGCTCGCGCCCGGATGGAGGCGTTGGACGATCAGGCGCAGGTGATGGCGAACACGATCCGCGCTTCGCTGAAAGAACAATATGACGTCGCCGTTCACGGCGAAAAGCAGATCGAGGCGGAAATTTCCGATGTCGAGCGTCAGACGCTGGCAGAGCGCGGGCGCGGGGTGCAGATGAGCATAATGGAACGGACGGTCGATACCTACAGGCTGTTGCATGACAGCCTGCTCCAGAGGTATCGCGACATGGCCTCGCAGGCCGGTTTCCAGGCGGGCCGCATCCAGCCACTGGACCGGGCCGCAGTGCCATCGCGACCATCATCGCCCCGGATTGGATCGACCATGTTGCTGGCTTCGCTGGGCGGGCTGGCGCTAGGTCTGATGTTGGTGGGCTTGCGCCATGTATTCGATGACGCGGTGACGTCCGCCGATACATTGGCGGAGCGCACGAATCTGCCTCTGCTAGGGACCGTCCCCGCCACCGAAAGGCCGGTTGTGGACACGTTCGTGCCCATCGCTTCATCATTGTTGCTGGCGTCTTCCGCGGGATTGCCGCGTTCAATTCTGGTTACCAGCGCTCAAGAGGGGGAAGGCAAGTCATCCGCCGTGCACGCTTTGGCGCTGGCGCTGGCCAGACTTGATCGGCGGGTGCTGGTGATCGACGCTGACATGCGGCGGCCAAGGCAGCGCAGGCTGTTCGGCGTGACGCCGGAACGCGGCATTAGTGAGGTCATGACCGGGCAGGCGAGCGCGGATGAGGTGATCGTCCCCAGCGGCGTGTCCGGCGTATCGCTGCTGCTGAGCGGTGCGATACCGCCCAACCCCGCCGAGTTGCTGTCCACGCCAGCGCTGGATGCGTTGCTGGCCGGGGTTCAGGAGCAATATGACACGGTGCTGATCGACGCGCCGCCGATCCTGGGCCAGCCCGACACTTTATTGCTGGCGGCAAAGACGCAGACCACGGTGTTGGTCGTCGAATGGGGGCGTAATCATCATGGCGGGCTGCGCGTCGCGGTCGATCGTTTGCGCCGTTCAGGCAGCGCTATCGTCGGCGCGGTGCTGACCAAGCAGGAAGGGCGCGCCTTCGAATATGATTATCACCGGGGCGGCTAGCGGGGCGTTATTGCTGCCGATTGTGGGGGAGATGTCGTTCAGTTGGAAGAGGGCGGGACTGGGCTCCTGCCTTCGCAGGGGCACGTTGCTACGATCCAAGTGCTCCTGCGAAGGCAGGAGCCGAGTTCGAAGGTTTGAAAATCCAGCCGCAACCCCGTTAGCAGCGCTGCCGAATCAAGCCCGCGCGAGCAGGCCTTCGACCAGGCCTTCAAACAGGCGCCGACCGTCGGTCTTGCCATGGGCGGGTTCGATCACGCGCTCCGGGTGGGGCATCATGCCCAGTACATTGCCCGCTTCGTTGAGGATGCCGGCGATGTTGCGAGCGGAACCATTGCAGCTTTCCGCATAACGCAGCGCCACGCGGCCTTCGCCTTCCAGCCGGTCAAGCGTGCCAGCATCGGCGAAATAATTGCCGTCATGATGAGCGACCGGGAAGGTGACCGTTTCGCCAACATCATATTTGCTGGTGAAGACGCTCTGTGCATTTTCAACCGTCAGGCTGACGTCGCGACAGATGAAATGGCCACCGGCATTGCGCAGCAGCGCACCGGGCAGCAGGCCGCTTTCGGTCAGAACCTGAAAACCGTTGCAGATGCCCAGCACATAAGCGCCCCTTTCCGCCGCCTTCGCCACGGCCTGCATCACGGGCGATCGCGCGGCCATCGCGCCGGAACGCAGATAGTCGCCGTAGGAAAAGCCGCCGGGCACGCCGATCAGGTCGATGTCGTCCGGCAGTTCGGTATCCCGGTGCCAGACCATTTCCGGCTTCGTGCCGCTCACCGCTTCGAAAGCCACGGCGAGGTCGCGGTCGCAATTGCTGCCGGGGAAGACGATGACGGCGCTCTTCATGGGTCAGTCCGCCTTTTCGATACGGTAGTTTTCGATCACCGTATTGGCGAGCAGCTTACGGCACATGGCGTCGATATCTTCGTCGCTGGTGCCGTCAGCCAGGTCCAGTTCGATCAGCTTGCCTGCGCGCACGTCATTGACCCCGGCGAAACCAAGGCCGTCTAGCGCGTGGTGAATCGCCTTGCCCTGCGGGTCCAGGACACCGCCCTTGAGGGTGACGAAGATGCGGGCTTTCATGAGGTGCGAAACTCCGTGGATGCTTATGGCGCATCCCCTAGTCCCGTGGCGCGCGACAGGCAAGGCATTATCCCGTTCCCTGGCGATCGTGACACTATCATGGCGGTTCATGAAAAGATGCTTCGCGGCGCCATCCTGCTCGTCTAGGACCGCCCGGTGCCTGCCGATATCTTCTACTATGGTTGCGCCATCGCTGCCGTCACCCTTACCGGCCTTGCCAAGGGGGGATTTGGTGGGATGGGCGCGCTGGCAATGCCGGTGATGGCGCTGGCCATAGACCCAGTGCGCGGTGCGGCCATATTGCTACCCATCCTCATTCTGCAGGATGTCGTCAGCGTATGGGTTTTCCGCCACAGTTGGAGCAAGCATATCCTGAAGGTGATGCTGCCCGGAATGGCGCTCGGAATCGGCATTGGCTATGTTTTCGCGGCCCAAGTGTCGGAAAGCGCGGTCTTGGGTGTCGTTGGGTTGATATCGACGCTGTTTGGCCTTCAACGGCTGTGGATCGAACGGGGCGGGAAGGTCGTGCTGCCGTCCAATTCGCCGGACTGGGTGGGCGCGATTTTTGGGATCGTCAGCGGCTTCACCAGCCAAATCGCCCATGCGGGATCGCCACCCTACCAGATGTGGGTGCTGCCTAAGCGGTTGCCCCGTGATGTGCTGGTGGGCACGACGGCGCTGGCATTTGCAGCGATGAACTGGATGAAGGTGCCCGCTTACGCCGCCCTTGGTCAGTTTACGCGCCCCAACCTGATGGCGACGGCGATGCTGGCCCCGGTGGCGTTGATTTCAACGCTGTTGGGCGTGGCACTGGTGCGGCGGATCGACCAGGCGCGATTTTACACGCTGATCTATCTTCTGATGGTGCTGCTGGGCGGCAAGCTGATGGTCGATGCGGTGGCGGGATAGGGCGCGCCTTCCCCCTCCACCGCTTTCACCAATGTTCCTCCCCCATCTTTGCGAACCGGGGAGGGCGTTCAAGCCTCAGTCCTTGCTACGCTTCTTGCGATGCGTGTCCAGGTCCAGGACGGTCGTGTCCGCGCCTTCGGGCATAAGGCCGAGGCGGCGGGCGACTTCCTGATAAGCTTCGACTTCGCCGCCCAGGTCGCGGCGGAACCGGTCCTTGTCCAGCTTTTCGCCCGTGTTCATATCCCACAGGCGGCAGCCGTCGGGGCTGATTTCATCGGCCAGGATGATGCGGCTGTAGTCGCCATCCCACAAACGGCCGAACTCCAGCTTGAAATCGACCAGGCGGATGCCGATGGCCGCGAAAAGGCCGCACATGAAGTCGTTGATGCGGATCGCCATGTCGGCGATCTCATGCATCTCTTCCTGCGTGGCCCAACCGAAACATGCGATATGTTCTTCGGACACCAGCGGGTCGCCCAGCGCGTCGTCCTTGTAACAATATTCGATCAGGGTGCGGGGCAGTTGCGTGCCTTCCTCAATCCCAAGCTTCTTGGACAGCGATCCTGCCGCGACGTTGCGCACCACCACTTCGATGGGCACGATTTCCACCTGGCGCACCAGCTGCTCGCGCATGTTGAGGCGGCGGATGAAATGAGTGGGGACGCCGATCTGGCCGAGCAGGGTGAAGATATGCTCGGAAATACGATTGTTGAGCACGCCCTTACCGGAAATCGTGCCCTTTTTCTGCGCGTTGAAAGCGGTGGCGTCATCCTTGAAATATTGGATGATCGTGCCGGGTTCAGGACCTTCGTAAAGGATCTTTGCCTTGCCTTCGTATATCTGGCGGCGACGGGCCATGCGCGTTCCTGTCTTCCCAAGAAAAGAATGTGCCCCGGCAACGCGAATCGAGAAGGATCAGCGGGTGCCGGGGCTGCTGGCGTGGCCCATAGACCAAAGCAGGCGGGGGTGCAATTAGCGGCCAGTTGCCCCTGTCGGATCAACGCCTTGTCTGCATCCCCGCAGGTCAGTGTGCCGTTTCAACCTGCGGCATTTGTTCATCATATCGCTGCGCGGCCATCAACCGTTCGGTGAAGCAGCGCCGCCACCAGCTGATGTCCTGTTCCTCGACGCAATCCATCATCGAACGCCAGCGCCGCTTGCGTTCATCCAACGGCATGGCGAGGGCGCGGGTGATAGCGTCGGACATTTCCTCAGGGCTGTAGGGGTTGATCAACAGCGCATCCTTCAACTGCACTGCAGCGCCCGCAAAGCGGGACAGGATGAGGACGCCGGGATCATCCGGGTTCTGCGCCGCCACATATTCCTTTGCGACAAGGTTCATGCCATCCCGCAGCGGCGTGACCAGGCCGATCCGCGCCGCGCGATAGATGCCCGCCAGCTTGTCGCGCGGGTAACCCTGGTTGACGTAGCGGATGGGTGTCCAGTCAACATCGCTATATTCGCCATTGATCCTTCCGGCGACCGCGTCGAGCGTGGAGCGGATATGCTGGTAGCTTTCCACTTCCCCGCGGGAAGGCGGCGCAATCTGGGTCAACACGACCTTGCGATGCTGTTCGGGATGATCCTTCAGGAAGCGAGAATAGCCGCTGAACCTTTCCTCCAGCCCCTTGCTGTAGTCCAGCCGGTCCACCCCGACGATCATGGAGCGATCCTGCAATGAACGGCGGACCTTTTCGAACATCTCCAGCGCGGGTTCGCTGACCGCCGCATTGGAAAATTCCTGGGCATTGATGCCGATCGGGCAGGCGATCGCCTGGATAGTGCGGTTGCCCAGCGTCACGAAATCGCCGTTCACGGTGCCATTCATCTCCCGCTCTACATAATGGCGGAAGGATTCCAGCCATTCTTCCGTATGGAAACCGACAACATCATAAGCGAACAGCGTCTGCACCAGCTTGGTATGATGGGGCAGGGACACCAGCAGGCGCGTGGGCGGCCAGGGAATATGAAGGAAAAAGCCCATCCGGTTCATATGCCCCTTTTCCCGGAGCATCTGACCAAGCGGGATCATGTGATAATCCTGCACCCAGATGATATCTTCAGGTTCGATCAGCGGGCTGGCGGTATCGGCAAAACGGTGGTTGACGCGATTATAGCCGCCCTCGAAATCGCGCGCATATTCGGCCAGGTCGATGCGGAAGTGAAATAGCGGCCAGAGCGTCTTGTTGGCATAGCCGTTATAATATTCGTCGACATCCTGTTCTTCCAGGTCGATGGTGGCGGTCTTAACCCCTTCATCCTCGGCAAACCCGATGTGGCCGGTGAAGTTTTCCGTGACCTCGCCCGACCAGCCCACCCAGATTCCCCGGCTTTCCCGCAATGCCTGCGACAGGGCCACGGCAAGCCCGCCCTGATTGCCTGACTTGCTGGGCCTGCTTACCCGGTTGGATATGACTATCAGCCGGCTCATCGCATCACGCTCCACGGTTTGCTCAGCAGAACGGCGCAGTTGATGATGCCGACCAATGAGTAGGTTTGGGGATAATTACCCCATAATTCTCCGGTCGCCGGATCGATATCTTCCGACAATAGGCCCGCAGCGGTGCGGCGGGACAGCATCTCTTCAAACAGCATCCGCGCTTCTTCGGTCCGGCCGGTGCGATGCAGCGCTTCTATGAGCCAGAAAGTGCAGACGTTGAACGCAGTGACAGGCTCACCAAAATCATCGGGCGTGCTGTAGCGGAGCATGTCGTTGCCCCGGCGCAAATCCTTCTCCAGCGCTTTCAGGGTCCCCAGGAACATCGGGTTGTCCGGGGTCAGGAACCGCAAGTCCAGCAGTTGCAGCAAGGATGCGTCACGCGCGTCATCCTCGAACGTAGCCGATATTGCATTGCTGCTGGTGCGCCATGCCGATTGCAGGATGCGCGCCTTCATGATTTCCGCACGTTCGCGCCAATATATTTCGCGCGTATCCAGTCCAAGCGCACTGGCCGCATGGGCGAGCCGGTCACAAGCTGCCCAGCACATCACTGCGCTATAGCTATGGACGTGCGCGCGTGTGCGCAGTTCCCAAAGACCCGCGTCCGGCTGGTCATAGACGGTCCATGCGCGCTCGCCGACCGCTTCCAGTGCTTCAAAATCGCTGATGTCGGCCATCCGCACCAGACGCTGGTCGATGAAGCCCTGAACCGATGACAGCACGATCTGCCCATAGGCGTCGTGCTGGATCTGCGAATAGGCTGCATTGCCGACACGAACCGGCCCCATGCCGCGATAGCCGGGCATGCTTTTCGCCTCGCGCTCCTCCAGCGTGGCGTTTCCGCGCACGTCGTAAAGCGGCTGTATATGGCCGCCTTTCGCGCCATCGACGATGTTCCTCAGGTAGACGAGGTAGCTTTCCAACACATCGAGCGCGCCCAGCCGGTTTAGCGCCTCGACGGTATAATAGGCGTCTCGAATCCAGCAGTAGCGATAGTCCCAATTGCGGCCACTATCGGCATGTTCGGGAATGCTGGTGGTCAACGCCGCGACGATGGCCCCCGTTTCCTCATGCTGGCAAAGTTTCAGCGTGATAGCAGACCGAATCACGGCCTCCTGCCATTCAGGCGGAATGGCCAGGCCGCGAACCCACATCTGCCATTCGCGGATGGTGTCTTCCAGCATTCGTTCGACCGCCGGGCGCAGCGCATCGGAAAAGCTTTCGTCCGGTCCCAGGAAAAAATGCATGTCATGTTCCAGGCGGAACCAGCTTTCCTGCGAAATCAGGCCGATCGGCGCGTTGGTCGACATGCGCATCGCCATGTAGGACAGCACCAGACGGATATGGTTCGACCCGTAACTGATCGGCACCGTTTCCGAATGCCAGTTGGTCGTGGGACGCAGGCGGATGCGGATGCGCGGACTACCCGCTACCGGACGCACCACGCGTGCAAAAGCGACCGGACGGTACATGCGTCCCAGATGCTGGTAGCGTGGGCAAAAGTCGTAAAGCTCTATCGCATTGCCCTGATCGTCGGTCTGCCGGGTTACCAATATGGGCGTGTTGCGAATGTAGCGTTGCTCGACCGTGGTGCAGTTTTCGAGCTCTATCGCCCAAAAACCGCGCGCATCCGGGCTGTTCCATTTCTTGTCATCCAGCAGGGCGGAAAAGACGGGGTCGCCATCCACACGGGGAACGCACGCCCATATCATCCGACCGGCGCGATCGATCAGCGCCGATGCCTGGCAGTTGCCGATGGGCCAGAGATCGAGTGTTCGCTGATCCCCGACAGGATTGCTGGTGCTATGGCTGTTGATCTTTCTGCCCCCTGTTAATCGATATCAGGGGCGCCGGGTCGTGCATCAGCCGGACGCAGCGATCCCCTGGGCGAGATAATGCCTGACAGCGGCAACCTGTTCCAAAGAGAATGAGGCGAAAGTGGATCGCGGCGGACCGACCAATATGCCTGCGCCGCCCAGTTCCACGGCGGCGGCGAACCCCTCTTCGTCCGTGACATCGTCGCCGATGAATAACGGCGTGCCGCCAGCCATCGGATGTCGCGCCATCAACGCATGCACGGCGCTGCCCTTGTCCGCGCCGCCGGGACGCAGCTCGTAAAGCATCTTGCCCTGTTGCACATGAAGGCCCAGTCGCGCCGCGAGCGCTTCAGCCAGCTCTCCGGCTTCCTGTCCCCATTGCGGCGCGCGGCGAAAATGAAGGCCGACGCTGATCGATTTGCGTTCCACCAGCAGGCCGGGCTTTTCGTCTGCAAAGGCATGGAAGGCGGCTTCGGCTTCGTCGACGGCCTCCTGACGCGGCGGGCCTTCGACCTGCTCGCCCGGTTCGGCAAATTCCAGGCCATGCGTTCCGGCGAGGAGGAAATCACCGAAACCCAGGTCGCGCAATGTTTCAATGGAACGACCGCTGACGATGGCCACCCGACCGCCCAGCATTTCGCGGAGATTCGCTAGCAGGGCAAGAAGGTCGCGGTCCACCACCACCCCATCCGGCGTGTCCGCGATGGGTGCGAGCGTCCCGTCAAAGTCGAGGAACAATGCGGCTCCCACCAGCAAGGCAATGGAGGGGGCAGGCAGTTCGGCGGGGGAGGGGCTGTATTCGGACACGCGCGCAAAGTGGCGCGCGCCGTCGAATGTGCAAGCCCTGAACTGTGCTTTGCGGTGATTTTTTCAATCGTATCGGCTTCGCGCTTCGCGGCTGGGTCGGAAGCGGAACAAATCGGCGTTTGCCATCGCGGGCGGCGCTGCTATTCCGAACGCGATGACCGATTTCCGCGACCCGTTCGACGCTATCAAGGACCATCCTTTCGACGACGCGCTGTCGGAACGTTATCTGGTCTATGCCCTTTCGACGATTACCGCCCGGTCGCTGCCGGACCTGCGGGATGGCCTGAAGCCGGTGCATCGCCGCCTGCTGTGGGCCATGCGGATGCTGCGGATGGAGCCGAGCGGCGCGTCGCCCGACGTGCTGGTCGCCAACCCGGCACGAAACACCACCAGTTACAAAAAATGCGCGCGCGTCGTGGGGGACGTGATCGGCAAATACCATCCGCACGGCGATTCATCGGTCTATGACGCCATGGTGCGGCTGGCACAGGATTTTTCGCTGCGCACGCCGCTGGTCGATGGGCAGGGTAATTTCGGCAATATCGACGGCGATAACGCCGCCGCGATGCGCTATACCGAGGCGCGGCTGACGCAGGCCGCCGCCGACCTGATGGCGGGGTTGGACGAAGGGACGGTCGATTTCCGCCCAACCTATAATGGTGAGGATGAAGAGCCGGAGGTTTTCCCCGGCCTGTTCCCGAACCTTCTGGCCAATGGCGCCAGCGGCATTGCCGTGGGCATGGCGACCAGCATCCCGCCGCACAATGTCGCGGAACTGATCGACGCCGCCAGCTTGTTGATCGACAATCCCGATGCCGAACATGCTGAACTGATGCAGATCGTGCGCGGCCCCGACTTTCCGACCGGTGGCGTGCTGGTCGATAACGCGTCGATCATTTCAGAAGCCTATGCGACAGGGCGGGGGTCGTTCCGCACGCGCGCGCGTTGGCACAAGGAAGATGGTGGGCGGGGCACCTGGGTGGCCGTGGTCACGCAAATCCCGTTCCAGGTGCAGAAATCCAAACTGATCGAGCAGATCGCCGTCCTGATCAATGACAAGAAGCTGCCCATCCTGGCCGATGTGCGGGACGAAAGCGACACGGAGATCCGCATCGTCATCGAACCGCGCGCGCGGACCGTCGATCCCGACGTGCTGATGGACAGCCTGTTTCGCCTTACCGACCTGGAAAACCGCTTTCCATTGAACCTGAACGTGCTGGACGGCACGCGCACCCCGCGAGTCCTGGGGTTAAAGCCGGTCCTGATCGAATGGCTGAAACATCAGGTCGACGTGATGGTGCGCCGCGCACGCCACCGGCTGGACAAAATTGCCGCTCGGGTCGATCTGCTCGACGGCTACATCATCGCTTATCTGAACCTGGACCGGGTGATCGAAATCATCCGCACCGAGGACGAACCCAAGACGGTGATGATGGCGGAGTTCGAGCTGACCGACCGGCAGGCGGAAGCGATCCTCAACATGCGGCTGCGGTCGTTGCGCAAGCTGGAGGAGATCGAGCTGCGGCGCGAACATGCCGAGCTGTTGAAGGAGCGGGACGAACTCAACAAGCTGGTCGACAGCCCCACCCGGCAGCGGACGCGGCTGAAAAAAGACCTGGCTGACCTGCGCAAACGCTATTCGCCCGAAACGGACATGGGCAAGCGCCGGACCTTGGTGGAAGAGGCCGGTCCAGCCCGCGAAATTCCGCTGGAGGCCATGATCGAACGCGAGCCGATCACCGTCGTCCTTTCCGAACGCGGCTGGATAAGGGCGCTGACCGGCCATCGCGACCTGGCGTCGGCGGACACGCTGAAGTTCAAGGAAGGCGATGGCCCGATGATCGCTTTTCACGCGCAGACGACGGACAAGCTGCTGTTGGCGACATCAGCCGGGCGTATTTTCACACTGGGCGCTGATCGCCTGCCAGGCGGGCGCGGCTTTGGCGATCCCGTTCGGTCGCTCGTCGACATGGACGATCAGGGGCAGATTGTCGCGCTTTTGCCCGCGCGCAGGGATGGGGAACTGTTGCTGGCGTCATCGGACGGGCGCGGTTTCGTGGCCGCCATGGCCGATATCATCGCGGAAACGCGCAAGGGCAAGCAGGTAGTCAACGTCAGGCCCGGTGCTCGACTTTCCGTCGTCCGACCCATCGCCACCGACGCGGACAGCATCGCCATAGTCGGAGAGAATCGGAAACTGCTCGTCTTCCCATTAATTGAAATGCCGCGAATGGCACGGGGGCAAGGGGTGCAGATGCAGCGCTATCGTGACGGCGGATTGTCCGATGCGGTGGCGTTCCGCATGGCGGACGGCCTTAGCTGGGCGATGGGCGGTGACAGCGGCAGAACCCGGACGGAAAGCGACATGACTCCGTGGCGCGTCGCGCGCGGGGCCGCCGGTCGGATGCCGCCCGTCGGCTTCCCGCGCGATAACCGATTTTGATCGAATGTAAAAAATGAACACATCTGATTGAAATCAAGGATAGTATTTCCCGAAAATTTACCATTTGCCGCTCTAAGGCATGACATGGAAAGCGTTCCTGCGCGTATTGGGCCATCCGACAGCCCGATCGGCGACCCTCTTGAAGGGTTCACTTGCGTGCGCCTGCCTAACATGGCGGAAAAGGAACAATGGGTGGCGGCGATACCGCAGGCCGCCGCGATAATGTATTTCCGGGACGGCCAGTTATCTCTGGTTACGGTCAACGATTGTTTCTACCGCACCTTCCTTCAATCGCTGGACCTGTCCGCCAAGCCCCCGCACCATGAGGAATGGCGGAGGCGCATGATAAAAATGGCTTCGTCCGATCGTAAGGCATCTGCTTTCGAGATGCGGCGCAATGGCGCTTTGGGTTGGGAATATTTTTCCTGTACCATCGGGCAATTACCGTGGTCCGATGACGAAGGGCGCCTGATCCTGTTCACTGCGCTTGATCGCACGAACGACAGGGTCACGGAAAAGAATCTGCGCCGCGAATTGCTGTCCGACGGCCTTACTGCCTTGCCCAACCGCGCTGGTTTTGGCGAAGAGATTGAAGACCGCCTGGCCAATGGGCAATGGTCGGAACATGCCCAGTTCGGCATCATTGCCATCGACCTCAGCCGGTTTAGCCGCGTCAACGAATCGCTGGGTCCGATGGCAGGCGATGAACTGCTGATCACCGTGGCGAAGCGGCTTAAGTCGAGCTTGCGTCAAGGCGATGTGCTGGCCCGCATCGGCGGCAATGATTTTGCTATATTCGCCAGGCTTAACAATGGCCTGTCGGATTGCATTCATATTGTTCAAAGGGTCAAGGACGCACTCGGATCGCCGATCCGGTTGAGCGATCTGCAAATCCGCGTGGACTGCGCGATCGGCTGCGCTCTCTCCGTCAACCTTGACGATGATCCCGACGATGTCGTCCGCAAGGCCCAGGCGGCGGTCAAGATCGCCAAGCGCAGCGGCAAGGTGGAAATTTATCGCAACGGCGTGCTCAAGGAAGCGCAGCGGCGCTTTTCGATCGAGAGCCGCCTGCGCACGGCCCTTGCCCAGGGTGAGCTCACGCTGGCGTTCCAGCCGCTTATTCATCTGCCCACGGGCGAGGTTAACGGTTTCGAAGCGCTGGCCCGCTGGGAAGACCCCGATCTGGGCACGGTATCGCCGGTAGAGTTCATCGCGGTCGCGGAAGAAAGCGGCCTGATCACCCAACTGGGCCGCTGGGCCGCTTATGAAGCGACCCAGGCGCTAAGCCGCTGGGACGCCAAATTCGGTCAGCCGCTGCCTGTAGGTGTCAACGTCAACCTTTCCCCAATTCAGATGGCGCGCGACGATGTGGCGTCGATGTTTGAGGAAGCGCTTCGCTATTCAGGTGTCGCGGGCGAGCGGCTGACCGCGGAAATCACCGAAAGTGCGATCATCGCCGACCCTGAAAAGGCGCGGAAGCTGCTGTTTGCGCTCAAAGACCTGAAAATGCTGATCGCCATGGACGATTTCGGCACCGGCTATTCCAACCTTGCCAGCCTGCACAGCCTGCCGATCGACATATTAAAGATTGACCGTAGCTTTGTGTCGTCCATGCTGGACGACAGGGACAAGGTTGCGATTGTGCGGACCATATTGTCGCTGGCCGATTCCCTGCATTTGCAGGTGACTGCCGAAGGCATAGAAACGCAGCAATTGGCCCATGCACTACAGGGCATGGGCTGTGGCTTTGGCCAGGGCTATTATTTCGCGCGACCGATGCCTGAGGCTGAAGCCTATGATTACTGGCGCGCGCGCTGGAACTTCGAAACGATCTGATCAGCGATCTCGGTCACGCGGCTGGCATCGGGAAAGCCTTCCTCCACCCATATGCGCTGGACCTCGCCCAAGGCTGCGGCGACGTCGGGGCCGGGTGACAATCCCAATGAAATGAGCGTGCCGCCGCCGATTGGAAGCTGGGGCGGGGTCCAGTCCTTCAGCGCCCCGATGGTGTCGACCGGGCGGTATTGATCCAACAGCATCTGGTCAATCGCCCCTTCCACTCCAATGCGAAAGCCGATCGCACGCGGCGCTGACCCTGCGTCGGGCGCTTCAAGCGCCAGCGCGACCCGTTTGCGCGCCTTTTTGGATAGTTTCAGCCGCGCGCCCACATTCTCCGCCGTCCGGGGATCGGGCGGGAGAAGGGCGGCGAGCCTGCGGAGAGGGGAGGCTGCAACCCCGGCAATCTGTTCGCGCGGGATCAGGGCCTTCAACCGCGCCAGCCCGTCCTCGTCGATTTCGGGAAGGACCGCTGCCAATATACCGCCATCGATCATCAGCTTGACGGAGGAGAGGGGGGCGTCGACGGCCAACAGCTTCAACAGCTCGTCCGCGATTCTTTCGCGGGACAACGCCATCAGGCTGTTGGCGGCGGCGCGACATGCGGCATAGGCATCCGGGTCAGGCTCACCCTGCCCAAAGCGGGCGAGAAAACGGAAATATCGCAGGATGCGCAGATGATCTTCGGCGATCCGCTCTTCCGCAGCGCCGATAAAGCGGACGCGGCGCGCCTGCAAGTCGGCAACCCCATCGAAAAAGTCCGTGACTTCGCCGCTGAATGGGTCGGCATAGAGCGCGTTGATGGTGAAATCCCGGCGGGAAGCGTCTTCACGCCAGTCGTCCGTGTAGGCAATGGTCGCGCGGCGGCCATCGGTACTGACATCGCGGCGCAAGGTCGTGATCTCAACCGGCCAACCCGCGATAACGGCGGTCACCGTGCCATGGTCTATGCCGGTCGGAACCACCTTGATCCCTGCCGCCTTCAATCTGCTGACGACGTCGGCTGGCTCCAATGTCGTCGCGATATCAAGATCGCTGACAGGCAGCCCAAGCAATCCGTCGCGCACCGCGCCACCAACAAAGCGCGCATGCCCCGCCTTGGCTTCTAGCGCGGCGAGCAGGTCGTCTAGCCCCGGACGATGGCGCCATTCAGCGTCAGGCAACAAGGCGGGCATGGTTCAGCCTCCGCGAAAGATTGACGAGGATGGCTGCGGTAATGCCCCAGATGCGCCGTCCTTCCCACATGATCTCGTAATAATGACGTTCATCCCCTTGGGAACCAATTTGTTTCCTGATCCGGTTCATCGGGTCGAGCGCATAAGAAAGAGGGATTTCGAACCAGTCGGCGACCTCATCAGCCTGGGGGGTCAGGGTCAGGTCCGGCGGCACGACGCCCAGCACCGGGACGATGTCGAACCCGGTGAATGTGTGGTAGCGATCGGACGTGCCGATGATGTCGACAAGGTGCGGAGGCAGGCCGATTTCCTCTTCCGCCTCTCGCAGGGCCGCCGCCGTTTCGTCCGCGTCGCTCTCATCTACCCGTCCGCCGGGAAATGCGATCTGCCCGGCATGCTTGCGTAAAGATGTCGATCTTTCCGTCAGGATCAGTCCGGGTTCGGATCGATTGGTGACAGCGACCAGCACGGCTGCGGGGGCGAGCAGGATATCCTCGCGAATACGCGGGTCGCGTGTGTCCGACAGGTTGATCCCGATGTCGCGGGCATGCCCCTCCACCAAGGCCGAACGCAGGCGGTCCGCCAGCATCATTGCGACCCGTCCAGCGGGAAAAATGCTCCACCGCTCCAAAGGCCGACTGGATCAGCGCCCTCATCCAGCGCAAGATTTATCAGTTCATAATAGACGCTGCGGGACACCAGTGCCTCCAACCCACCGCGAACATGCAGATAGGGATGGGGGCCGTCTGGCATGTCGCGAATGCGGATCGCGTTATCGGGACCAGCGGAAACCAGGTCGCCGGTGTTCAGGCGAAACGCCAGCGTCCGCTCGCGCCCTTCGCCTTCGCTTTTCAGCTCGACGGCGATGAAAGGAGCGTCCTCCACCTCGATCGACAGTTTTTCCACCGGCGTGACCAATACGAACGATCCGTCCGCTTCCCGCCGCAGGATGGTGGAAAACAGCCGCACCATCGCTTCGCGGCCGATCGGCGATCCCTGATGAAACCATGTGCCGTCGCGAGCGATGCGCATTTCGCTGTCGCCGCAATGGTCGGGGTTCCATTTTTCGACGGGCGGCAGGCGCTTTTCCGCGAGCAGGCGGGCGATGTCGGTCAGCGAAAGGCTGGAGAGGTCTGGTGGCGGATCCATCGGCATGGGGTCGAGATAGGATCGCGCGCGCCCGAAGGCAAAAGGGAAATCAGGCTACGGGTGTGCGCCGGGGGCCCAACATGCCCTGACCCGTGATGGGGTCGCCACTGACCGCCAGCGCCAACAGGCGGCGCGGCTCATAGGGTCCGGGGCAATTCCACCCAGCGGTGCCGTCAGCACGAAAGCCCCAGAAGCGGCCATAATATTCTGGGTCGCCAATCATCATCAGCGGCTCTGTCATGCGTGCGCGGGCAGCCGCGACCACCGCGTCCATCATGGCGCGGCCAATCCCCGTGCCCTGGTAATCAGGCGCGACGGCCACCGGACCGACCATGATCAGCGGGGTCTGCGTCCCATCGTCATGGGTCAGCGCGACCGGCCAGCATTGCAGGGACCCGGCAAGCTCCCCCTCATCGGTCAAGGTGGCGACAGAAAGGTCGGTCAGCCAGGGCATGGCGTCCCGGATCAGATAGGCTGTGCGCCCCCGCCGGTCCGGGCCAAAAGCCGCATCCAGCAGTCGTTCGACGTCCTGCGGCGGCACGTTGTTCAAGGGCACAATGCGAGACACGTCTTGCCGATCCGCCGTCAATGGCGCATGGACCGCGCCGGGAGCGGCGGCCTTAACGCCTGCTTCGGAAATTTAAAGTGCAAACTGGCGATTGCCTGCCGCAGGAAGATTATGAACAGCGCATTTGACGATTTTCTGACGCTGGAAGTCAATCATCTGGATGTGAATGTCCTGACAGGCATCTATTCGGAAGAAACGCACCTGCCGCAACCGTTGCGGATTTCCATTCGCGCGCGGCTGAAGATGGCGGATCATTATGCGCCTGATACGCCATTGTCCTGTTCGAAAAATTACATGGACCTGAAACATGCGGCGACGGCTGCACTGCCCGAAGGCCAGCATTTCACCCTGATCGAAGCGGTCGCCGACCACATCATCGACACGATATTCCTGCAGGACGACAAGGTGCTGCATGTAGAGGTGAAGATCATCAAGCTGGCGCTTAGCGAAAAGGGTGAGGAAATCGGCATCACCCTTGGCCGTCCCCGGCGATGATCCGCTGACGTCTAGGTGTTTAGTCCCATCCTTTGATGGTGCGGATTGAATATAAACCTGTTTGGCTCGGTTGCCCAGATTTT
The DNA here is from genome assembly GCF_044987515.1 of Sphingobium sp. ZW T5_29. Lineage (NCBI taxonomy): Bacteria > Pseudomonadati > Pseudomonadota > Alphaproteobacteria > Sphingomonadales > Sphingobiaceae > Sphingobium > Sphingobium sp. ZW T5_29. Next base: position 36,892 of record NZ_JBJDRM010000021.1, read on the forward strand.
GCAGATGTATTCATATGGGGTGAGGCCCCGCAGGGTCTTGAGACGGCGACCAAAA
>NZ_JBJDRM010000022.1:0-30698 GCF_044987515.1 Sphingobium sp. ZW T5_29
CTTCAGCAAACTCAAGCATTTCAGAGCTGTCGCCACCCGATACGACAAGCGAGACGACAATTTTCTCGCCTCCGTCCAGCTCGCCTCAATCAGGATATGGTTGCGGCATAATGAGTCGGTGACCTAGTCCTTGTAGCCCGGCAGGCCCAGGCCGCGGTGTATGGCGATAGCGCGGAGCAGGAAACCCAGCAGGGCGGCGATCAGTCCGGCGACGGGCACGTCCAGGCCCCACCAGCGCAGCATCACGAAAAGGCCTGACGCGACCGCCGCAGCCGTTACATACAGTTCGGGGCGCAGCAGGATGGATGGTTCATTCGCCAGCAGGTCACGCATGATGCCGCCGACGCAGCCGGTCACAACGCCCATCATCCCGGCGACGAATGGCGGGATGCCATAGTCCAGCGCCTTTGCCGCGCCGAACACGGCAAAGGCGACGAGGCCGACCGCGTCGAGCCAGTCGAGCGCATGGTCGCTCCATAGCCTGCGGGGCGTGAACCAGACGAGCAGTGCAGCAACCATGCAGGTGGCCGCCGGCAGTGCGTCATGCACCCAGAATACAGGCGCGCCGATCAGCAGGTCACGCACCGTGCCGCCCCCTACCCCCGTCACCAGCGCGAAGAAGGCGAATGTCACCATCGTCGCCCGCAGGCGCGCCGCCGCCAACGCGCCCGACGCCGCGAACACGAATATGCCAAGAATGCCCAGTGCTTCGAGCACGGGTCCGATCTGGGGCGGCATCATGTCCGACGGCGTCGGCGGTGCTTGGGTTGTTACTTGGCCAGTTCAGCCTCGATCGCCGACACCAGCGCCGGATCGTCAGGCGCGGTTGCCGGAGCGAAACGGGCGGCGACGGTGCCGTCCTTGGCGATCAGGAATTTTTCGAAATTCCACAGCACTTCAGGCTCCTGCGTCGGCGTCATGCCATAGCCTTTCAACTTTTCGCGGAAGGCGTCGCCTTCACCCTGTGCCTTGGGCTGTTCGCTGGTCAGCGCGGCATAGAGCGGATGCTTCTCCGGGCCGGTCACCGCGATCTTTTCGAACATCGGGAAATCGACGCCGAAATTCGTGGTGCAGAAGGTCTGGATTTCTTCATTGCTACCCGGTTCCTGGGCTCCAAAGTCGTTGGCGGGGAAACCAGCGACGACCAGCCCCTTGTCCTTGTAGCTGCTGTAGAGCTTTTCCAGCCCCTCATATTGCGGGGTCAGGCCGCATTTCGATGCGACATTGACCGCCAGCACAACTTTGCCGGCATAGTCATTAAGGCTGGCGTCGGCCCCCTTGATCGTTTTCAGGGGGATTTGCTGAATCGCGGTCATGATCTTCTCCTTAAGGGAATCTGTCAGGCGCGGACCTTGCCATCATATGGCCGCGCCGAAAAGCCTGCCTGCCGCCGCCGTCACGCCCATCGCAAGCGCGCCCCAGAAAAGCACGCGCATGACCGACCGTAGCAGCCGACCACCCCCCAGCCGCGCGCCGGCATAGCCCAGCAGGCCAAGGCACAGCAACGACGTCAGGACGATGAGGGCAAGAGCGAGAGGTTGCGGGCTAAGTGCCGCGGCGATGACCGGGGCGATTGCGCCTGCCGCAAAGGTCGCGGCGGAGGTCAGCGCAGCCTGCACCGGACGCGCGGTGCTGATGTCCGAAATGCCCAGCTCGTCGCGCGCGTGCGCGCCGAGCGCGTCGGCATTCATCAGTTGCCGTGCGACCTGCCCCGCCAGATCGGGCGTCAGGCCGCGTTCGACATAGATGTCGCGCAGTTCGCGCCATTCCTCATCCGGCTGGTGGATCAGCGCGGCCTTTTCCTTGGCCAGATCGGCCCTTTCGGTATCGGATTGCGCGCTGACCGACACATATTCACCGGCGGCCATGGACATTGCGCCCGCCAGCAAAGCGGCAACGCCCGTCAGCAGGATGGTTTCCCGCGATGCACCCGATGCGGCGACGCCGGTCAGCAGGCTGGCCGTCGATACGATGCCGTCATTGGCGCCCAGTATCGCCGCACGCAACCAGCCGACGCGATTGACATAATGAATAGCGTGGTGCGGCTGGGGCCTTGCCTGCGCGGCTGTTCCTGCATTGATCCCGGCCATCTGCACCCCTTTCGTCAGCTATTCATTCCCTCAGCCTTTTCGGCGAGTTCCAGCCAGCGTTCCTCTGCACTGTCCTTGTCCGCCCGCGCCTGTTCGATCGCCTGGGTAAGGGCGGCGAAACGGCTGGGGTCGCGGGTATAGAGATTGGGGTCGGCCAATGCTTCCTCATCACGAGCGATTGCCGCTTCCAGTTCCTCGATCCTGCGGGGCAGAAGGTCAAGGTCGCGTTGGTCCTTGTAGGTCAGCTTGGCGGAAGCGGGCTTGGGCGGGGGCGGTGCGACGGTCTTCTTTTCTGCCTTGGGTGCATTGCGCGGCTGGCGCTTGGCCACCCAGTCGGCATAGCCGCCCACGATCACGTCGACATGGCCGGACCCGTCCAGCCCAAGGGTGACGGTGACGGTGCGGTCCAGGAAATCGCGGTCGTGGCTGACGATCAGGACGGTGCCGTCATAGTCCGCAATGACTTCCTGAAGCAGATCGAGCGTTTCAAGGTCGAGGTCGTTGGTCGGTTCGTCAAGGACAAGCAGGTTAGATTCGCGCGCAAATTCCCGCGCGAACAGCAGACGCGACCGTTCGCCGCCTGAAAGGGTTCCGACCTTTGCTTCGGCGAGCGAGGGGTCGAAGAGAAATTCCTTGAGGTAGCCGTGGACATGCTTGCGCACGCCGCGCACATCGATCCAGTCGCCGCCTTCCGCCAGCACGTCGCGGACGCGCTTGTCGGGTTGCATCAGGCTGCGCTGCTGGTCGATGAAGATCATGTCCAGGGACTTGGCCTGGCGGATCGTGCCGCTGTCCGCGTCCATCTGTCCGGTCAGCAGTTTGAGCAGCGTCGTCTTGCCCGCGCCATTGCCGCCGACGATGCCGATGCGGTCGCCGCGCTGGATGCGGAGGGAAAAATCATTGATGACCGTGCGGTCGCCGAACTGTTTGGTGACATGTTCGGCGGAAATCACGCTTTTCGTCTTGCTGTCGTCGGCGGCGACGGCGATCCGGGCGACGCCCTGCGGACCCACCATGGCGGCACGCTGCGCGCGCATGTCGTAGAGCTTTGCCAGCCGCCCCTGATTACGCTTGCGCCGGGCGGTGACGCCGCGCTGGAGCCAGTGCGCCTCCAGCTTCAGTTTTGCGTCGAGCTTTTCGGCGGCGCGGGCTTCTTCGGCATAGATGGCCTCCATCCATTCTTCAAAGCCCCCGAAGCCGATTTCATTGCGGCGAATCGATCCACGGTCGAGCCACAGCGTCTGGCGGGTGAGACGGGTCAGGAAGGCGCGGTCATGGCTGATGACGATAAACGCGCCGTTATAGCGCGCCAGCCAGCCTTCCAGCCAGTCGATTGCATCGATGTCCAGATGGTTGGTCGGTTCGTCCAGCAGCAGCAGGTCGGGCTGACTGGCCAGGGCGCGGGCTATGGCGGCGCGGCGGCGCTCACCCCCTGACGCCGTGGCGGCTTCGCGGTTGAGGTCGGTGCCAAGCTGGCTGGCGATTGCCTCCACCTCATGTGCGGGGGGAGCATAGTCGCCCGCCAGCGCGAAATCGCGCAAGGTCGCAAAGCTGCTGACGTCAGGGTCCTGTTCCAGCATGATCACGCGCGCGCCGGGGCGAACCGACCGCGTGCCTTCATCCGCTTCGACAATGTCGGCGATCAGCTTGAGCAACGTCGTCTTGCCCGCGCCATTGCGGCCGATCAGCGCCAGCCGGTCGCGATCCCCCACAAATATGTCGAGATGCCGGAAAAGCCAGTGCGTGCCCTGGCTGAGGCCAAGGTCTTCGAAGGATAATATGGGAGCCGCCATGGCGGTGCAGCTAGGGCCTTGCGCGCGCCGGGGCAAGGGCCGCCAGGGAACCAGAAGCTGACTGATGGCTTTCAGCGCATGTCAGCATCCGTTCATCGCACCCGTTACAATAGGGTCGCACCGCCTTTCCAAGGAGATACCCCCATGAAGTCCGCCATTGCCCTGATGACCATCGCAGCGTCATCGATCGCCCCCGCTGCGATTGCGCAGACGAGCGTCACCGTTGCGGAAAAGGCGCCGATCGTGACGCTGAACGTTACCGAAACGGTTGAAGCTGCGCCGGATCAGGCGATTGTCGGCACCGGCGTCCAGACTCGTGCACCCACTGCGGTGGAGGCCATGCGCGGCAACGCGGCCAAGATGGAAAAGCTGATCGCGGCGCTGGCGAAGGCTGGCATCCCCAAGAAAGACATCCAGACCAGCGGCATCAACCTGAGCGCGCAATATGATTATAGCGACAGGGCCGGACAGCCGACCCCGCCGCGCTTCATCGGTTATGAGGCGTCCAACCAGCTGAGCATCAAGCTGCAGGACGTGAAGAAGGTCGGCACCCTGCTCGACACCATGGTGGCGGCTGGGGCGACCAATGTGAGTGGCCCATCCTTCACCATCAGCGATCCCACGCCGATGCTGGCGCAGGCCCGTGGCGCGGCGCTGAAAACCGCCAAGATGCAGGCCGATTATTATGCGCAGGCGGCGGGATATCGTTCTGCGCGGCTGGTCACGCTTTCGGAGAGCAGCAGCGAAGGCCGACCGCCCATGCCGATGATGGTCAGAAGCTTCAAGGAAGATGCGGCGGCCGCGACTCCGGTCGAACCGGGCCAGGTGGGATCGTCGGTAACGCTGACCGTGCAATATGCGCTGGAGCGGTAAAAGGCGGCTGAAGCGGCGCTGACCGCATTATTCACCACCTGTTCAATGGTCGCGCGCTATGGCATGCCTCATGAAGATGACGCGTAACAGCCTGATTGCGGGCCTTGGGGCCATTGCCGCGATGCTGGTGGTGAACCCGGTTGCCCAAGCGGGTCAGCGCGGGGAGCAGGATGCCGCGCGGCGGGCGATGCTGGACGGGCACACCATGCCCTTTTCCCTCATCAAACGCCGCGTGGACGCCGCCATGGGTGGCGCGACTTACCTGGGCGCTGAGTTCAACCCTTCGTCCAACCATTACCGCCTGAAATATGTGAAGGACGGCAAGGTTGTATGGGTTGATGCGGACGGGCGGACGGGCGATATAACCGGCTGGGCGCGCTGACGCGCCACAGGCAATAACAGAAAGAAACGGGGCCATATGCGTCTGCTGATCGTCGAAGATGAACCCAGTCTGGGCCAACAGCTTCGCAACACGCTGGAAGGTGCCGGCTATGCCGTCGACCTGGCGGATGATGGCGAGGACGGCCATTTCCTGGGGACGACCGAAAGCTATGATGCGGTGGTGCTGGACCTGGGCCTGCCGACGATCGACGGGCTGACGGTGCTGGACCGATGGCGCAAGGAAGGCCGCAGCTTTCCGGTGCTGGTGTTGACCGCGCGTGACAGCTGGTCGGACAAGGTGGCCGGGCTGGATGCGGGCGCGGACGACTATCTGGCCAAGCCGTTCCAGAGCGAGGAACTAATCGCCCGCCTGCGCGCGCTGATCCGTCGCGCTTCGGGCAATGCGTCGAGCGAACTGACCGCTGGCGATGTGCGGCTGGACACGCGTAGCGGCCGGGTCACGCTGAAAGGCGAGCCGGTCAAGCTGACCGCGCAGGAGTATAAGCTGTTGTCCTACCTGCTGCATCACAAGGGCAAGGTGGTGAGCCGCACGGAGTTGATCGAGCATATTTACGATCAGGATTTCGACCGCGATTCCAATACGATCGAAGTGTTTGTGACGCGCATCCGCAAGAAGCTGGGCGCGGATGTCATCACGACCATTCGCGGACTTGGCTACAGCCTGGACGAGCCGGGCCGCTGATTGAGGTCGCGCCGGTCAGCCCGCGCCGGTCGAAAGGCGCGGCGGATGAAGTGAGTTGCGCTTGCATGGCGGTTGCCGCCCTTTTGCTTAGTTCAAAGAAAGGCTTGGACTTGGCGCAGCCTGAACGAGCTGGATTCGGGCGCGCACATCGTGGCTGATCAACCCCAGGTCCTGTCCACCGGATCACTCAGCCGCCGCATGATCGGCATTGCGGCGCTGTGGATCAGCCTGCTGCTGCTGGGCGGCGGGCTGGCGCTCGACCGGGTCCTGTCGGATGCGGTAACGCGCAATTTCGACGATGGGCTGAACTATGTGCTGACGGCGATGATCGCGTCGGCGGAAATCGGACCGGACGGCGAAGTGCTGTTCAACCGGCCCCTCGCCGACCAGCGGTTCCTGGAGCCCAATAGCGGCCTTTATTATCAGATCAGCGCGAAAGGCCATGAGGATTGGCGGTCGCGATCATTGTGGGACCGTGCGCTGAAATCTCCAGCCGACCATCAGGACCGCAATTTCCACGTCTATGACAGCAAGCAATTTCCGGGAGAGGATCTGCGGGTCATGGAGCGGACGATCATCCTGCCGGGGTCGGACACTCGCTGGATGTTCATGGTCGCCGCCGCTCGGGCGGGGCTGGACGACCAGATCACGACGTTGCGATCCACCCTGTTCCAGAGCTTTGCGCTGCTGGCGCTGGGACTGATCGCCCTAACCACGCTGCAAACGCTTTACGGGCTGCGCCCCCTGCGACGGGTGCGCAAGGAAATCGTGCGGATGCGCGCAGGCGAAAAGAGCCGCATTTCCGAGCCAATGCCCAGCGAAGTGCTGCCCATGGTCGAAGAATTGAATGCACTGCTGGCCCATAACGAAACCCAGGCGGAAGAAGCGCGCACCCATGCGGGCAACCTGGCCCATGCACTGAAGACACCGCTGACCGTTATCATGAACGCCGCCACTGCGCAGTCACCCGACCTTGGCGACACCGTCATCAGGGAGGCGACGACGATGCGGCGACAGGTGGATCATCATCTGGCCCGCGCCCGCGCGGTCGGCAGACGTGGCGCGGCGCAAAGCCGGGCGGAAGTGTGGTCCAGCCTGCAGGCGGTGGAACGCGCTGTTCGCCGCCTCTATCCCGAAGCCCGCATCGACATGGATGGCGACAAGACCGTCGAAGCACGGGCCGAACGGCAGGACCTGGATGAAATGCTGGGCAATCTGGTGGAAAATGCCGCCAAATATGGCGGAGGCAGCGTGTTCGCCACCGTGTCGCGGAACGGCCCGATGGTCGAGATATTAGTCGAGGATGACGGTGCGGGCATCCCGGAGGCGGAACGGACACGCATTTTCGATCGGGGGGTGCGGCTGGATTCGGGGAAGCCCGGAACGGGGCTGGGCCTGGCAATCGTGCGCGACGTCGCCGAAATCTATGGCGGATCGGTGACGATGGAGGAAAGCGAGGACCTGGGCGGGCTGCTCGTGCGGTTGCAGCTGCCTGCGGCCTGATGCGGCGGACGCTTTACCTGACATGCGGATTCGTGGCGCTGGGACTGGGCGCGGTCGGCGTCGTCCTGCCGCTGTTACCGACAGTGCCGTTCATGATTTTGGCGGCATTCTGCTTTGCGCGGTCCAGCCCCGCGCTGGAGACGCGGCTGCTCGACCACCGGCATTTTGGGATACATATCCGGCGGTGGCGCGAACGCGGGGCGATCAGCCGACGGGGGAAGCAGGCGGCACTGGTCGCCTTTGCCGCAAGTGCTGTGATGGGCGTGATCCTGCCCCCCCTGCCCTGGTCGCTGATCCCGGTTGCCGTCGCGTTGATCGGCGGAAGTTGGATCTGGACCCGACCAGAGGCTTAAGGCGATAGGTGCTAATGACTTTGGGGCGTCAGTTCATTGCCAGGATCATGTTGCGTACCTGGGGGAACACTTCTTTTTCCCATTTGCGGCCTGAAAACACGCCATAATGGCCTGCACCGATCTGAAGATGATGCCGTTTGAGATGAGGGCGCAGGCCGGTGCACAGGAGGTGGGCAGCGGCGGTCTGGCCCACGGCGCAGATATCGTCCTTTTCACCCTCCACGGTCAGCAGCGCCGTGGAGCGGATCGCGCCGGGATTGACCGGACGACCGCGATGGGTGAGTTCGCCCTTAGCTAGCAAAGTGCGCTGAAACACCCGATCGACGGTTTCCAGGTAGAAATCCGCCGTCATGTCGAGGACAGCGAAATATTCCTGATAGAAATTCTTGATCTTGTCAGCTTCCACATCCTTTCCGTCGGCCAGAAGCTGATAAAGTTCACGATGCTGCGCGCCATGGCGTTCAAGGTTCATTGCCATGAAGGCCGATAGTTGAAGAAATCCGGGATAGACCCGCCGCCCGGCACCGGCGTAGCGCATGGGCACGGTGGTGATCAGGTTTTTTTCAAACCATTCGATCGACTTTTCATTGGAAAGTTCGTTGACACCTGTCGGTGCGGCTCGCGGATCGATGGGACCGCCCATCAGCGTCATCGAGCGCGGCGTGGCGGCGTCGCCATCTTCGGCCATGAGCGCTACGGCGGCGAAGGCGGGCACGCAGGGCTGGCATACCGAGAAGAGATGTGCGCCCGGCCCCATCTCCTGAAAAAAAGTGATCACATAGTCGACATAATCGTCAAAGCCGAACGGCCCCGCCGACAGGGGAACGTCCCGCGCATTTTTCCAGTCGGTGATATAGACGTCATGGTCCGACAGCAGCGTCCTTACGGTTGCGCGCAAAAGAGTGGAAAAATGTCCTGACATTGGCGCGACCAGCAGAACCCTGGGCTGGGCGGTGTCGACATCATCCTTCGCAAAATGCAGGAGGTTGCCAAAGGGCAGGTCCAGCAGCACTTCTTCCCGCACGGAAACGACAGCATTGCCGGTGCGCACCTGATCAATGCCGTAGGCCGGGCGGCTGTGGGTCAGCCGCGCGCCCTGGAAAACGTCCATCAGGGCGAACATGCGGCGTTGCAGCGGCCAGTCCGCCACCGGTCCCAAACTGTCCCGCATGGACAGGGCGAGTCGCGCGCCGAACCTTGCAGGTGCGAGCATGTCTTCCAGCGCCTGATAGCTGCTATATAACATCACCATATAACGATCATGCCCCGCAATGTTCCCCACATATAGTGATTGTACAAAGCTTATGTTATTTTTCCACATTGCAGTGCATCATCCTGCAAGGAATTGCAGAGGGGAAGATTGCCATGCCGGTCGCCGAACTGACTATTTCCAGCAAGACCTATTCATCCTGGTCGCTGCGCGGATGGCTGTTGTGCCGATTGGCCGGGCTTGACGTAGCGGAAAAGATGGTGGCGCTGGAAAATCTGGAAGCCCGCGCTGAGTTGCTGTTGCTGACGCCGTCCGTCCTGGTGCCGCGCCTGACCCATGAAGGGGCGAGCGTGTGGGACACGCTGGCGATCGCTGAATATCTGCACGAACTTTATCCTGACGCGGGCATGTATCCCAAAAACCGAATCGCACGCGCCCATTGCCGGTCCGTATCGGGGGAAATCCATTCCGGGTTCGCGAACCTGCGGTCGGCGCTGCCCATGAACCTGAAGGTGCGGCATGATCGCTTCCCGATCTTTTCCGGGGCGAAGCCTGATATCGAGCGGGTGGAAACGATCTGGGCCGAATGCCTGGATGCTCATGGCGGTCCCTGGCTGTTCGGGGAAAAGCCGAACGTGGCAGACGCCATGTTTGCTCCGGTGGCTCAGCGTTTCCTGACCTATGCGGTGCCATTGTCCGCTCAGTCGGCGGTCTATTGCGATACCATCAACAGTTGGGACCTGATGCGCGAGTGGATCAACGACGCGCGCCAGGAGGCCGATGAGATGGAGGAGTTGGACGTCGAATTCTGAACGCTGCGGGGCAGTCAGGTCCGCAGTTGCGCCAGCCAGTCGGCGATCATCGCGCGACCCGCCGCGACTGCGCCCGGCCCATGTGCTTCATGATCACGCCGCAGGGCCACGCCGCATTGTTGGGCGATGTCGAGATCGGCCCAAAAATGAGTCAGCCAATCCTCAAAGCGAGGATCTTCACCCATTTCGGCGTGGAACTGTAGCGCCAGCAAGTTGCGTCCCCGGCGGAAGGCCTGATGCGCATAGGCGTCGGTCGATGCCAGCAGCTCAACGCCGCGCGGTAGCTCAAACGTATCGCTGTGCCAGTGCAGGACCGGCACATCCTGCAAGTGCCGCAAGGGCGAGTCCATGATCGCGCCGTTCAGGGCGATAGGGGCAAAGCCCAGTTCCATCGACTGGCCGGGATAGACGCGCGCGCCCAGCGCCGCTGCGATCATCTGGCTGCCCAGACATACGCCCAGGGTGGGCAGGTCCTGATCAAGCCGCGCGGCCAGCTTGTCGATCTGTAACGGGATCCACGGATGGATGTCCTGTTCGTAGACGCCCATCGGGCCGCCCATCATGATCAGCAGGTCGGGCGCGCAGAGGTCCACGTGCGCAAATTCGGGGCTAGCGACATCGATCCGATCAATCTGGTAACCCGCGGCCTCGATCGGGATGAGGAACCCGGCGGCCCCTTCTCGCGGCACATGACGGACGATGAGCGCTCTTTTCATTGCGCGGACTTAGGCCAAGAGATTAGGCCGGGGCCAGATGAAGCTTTCTTGGACCGGCAATATCCCTGCTATCAGCCCTGCGCCGTCCTGCGCCGCCAGATGCGCCAGAGCGCCACGAAGCCTATCGCGCCCCAGATGATGTTCAGCACCATCGACGGGATGGCGCCGTGCCACCAGGTATTCCAAACGAAGAAAGTCGCGCCCAGGGCGTTCATGCTCTGGAACAGGGCCGAATCGCCCGACAGACGGCCCGTGGACACGAGGATATAGGCGCAAAGAACCAATATGGCCCCCAGCCAGCCGACGATTTCGATAAAGACGGTCACTGTGAAAATGCCCCTATTCGCTTCGCCATGCTGAAGCCGAGCGGTAATCCTGGGGCAGGATGGATGCCGAAACAAGTTCGGTCGGATGGCGCATAAAAGAAAAGAGGGCCTCCGCGCGGGAAGCCCTCCTTCTTGCTTCATTCGATGATCGATCAGGCGGCCAGCTTGCGCAGGACATACTGAAGGATGCCGCCGTTCATGAAATATTCCAGTTCGTTGACGGTATCGATACGGCAGAGCGCAGTGAGGGTGAAGGTCGAACCGTCGGCCCGCTTCACGATCACGTCCACGTCCTGACGCGGCTTCAGGCCAGCGACATTCTGGATGGTGAAGGTTTCATCGCCGGTGAAGCCGTGCGTGTCCTTGCTCTCACCATTTTTGAACTGCAGCGGCAGCACGCCCATGCCAACCAGGTTCGAACGGTGGATACGTTCGAAGCTTTCGACGATGACGGCGCGCACGCCCAGCAGGTTGGTGCCCTTCGCCGCCCAGTCGCGCGACGATCCGGTGCCATATTCCTTACCACCGATGACGACCAGCGGCGTGCCGTCAGCCTTGTGCTTCATCGCCGCGTCGTAGATCGGCATGATTTCGCCTTCATAACGGGTCATGCCGCCTTCGACGCCGTCCAGCATCAGGTTCTTGATGCGGATGTTGGCGAAGGTGCCGCGCATCATGACTTCATGATGGCCACGGCGCGCGCCATAGCTGTTGAAGTCGGCCTGCGCGACCTGATGCTCGCTCAGCCACTTGCCTGCGGGCGAACTGGCCTTGATCGACCCGGCGGGCGAGATGTGATCGGTGGTGATCGAATCGCCAAAGACCGCCAGCGGCTTTGCCTCGATAATGTCGTGGACCGGCGCGGGGGTCATGCTCAACCCTTCGAAATAGGGCGGGTTGGCGACATAGGTGGAACCGGCGCGCCAGCTGTAGGTGTCCGAACCGGTGACGTCGATCGCCTGCCAATGGGCGTCGCCCTTGTAGACATTGGCGTAGCGCGCCTGGAACATCTGGCGGTCCATGCAGCCTGCCATGGTGGTGGCGACTTCGTCATTGGTCGGCCAGATGTCCTTGAGGAAGACGTCCTGACCATCCTTGCCGGTGCCGATCGGGGTGGTGATGAAGTCTTCGACCACCGTGCCCTTGAGCGCATAGGCCACCACCAGCGGCGGCGAGGCGAGGAAGTTGGCGCGCACGTCAGGCGACACGCGGCCTTCGAAGTTGCGGTTGCCCGAGATGACGGCTGCGGCGACGAGGCCGTTTTCGTTGATCGCCTTGCTGATCGGTTCGGCGAGCGGCCCGGAGTTGCCTATGCAAGTTGTGCAACCATAACCGACCAGGTTGAAGCCAACCGCGTCCAGATGCTCCTGAAGGCCAGCCTTGGCGAAATAGTCGGTAACCACCTGCGAACCGGGCGCAAGCGATGTCTTAACCCAGGGCTTGGGCTTCAGGCCCAGTTCGTTCGCCTTCTTGGCGACGAGACCGGCGGCGACCATGACGCCGGGATTCGAGGTGTTCGTGCAGCTGGTGATCGCGGCGATGGTGACGTCGCCGTCACCAATGTCGAAATCCTTGCCTTCAACAGGAACGCGCTGCTGCGCCTTCTTGTAGACGTTGGCCATGTCGGCGTTGAACACGTCATCGACTTCGGGCAGCGAGACGCGGTCCTGCGGGCGCTTGGGTCCGGCGAGGCTGGGGACGACGGTGGCGAGGTCGAGTTCCAGCGTGTCGGTGAAGACAGGGTCGAGCGCGGGGTCGATCCAGAAGCCCTGTTCCTTCGCATAGGCTTCGACCAGCGCGATATTCTCTTCCGTGCGGCCGGTCAGACGCATGTAATCCAGCGTCTTGTCGTCGATGCCGAAGAAGCCGCAGGTCGCGCCATATTCCGGCGCCATGTTGGCGAGCGTCGCGCGGTCGGCCAGCGACAACGATGCGAGGCCGGGGCCAAAATATTCGACGAAACGCCCGACAACACCCTTGGCACGCAGCATCTGGGTGCAGGTGAGCACCAGATCGGTGGCGGTCACGCCTTCCTTCATCGTGCCGATCAGCTTGAAACCAACGACTTCGGGGATGAGCATGGAGACGGGTTGACCCAGCATCGCGGCTTCCGCTTCAATGCCGCCGACGCCCCAGCCGAGCACGCCCAGGCCGTTGATCATCGTGGTGTGGCTGTCGGTGCCGACGCAGGTGTCGGGATAAGCGACGGTGACGCCGTCAGGACCTTCGCTCGACCATACGGCCTGCGCGATATTTTCCAGGTTCACCTGATGGCAGATGCCGGTGCCGGGAGGCACGGCGTAGAAGTTTGCGAGGGACTTGCTGCCCCATTTCAGGAAGTCGTAGCGCTCCATATTGCGCTGATATTCGATTTCCACATTCTGTTCGAACGCCTTGGGCGTGCCGAATTCATCGACCATGACCGAATGGTCGATGACAAGGTGGACGGGAACCTGCGGGTTGATCTTGCTGGCGTCGGCGCCCAGCGCGTTCATCGCGTCGCGCATGGCGGCCAGATCGACCACGCAAGGCACGCCGGTGAAGTCCTGCAGCAGCACGCGCGCGGGACGATACTGGATTTCACGTTCGGCCTTGCCCCGATCATTCTGCCAGTCGACAATAGCCTTTACGTCTTCGGTCGTGACGGTCACGCCATCTTCGAAACGGAGCAGGTTTTCCAGCAGCACCTTCATCGAGAAGGGCAGACGGCTGACATCGCCGAGCTTTGCAGCAGCCTTCTTCAGTGAATAATAGGCAATGTCCTTGCCGCCGACTTTCAACGTGTCGCGCGTGCCGAGTGTGTCCTGTCCGATGGCGGTCATAAGTCGTGCGTCTCCTCGCGGTGCCCGGCCAAGGGGCTAGGAGGATAACGACATTCCACCAGGCGCTCGCCAGCGCAGATGAGATCCGACCGACAAGGTGGCGGGATGCGCCCCAACCAATGGCCGAAGCGGGTATGTCCCTTGATGGCCGCCGCCATAGCGCTTGTCCGCCCGGAGTCAATGCGAAGGCGCGAAATGGCACGGCTTGCGAATCTTTCCTGTGGACGCGTCGATTGCACAAAGGATACATTGGCAGGCAGCCGCGTTCTGTTTCATGGAGCGGCTTGATGAAAGAAAATGGTCGCGCGCTCTGGCTTTTGTCGTTGCATCAATGCCGACGTATAAATCTTCGTCGGACATGATGCCGAAAATAAATGTCTGAGGAGGAAGACGATGCGCCCAATATCAACCTTCGCCGCCGGAAAGTCGTTCGACCCGGCATCCAGAGGTTATATTATCCATTATCATCCCGGTGAAGCCAATCACTGCCCCAGTTGTGGACGCAGTCATTGGATGGTCGGTCGCCTGATGGCCGAATGCGCCTATTGCGCCACCGCGTTGCCATTGGAAAATAACCGTGGCGTCGGCGCATGCGCGCGCGTCGTTCGAAGCCATACTTCGGTCCCGCTGATCGATCAGATGCGGCCCATTACTGCCTGAACAGCCCCGCTGCCGCCCGGACAATCAGGCGGCGGCAACGCCTTCCACTTCGACAATGTCGTTCCCGGCATAATAGCCCTGAACGCGCACCCGTTTTTCGACGTGGTCCACGGGAACGCGCAACAACACCAGACGAAATGTGCCGCCCAGATCGCGCTGGAGCAGGAAGCCCGATCCGTCGCGGATCAACCTGCCTGTTTCGTCTACCCCAGCGCCGATCTGTGTCATGGCCTTAGTCTATCGCGTTCTTGATCCCCTTGCCAGCCAGCAAGCCGAGCACCAGAAAAAGAGCGAAGAGCGCGATGGCGATGAAGAACAGAATCTTTGCGATCCCGACGAATGTGCCCGCTGCGCCGCCAAATCCTAAAATGGCGAGCACCGCGGCTATCACGAGCGATATAATGGCGAGGCGAATCATCACATTGTCCTTTTTTCCAGGTCTGATGATCGAACGACCAGTGGCAGCGCCAGTTCCATAGCCGGGATGTGGGCCAGAATGACAATTGATGCCCGGCACAGCTTGCAGATGACAAAGCAGGGCCGCTCTGGCATCGGGCAAAGATAATCAATGGCACGATAATCACGGGCGGCGACTGAGATATGACGAAGATTGGCATTTTCGGTGCAGCGGGCCGCATGGGCCGGGCAATCGCGCAGGTGGCGTTGGAATCCGGGCTGGAAATCAGCGGCGGGACCGACCGGCCCGGTAGCGGTGAGCTGTTGCCCGGCATCGCCATCACGTCCGATCCGTTGGAGCTGGCCAGGCAAAGCGACGTGCTGATCGACTTTTCCGTGCCTGCCGCGCTGGCCGGGCATCTGGACGCCTGCGTCACCGCTGGAAAACCCGTGCTGGTGGGCACCACCGGGCTGGAGGCTGAACATCACGGCCTGATCGACAAGGCGGCTGAATCCATTGCCGTTTTGCAGACCGGAAACACGTCGTTGGGAGTCAACGTCCTGGCCGCCCTGGTCGAACAGGCGGCGGCGCGTCTGGGCGATGATTGGGACATCGAAATTGTCGAGATGCATCATCGGCACAAGGTGGATGCGCCTTCCGGTACGGCCCTGTTATTGGGCGAGGCGGCGGCGCGCGGGCGTCAGATTTCCCTGGCCGACCATAGCGATCGCGGCCGCGACGGCATCACCGGCGCGCGCGTTCCGGGAACCATCGGTTTCGCGGCGCTGCGCGGGGGATCGGTGGCCGGTGATCATCAAGTAATTCTGGCCAGCGAGGGCGAACGGATCGAACTGGGCCACCGGGCCGAAAGCCGGGTCATCTTTGCGCGCGGCGCCGTCAAGGGCGCGACCTGGCTGCGCCGCCAGGCGGCGGGCCGTTACGACATGAAGGGCGTGCTGGGCCTCTGAGCGTTCGATGAACCGGGATCAGATCTTCGATTTTTTCAGCCGACTGGCCGAAGCCAATCCTGCCCCCCGGACGGAGTTGGAATATGGCAATGATTATCAGTTGCTGGTGGCGGTCGTGATGTCCGCCCAATCGACCGATGTCGGCGTCAACAAGGCCACTCGCGCCCTTTTCCGTGAGGTACAGACCCCTGCTCAGATGGTCGCGCTGGGCGAGGATGGGCTGAAGGCGCACATCAAGACAATTGGCCTGTTCAACGCCAAGGCCAAAAATGTCATCGCCCTGTCGGAGATACTGGTCCGTGATTTCGACGGGCAGGTGCCCGAAGACCGCGATCTGCTGACCACCCTGCCCGGCGTCGGGCGCAAGACGGCCAATGTCGTGATGAACACCGCATTCGGGCATGAAACTTTCGCCGTGGATACGCATATCTTTCGCATCGGCAATCGCACCGGCCTGGCACCGGGGAAGACGCCACTGGCCGTTGAGCAAAAGCTGGAAAAGCGCGTTCCGGGGCCGTTCCGGCGGGACGCGCATCACTGGCTGATCCTGCATGGCCGCTACGTGTGCAAGGCGCGCCGCCCCGAATGCTGGCGCTGTGTCGTGGCGGACCTTTGCCGTTATAGGCCAAAGACGCCTGCTCCTTCCCAAAAGGCGAGCATTGCGGCTGCCGCATCCGCCGGATGAAAGCCTTTCCCATTATCGTGCGGTTCAGCCAGCCTATGCTAAACCACTGACGCAATGGCGGCGTTGACTGGCATCGCGCCCGAAAATGTGAGGAGAGATACGCATGACCGCCTTCGTCTCTGCGTCAGTTGCGGGCATAGCGCTCGCCGTCGCTGTCGCCTGCGCGATCGCGCCCGCGGCGGCCAAGCCCAAGGCCGACAATCTGGTCCCGTCCGGCAAGGCCGTGAGTTGCGTCAATTTGCAGTCGATCCGCAGCACACAGGTGCGCGACGACCGGACCATCGATTTCATCATGAACGGCAACAAGGTCTATCGGAACCAGATGAAGCATAGCTGCCCCGGTCTGGGTTCGGAACGGCGGTTTCTTTACAAGACCAGCCTGTCACAGCTTTGTTCGGTGGACATCATCACGGTGCTGTACAACACGCCCAATCTGAACCCCGGCGCCAGTTGCGGCCTGGGCATGTTCCAGCCGATGGTCAAGGCCCCGAAATAGAAGGCGCCTGTCGCGATTTGGTGCTGGCGCGGACGGATAGGCTTTGCTAAGCGGCGCTTCGCACCAGCGACATGCACCCATAGCTCAGCTGGATAGAGCGTTGCCCTCCGAAGGCAAAGGCCAGTGGTTCGAATCCACTTGGGTGCACCATTACAAACCATTGTTATTCCTTCGTTTTGATACGGGCTCTTGCCCGAGCAGAAGCGAGAGAGGCGACTTTGGGACCGCTGTGGGACCGCAGGTGCACATCCGTGTAGCGTGAGATTTCGGCCCAATAGGCTTCCACGCCCGCGATGAACTCGGCCAGATAGTCGGGCCGGACGTGCCGATAATTGCGCTTTCCCGTGCCTTCACCGACATGCCCTGCCGCTGCATCGATCTGCGCCTCGGGCACGCCCCGGCGGTGCATTTCGGTAATGGCGGTGTGCCGCAGCGTGTTCGGCGTCCCCAACCCTTTCAGCTTCGGCCGGGGCTTCGTCTCGCCCAGCTTGGCGCGAGCTGGGAGCATCACCTGATTGCCTTCGTCGTCGTACACCTCGCGGCAGATACCGGCCTCGATCAGGCACTTCTCGAACGAATCGCCCAGGTCGTAGCAGGGATATTCGAAAAACTCGGGGACCGCCGGGTCCGCCCAGTTGCGTTCAGCCTTGGGCTTCCGCGACACGATCACCTTGCCCTTGATCCCCTCCAGCCATGGTGCCAGCGTCGGCGCGATCGGCACGATGGAGCGGCGCTTCTTCGACTGGGCACGATCGTCGGCGAGGAAGTGGATGCGCCCGTCGCGGATCTGTGAACTATCGAGATCGAGGATCGCCCAGGATCGGCCGCAAGTGCTGAGCGCGATGATGATGTAGAGCAGCAGGTGCTTGCGATCTTCCCGACTGGCCGCCGCCTCCAGCAGCGCGGCAACGCGCTCGGGCGTATAGACCAGATCTCGGGGTTTAGCCTTGTCGCGCGCCTCGACGTCATGGACGAACGGTGCCGATTCGATCAGCTCGTTCTTCCACCCATGATTAAGCGCGCCGCGCAGCGCTTTGAGATCGCGGTTGATCGTCCAGCCGCCGACGCCCTCGCCCTTGCGGAACTTGATGAAGCGGTCGATCAGGCGCTTGTTCACGTCAGAGACCATGACGGTCGAACCGACTTTACCCAGCTTGCGCTCCTGTTCGAAGAAGCGGAGCAGGTGCTTGACCGACGTCGTGTAGCGGATCGGTGCCTCGGTCTTCACTGCGACATGGTCGGTCAGCCAGATATCGATCAGCGTGGCGACAGCCATGTCCCTGATCGCAACCGGCTCGGTCGGGCGCGAATGTGCCGCGAAATGATCGGCTAGCGCCTCTTGTGCTTCGAGAGGCGGGCGATCTTCTCCGCTGTAGCGGACGCCTGTCTTTCGGCGGCGACGTGTACGAGCGTCAGCATCGTACCAGGCGATGACCCACTCGCTTCTTTCGATGCGGGGTTCGAGCCAGAAATCCCCGAGTTGGATGCGGGGCGGCTTCTCTCCCGCTGCTCCGGTTCGTTTTCCCATAGATCTGCAAACTCCTTGGCCTTCATCTCGGCGATAGATGCATACACCGGAGACGTGGCCAGCGCTCGGACGTGTTCGATGTCGAGGTGCAGCCGTTGTCCGTTGACGGCCGCTCGGTCGATTTTGGCGAGGATTTCCGTGAAGACCATGCCCATCAGCGCCCCCTCCCCCTCTCCGCCATCTTCCGCAGCGCGGTGAGGTTCGCGGCGATCTGATGCAGCGGCCAGCCAATCCAGATGGTGGCGAACAGCACGAGCAGGCCGGTTGCTTCTCCGGTGGTCATGACGGCACCCCGTCATGCTGGATGCCATCGAGGAAGCGGCCTGCTTGCTTCTTGCCTACGCGGGCTGAAAAGCCGTCATTCTCCCCCCAGATGTGCCATTTGCCAGATCGCTCGCCCAGATCGCGGCTGTTCTGGCAACCATCGGCGTCGATCCCGCCGTATGGGAACCACTCGCCCCACTGCTTGAACAGGAACGGCACGCCCGCCTCCTCGCACTGCTTGCGCAAGCTCCGCGCCCAATCGGGGTGCATCGGGCGCGCGTGCGGGCCGCTCTCGCCGCCGACGATCACCCAATCGAGCGCGCCATGGATCAGACCAGACACATTGTCCGGATGATGGCCGAACCAATCCTCGAAATCCGCCTGCCATGTGTCGGACGTATCGCGCCATTCCTCAACCTGCGACGCCCATGTCAGCGGGCGCAACGCGTCCATTTCCGCGTCGCCGCTGAGCGACAGCATGGTCAGGTCGACCGGCCCGAGCAGCGGCTCCATCGACAGGAAGCGGAAACGCGGCCCTTGGACGGCGAGCAGCTTTGGAATGTCCCGTTCGGCCTCGGCCTGGTTGACGATCGTTGCGCCAAGCCAGACGTTGCTGGGGAAGCATCCTGCCGCACGTGCCATCTTCTCAGCGTTCCCGATGCGCTTGGTCACCAGCAGCCAGTCCAGGTGCGGTGTCTCGCGAATCAGCTGGAACAGCTCGGCCCGCCACTCAGCTGGCACCTCATTGTCGAAGACGTCGGCCAGCGATGCGCAGAAGACGCGATAGCGGATGCCCAGCTTGGCGGCGCGATTGTTCCAGGCGCGCGGCTGCTTCCATGTCGACGCGGCGGTGTGACGGCGCGGCTCGCCCGCTCCCCACGGCACGCCCAATCGGGCTTTCGACAGGTCGGCGGCATAGCAGTTATCACAGCCGGGACCGACCTTGGTGCAGCCGATCCACGGATTGAAGGTGTGATCCGTCCATTCGATTTTCGTGTTCTCAGCCATGAGCGCGCTCCCTGATATGCTGAGCGACCGCGCGCAGCGTGTCCGGCTCAAGATTGAAAAAGCCCAGCTTGCCACGGCAGGTGACCAGGGGCAGCGGGAAGGCGTCAGCCAGGACGAACCCATAGCGCCCATAGAACCAGCGCGAATCCATCTGCTCGACGCAATCGACGATGCGGGCGATGCCGACCACGCCACCACGGGGCATCGCAGCCTCTGCCGGATCGTCCATGTCCAGTTCGGTCTTCGACACGCCAGCGTGGACGATGAACCAGCCCCGGCCCTTGGTTGGCCAGTCGCGGTTCTCGACGTCCTTCCCGTCGTGGAAGATATGGTGCGGATAGGGCTGCTTAATCGACAGCGCCTTGATCTCGCCGCGCTCGACGCGATCGGCCAGCTGGAGAAGGTCGGTCACCGCCGCGACTCCATCTTCTGCGCCCACGCGGCGCGGTGCTGCTCCGCCATCGTGACCGGCGGCTCGCTGGCAGCATCCTCGGCCTGGCGCTCGGCGGCTTCGGTCAGTTCGTCGTCAGTCATGGGCCGCCAGCCCTTGCCCTCGCAGTCTTCGCAGTCGACGATCACCGGATCGGGCGGGCACTCATCCTGCGGGCCGGGATGGTTGGGGAGGAAGGGGTGCTCGACCTCACCCTCGCCGTTGCAGGTAGGGCATTCAATTTCGTCCGTCATGGCGAACTGTCGCTCCTTGATAAGCAACACCTGAGCGATCAGTGCATCGTCGCGGCGGTGGAGATATTTTCCGTGCTGGCGCTCGATCATCGTCTGTGACGCCGGGCCTTGTTAGGTGCCCGGCGCTCCCTTGAGAAACTGGTTAGGCCCGGCTGCGAGCCAAAATGCGGTCGATTTCCGCCTGCCGCCGAACCTTGCGCTCATCGGCCTCGCGGCGATCCTTTGCCGTCTCGATGTGAAAGGTCAGCATCCCGAACAGCAGTTCGATCAGCAGCGTCCGGCCGGAAAACTGGAGACCCAGATTATACTTCCAGCCGCCGCCGAACCGCGGTGCCGCCTTATCGCCCTTGCGGGGCTGGTTGAGCGGAGCCGACGAATTGGTCATGCCCTGCCAGTTGTAACCGGCCTGCCACGGCCAGCGGTCGGCCTTAATGATCAGCGCGCCAATGCGGAGCTTTTTGCCATCGCGATTGATGAAGGGTTCGCGATTCATGCGGTTGCCTTTTTTGCGCCCATCTGGCGCTTGAACTGGTCGAGGATGATCTGCTTGGCTTCAGCGGCGGGGATGCGTTTCGAGTGGACGAGCCGCCGATATTCCTCCCGAAGCGCAGCCGGAATGTCGCGCATCCGCAGTGCCGAAATGGTCGCGCCACGCTTGCGCCGGGTTTCCTCCGACAGCGTTTTCTCCACGACGTCGGCGCGGGTCAGCACATTGGCGCGGAGCCAGTGACCGCGCTCGCGGCGCTTCTCCATCTCGACGGGGTCGGCTTGTACCTTCTCCATCATGCGCCGCTGCCGTTCGCGATATTCGATCTTCACGCCCGGCTGAGCATGATAGCGCTGGATGCCTTCACGGCGGCGGCGCTGAATATCGGGATCGGTCGCCATGTGCTTGGCGGCGCAGGAGCGGCAACGCAGCGCACCTCTGCTCTTGGGGTGAGTGCATTCGGTCACTTCTTCGGCGCTTTCAGCTCGGCGATGCGCTCCATGGCATGCTCGCGCAGTATGTCGGCATCGTCATCGCTCATGTCATTCACGAGCGCGGCGACCTTCGAATTGACGTCGATCACCGTTTCGCAACCATCGATCTGCGCCTTGGCCGCCTCGAACGTGACGGCATTGGCCTCGCCACGCTGTTCGTCTGCCGGGCCTTCCTGCCAACCGCTGGTCTGGACATCGAGCGCGCGGGCCGACTCTTCATCCTCCTCGCCGTTGTCTATGACCTCGCCCGTCTCCGGATCGTGGCCTAACTGATCACGGCTCGGAAGGATCGTTCCGCCCCGCTCTTCCTCGCTCGCCATGACCATATTGGCCGATGCTGCATAAAGCGCCTCGTCCTTGGCCTCGACGTCGAGAACATCGCCGGACATGGGAAGCGTCTTGGAGTGCCTACGCATGACCGTCTTGCGCGCCATCTCGCCGAACCAGTCGACCCATGGACCCTTGGGTGCGATCTCCTTGCCCTTGTCCTTGCCGAACTTCACGACGCGGCCAGTTGCGCCGGTCTGGCTCGCCTGGCGCACCTTGTTGATCTCGGCGCGGCGCATGACCTCGAACGACTTGCTGCCGTCCTTCATGGTGGCGACTGAATAGGCGGCCACGATGTTCTCATCGGCCAGATCCTCGTCGGCGAGTTCGAGCATGGGCCGGTGCCGCAGCATCGCCTCGGTGCCCGCTTCGAAGATGAACGCACCCTCTTCAACCTCACGGCGATAGACGACGTTGGTTTCGAGCGAACTTATCTCACCGGACTGCAGGATCTTCTTCCGGACGCCGTATGCCATGGGCATATACTGCGCCAGATCGACCGACACCCAATCATTGCCGACCTTCTTGCGGCTACTGAAGATGACGATAGCGGCTTCGCGGCCATCGGGCAGCAGGCCGTCCTGCGCTGCCTTCATGGCCGAGTTGATCAGGCTTCGCCGGTCCGCTTTCAGCAAGTCCGGGTTGGACTGTGCCGCAGTGATCAGCGTGCGCTGGAATTTCTCGGGCGTGATGTGTGCAGGCAGCGCCATCTTAAAGTCGTCGGCGCGGTTGACCAGCTGGTTGCGCAGCTGGGTCACGGCCTGATCGAGCGTGACGGGACCGTCATTGCGGTTGGCGATGGCGTTCAATTTTCGTCTCCCAGATCAAAGCCCGGCTCTTCGGCTTCGACCTTTCCGAGGATGGGTTTGGTCTCGAAGGACGGCTGTTCATCCGAGACGGCGACGACATGGACACGCTGCCAGCCATCATCACCGCGCCCAGCGATCTTGACCTGATCGCCGACGGCCACCGGCTCGCCATCATTATGATAAGTGTAACTGCGCCGGTCGTCCGGGCGGAATTTGCAGGCGACATACTGCATGTCGGTTCTCCTCAGCGGTTGCTCACAGCGATGTCATCCCAGATGCGGACGCCATCGATTTCATGTTCACCTGCCCGGACGAGCGCTGCGATCGCCTTGTCGATCGCCTCGCGGACCTTGGCGTTCTTCTCGACCTTCATGAAAGCCAGCGTGTAATCAGTGACCTCGCAGAGCTTTTTCTTCGTGGTCGAAACGGTCGCGCCGAAATCGCCACGGATCGGCTCGATACGGGCGGACGGAGGCGGTGGGGCATAGACTGGCTCGGGTTCGGGTGCGCGCTGTCCAGCAGCGGCGGCAGCGGCTTCCTGCTCGCGGCGTTCGCGATCAACTAGCTCCTGTGCCTCCCGAATGCGGCGCGCCTCGGCATCCCGCTTGGCCTGCGCCTCGCGAAGGAAGGCCTTCTGCTTACCCTCGACGAGGGCCTTCGCCCCGGACAGTTGCGTCACCAGTTCGTTCTTTGCCTCGTCAACGGCGCGGCCAGCAGCAAGGTATGGTGCTTTAACGTCCTGATGGGTGCTGCTGACGACGCTCTCGGCGGCACGGATCTGCTTCACCAACTCGCCGCACTTGCCAAGACTGTCCTCATCCACCGCAACAGCACGATCGGCGGACGCGACCAGCTGCGCGATTTTCTCGCGGTTGGCTTTGCTGAGCGCCAGCTTCTCGTCGAAATCGGCGCGTGCCTCGACGTCCATCGGCGGGCGATTATGCCCGATCTCAGCAACTGCGGCCGGAGCGGGTTCGGCCTGCTTCGGCCAGGGCTTCACGTCGGGAAAAGCGGTCTGCATAAAACCTCCTTAGAAAGGCAGGGGATTGTCGAGGGGGTGCGCCAGTCGGCGCGGGTCGGCGATGCTGCTCTCGGGCGCATTGGTGCGCGCCCAGCGCTGAAGGTTGGTGAGGTGCCGATAGTCAGCCTCGCTGATCGGATCGCCGCCGCACTTGGGCCAGCACCGTTCGAGCGGAACATGCTCGTCGTTCACCAGCGCCTGCCAGCGCCAGGAGCGATCCATTTCCTCTCCGGTCTCCGGATCGAGCGGTGCGCCGTACCAGATGCGGACGCCGATAAAGGCACCGCCCATCTTGAGGCGCATCCTATAGAAGCCCTCGATCGGCTGGTCGGGATCGAACCCGGCGCCGCGGAAATCGCTGCCGTGCGAATAGTCGATGCGGGCCCGGCTCATAGCTCGGCCTCGACCTGCTTGATGGCCGCAGCGACCGAGGCCATGCCGCGATCGAGCTCATCGTTGAACTCTTCGACCCGATCCCACTCGGCCTCGTCGGCGTCATCGGACGCATACATCACGTGATCGCAGCGGAAATCGTCGCGGATACCTTCGATCATCCGGTACATCTCGTCCCGAGGCTTGCGCAGCAACCCGCGCGCTTCGTCGCGGGTGCGCTGATCGGCCTCGAAAAGATCACCCGCGATATCGTCCAGCGCGAACCAGGCACGGATCACCGGTTTGGCAGTGACAACCCACTGGTTGGCTTTGGCGATCGCGTCGGCGATGTTGGGGGTGACAAGAACCGTCATGCCGCCTTCTCCAGCTGCGCGCCCATGATTTGCGCCCGCACCATCATGCGGAGCGCGAGCTGGTCGCAGTCGTTGGGATTGATGATCTGCGGCTCGTCCTGAACGGCGTCGATTGCTTCATCGACAGAGCAGCCGATGGCGATCAGGGCAGCGATACGGCCCCCTTCCCGCTCGGCGGCGAGGAAGTGCTGCTCCGCGATCTGAGCGAGCTTTTGCACCCGCGCATCCGCCGGATCGTAGCAACGCCATTCGTCGCGGGTCAGCGCGTAGGCCTGATCGCAGTAGATGATCGCAGGCGCGCGAAAGGCGCAGCTGGCGAGGATCTTCCGGGCTTCTTCGGTGGAGTGCCAGGGCTGCATCACCGCGTCTCCGGCAGGAACACGCACTGGATGACCAGCAGCGCGACCGAGAAGAGCAGCAGCGCGGCCATGGTGAACACGGGCAGCTCGTGCGGTGCGGCGCGATCGGCTTCGCGGGCCTCGATCTCAGCCTTGAAAGCGTATGCGTCTTCCCAAGCGCGCGACGCATCGTTGTCCGTCACGCTGCGGGGTTGATGATTGGTGGACTGGGCCACGGTGTTTCTCCATCGGCGGTGATCGCCTGATGGAGGCCTTACTACAATCCGTTTGTATCCATGTCAACAAACCGATTGTAATTTATTCGTCTAGCCATTCCTCATCGGGCCACCAATCCGGATCCTCCGACCCCGGCGGCGGCCAGTCATTGGCGCGCGAGTCGTCCGGTTCGGGCAACACTGGCTCCGTCCCATCTAGGTGCGCTCGGATTGTCGCGCCCCATTGCTCAGATTTCTGGAAGATTGCCTCGACTATGCCGCGGCGCATGGCGGCGCCGATGAAGGGCGCGCGCTCGGCTCGAAGATAGCCGATCTGGATACCGCGCGCGGAATAGAGTTCTTAGGCTCTGGGCGAAGCTCTACCGGCTCGCCTGGTTTGCACATCTCGATTTCGAAGCGCCGTGCCGGGCCGGTCTTGTTATCGAAGCCGACGCCGACCACGGCTAGGGAGAGGTGCTTCAATCCTCTTGGTCGCCCTTACTGCGATACAGAAGCGACGCCCAAGCTTCTGCGCCTGCACCCTGCAAGCGAGCCTTGATGCGCGTCCCCTCTATACATTTGGGGATTTCAACGGCCTGAGGAAGCCAGATCTTCCAAGCCTCATCACCGTTGCCCTCGGGCATCTCTATCCGCTTTGTAGCGCTCTTCGAGATTGGCTCTGTGCCCGGCACTGAGACCTCGACTTCAAGCTTCAGATGCGCCTCAGTCGACCCGGCAGGCATCAGTACGGATGCCACAAGCACGCAGCTGTCCTCTTCGCCGTCGCACATTGAGTAAACCACCGGCGACAGCAGGCCGATCAAGAATGGCTTACCTCCAACCTCAAGCCGAACATCTTCGCAAAATGCGAGCGACAGCTGGGGAGCATTATCCATTTTTTCGATAGGCCTTCACAACCGAATTTGCATCCACGTTCAAGGCTCCAGCGAGTGCCTCGATTGCCGACAGCATTGGCTCCCGTTCTCCCGATTCATACATCGATATCACCGGCTGAGACGTGCCAATCTTCTCTGCGAGTTGCTTCTGAGAAAGCCCTGATGCCAGCCGCAAGTCTGCAAGACCACGAGACAGTTCGCCGGATTCTTCCGCCCTCTTAGCCGCAAGGCGCTGCCGAGCAGCGGCAACTCTATCCGACATACCCGGTTTACTAGAAAGCCGGTCGATCATGGCATCGGCCGAAGAAAAGCCAGCTGGAATTGGCTCAAAAGTCCAAACCTGAGGCTCTTGGAATGTGGAATAGGCGTTTCGCGACGAGCGTGAAGTTGGAGATCTACGCGCGTCCCAGCTTTTCCAAGCCAAGCTTGTCGTATGCCGCTGCAACACGCTGCTGGACCGTTTCATCATAGTCCTCACTACGTTTCATTATGTACAAGAGGGCGATCGTAGCCTTCCGATGGTCGACCGCCGTTATCAAGCGCCAGTCATCTACATCCGCGCATCGAACGGTATATGCGTTATACCTGTTCCGCTGCATCGAAGCGAACTGGGCTACCTTAGCTATTTGCTCATCTACATACCCTTCGTCGATCAAGCGACTGCATAGCGCATGATCTCCTTTGACCTCTTCAATCAGAACGATGAGCGTCGCCGCTTGGTCAGGGTCAGTGTCCTCAACATCCTCAATGTCCTTCTCGACATCGTCATCAACGATGAACCGGAACCGCGTAGGTTGGCTCATATATCGCATCCGATATGAGCGCAATTAGTAAATGAATTATGAACGCGCAAGTTCCGCTCTCACATCTTCCGCACGACAGCCACAACGCGCCCGACCACCGATAGCTCGCCATCATAGGCGGTCTCCGGCGGCACGTTAGGATTGTCGGACAGGATCTTGACGCTGCCATCCGGCATTGGCCGGAGCCGCTTGATGATACCAGTCTGCCCGTAGGATGCCGCCCAGATCTTGTCTGCGAGGCGCACCTCCTGCTGGGAGGTATCGATCACGACGATGTCGGCGTCGAGGATGGTCGGCATCATGGAATCGCCGGTGCCAGCCGCGAGGAATATTTTCTCCGGCGGCGCGTGCGTGAACTGGCGCAACCAGGAACGCGAGAATTTGTGCGTCTCGCCCGTGACGGGAAGGTCGAGATAGGTGCCGCCACCCATGCCGTAGGCTACATCCCATTGCTGGATGTCGACGGCATCGGGATCGATAACGTCTTCGAAGGCATCAGCACCAGCGTCATCGTTGAAAGCAATCGCAGCATACCGCACCCAAGACGGTTTCCGTTTTGTCTCACCCTTTTCAAAGTTCGAGACAACCTGCTGAGAAACCGTAATTCGATCCCCTGCCTTGCCCGCAATTGCATTGATGCGGTCGGCGAGGCCCTGCCCCGACCAATCTCGGGCGAGCCGCTCTCGTTTCATCCAAAGACCAGCTTCGCCAGGATCGTCAGGTTCGTTTGCCATTGCGCTGAGTATTACAAAAGATTTGTGCACTGCGCCTCTACAAATGGGTTGTAATGTATACCGTTGGTTTGTAGTGTGCAGCTCCATGAGCAAGTCAACGATCCTCCAGCGCGCCGTCGCGGCCGCGCCCTTCTGTGGGAACCAGAGCGCGTTCGCTCGCGCCATCGGAACCACTCAGCAAAATATATCCAACTGGCTCCGGGACGGGCGTCAACTCCCCGCTGAGTATGTCTTGAAAGCGGAGGAAGTTACGGGTTTCAGCCGACACCAATGGCGGCCTGACATATATCCCGACTCTGTTGAGGAAGCCGCCGCATGACCGCCTGCCGCTCCTGTGGCGCGTCGCTCTGCGACTGCCCCGATCTCGCGTTCGCTGGCCTCGCGCCTGCACCGATCCCGACCGACACCAAGGCCGGCCGGGCGGTTCATCCCGTCGCGTCGGGTCGCATTCCCGCGACGGGCAAACAAGTTCCCGAGGGTCGCACCGCGGGCACAGCTGGGTCGGTCCTGCACGACCGGCCCGGCTGCGACACTGATCAAATCCCCCTTCATGAGGATGCTTCTGCATGACGCAGCGCAACAATGTCTTGCAGCGCGGAGCACCGCTCACGCAAAGTTCTATGCTCGATGCTGTCGGCAGCGTCGTGAAAGGCATCCAGCTCGACACCAACGAGAGCGACCAAGACACAGCCGACCGGCTCGGCGTCTCATCCGGCACGATCGCGAACGCACGCAACGGCAAGGCCGCTCTGTCCATGCTCACGGTCATGAAGATTGGCGAGGTCTATGGGCTGCATCGTTTGGCCCCGCTGTTCCACCTGATCGGTGGCAAGCTGGCTCCAGAAGCTGCGATCTGCACGTCCGACCATGATCTGCCGATCGGCGCTGCACGCGGGCAAATGTTCTTGGCGCGGGCGCTGGCTGACCAGAGCATCTCTGACACGGAACTGGCAGAGGGCGCAGCTGACATCGAGGCGGCAGGCCAAACCTTCGATGCCCTACGCTACCGGCTGAACACGCTGCGTGCCGGCGGCATCATCATCACGCGCATGGGTGACGCATGAGGATGGAAGCCGCGCTGGCGGAGGCCGTCCGCAAAGCCCGTCAATGCGGCTACAAGGAAACGATCGCTCGGCTCGATGCGGTTTCCCGCACTCGCGCCCTGACCGACGCGGAAACCGACGAACTGGAGCGCGCCATCAAGTGCGAGCGCCAGGCGAACGGATGCGGCCCACGCAGTAGTTGGACGCCGGAACGCGACCGGCTGATGCTCAACATGCGTGCCCAGGGCGCAAAGGGGCGCGATATCGCCGCGAAGCTCGGCCTGACCGTCCGCAGCGTTGAAATGCGCGCGCGTCGGCTGCGCCAGAAAGAGGGGCGGTCCCGTGGCCATTGAAGAGTCGGCGCCATCCCCTGAGCGCAACCGGCTTCAGCTGCTGATCGCGCACTGCCAGAAGCGAATGAACCGTGCCGACGAGAAGGCGCGCGCGGCAATCTTCGAGCAGACTGCGGCGCATATCGCGCTCGAAGAGGCGCAGCTGAACCTCGCCCGGTGGATGGAAGCGAACCCTGATCCACAGGGCGATCTGCTGCTTCTCGTCAGGAGGGGCGCATGACACACATTGATACCTTCGCCACCGAAGCCGAATTGGTGCAGGCCTTCTGTGCCTGGAATGATGCCAGGGGCAATCGTAAGTGGATCATCTATCATGAGACCTGCGGCTGGGATCTGCTGGCCGTTTGCCCGGAGACCGGGGCGCAGGTCGGGATCGAAGCGAAGCTGTCCCTCAATGCCAAGGTGATTTCGCAGGCTTTGCCGGCGGCGCGCTGGTCGGAAACCGATGGCCCGGATTATCGCGCCGTCCTCGTCCCGGAAAAGGGATGCCAGAACCATATCCGCCCGATCTGCGATGCCCTTGGGCTGACCGTTATCTCGATTTGGGGCCATGTCTCGCCCGCCTACGGCAACCGACCGGAGCAGACGAACTGGCAATGCCGTCCCTGGCAGTGGCCAGACGAAAGTTCGATCTACTCGTCGGGCTGGCATAACTGGCTTCCGGCCCATCGCGAAAAGCTGCCGGACTATTTGCCTGATGTCCAGGGCGGCCACGCCGCACCGATCATGCTGACGGACTGGAAGATCAAAGCCATAAAGCTGATGATCTGGCTGGAGCGGCACGGCTGCGTCACGCGCGCAGATTTAAAGGCGCTCAAGATCAGCCCGACGCGCTGGACCGACAGATTCAATGGGTTCCTCTCGCCCGGCACCAACGGCGGCTATGTCCGTAATGATCGGACGCCCGACCTCCGCGCCCAGCATCCCGTCAATTACGCCCAGATCGAGGCGGACATTGATTCCTGGTCGAAGGACATGCCCGCCGACCTATTCGCGTCGGGAGACAAGGCTGCATGAAAACACCCGCCTTCCTCGTCCGCCTGATGCAGTACACGTCACTGTCGCGTCGGCTGCGCCTTGGCCCTGAAGATGCCATGGCCGTGCAGTTCGCCAACGGGCTGCGCGTCCATGTGCTGGAGGGGCGGCTGCGCGGCGTCTGGACCCATACGCCCAATGAGCTGGCCGGGTCTGCCCGCGCCACGCCGGCCGCCGCGATCGCGCGCGCTGCGGGGATGATCACTGGCGCGTCGGATTACCTGTTCCTTTGGGACGGCGGCTCCGGCGTGCTGGAGGCCAAGAGCAAGACCGGATCGCTGTCTCCGTCGCAGAAAGATTGGCGGGATTGGTGCCAGCTGCATGGTGTCCGCCATGCCGTGTTCCGGTCGGTGGAGGAAGGCGAGGCGCAGCTTCGTGAATGGGGGGTGCTGGCGTGAGCGAGATACCCGACACCATCATGCGAGCGATCGAGGCTGTGGCTGCGGATTATCGAAGAAGCCTGATCAGCACCGCTCCTTACCTATCTCACTACACGGAATCGCCAATCGAAACGGCGATGTTCCTGTCGCTGATCCATGAACTGCGCGGTAAGAGCGATTACATCACCGTCAAACCGCAAGAACAGATCGGGCGCTACCGGGCGGACTTCCTGCTCGAATGCGAGGGGCGGCGTTTGGTCGTCGAATGCGACGGTCATGATTTTCATGAGCGCACCAAGAAGCAGGCGGCGCGGGATCGCTCACGGGACCGTTGGTTCATATCTGAATGCATCCACGTCATGCGCTTCACCGGCAGCGAAATCTATGCCGACGCGCTCAGCTGCGCTCGCCAGGCGGTTTCCCACGTCGAGAAGATCGGCATCGACGCCTTCTGGGCGAGGTCGAAGGAGCCGGTGTGAGCGTGATCGCGTCCGCCCTGAAGCATATGCTCGCCGCCGGCATGCCCGCGGACGCCATCGTCGCTGCTGTTGCGGAGATGGAGGAAGGGCTGCGCGCGCTGCTGCCGGACGCCACAGACACGCGCAGCCGTGCCGCTATCCGGCAGGCTCGGTATCGCGACAACCTGCGTAACAAAGCGTCACAATACATAACGGATGTTACGCCTGTTACGGAAAGTGACGCTGAAAAGTCACGTGTTACGGGGGTCACCCCCTCTCCCGCCCCC
>NZ_JBJDRM010000023.1:0-15541 GCF_044987515.1 Sphingobium sp. ZW T5_29
AAAGGTGACTTGATCCCCGTCCTCGTTGAGTTGGATCGAGTAATCCGGGAAGTGACCGTGCAGCACGTCCTGCTCAACGATGACCTTGAGCAGCCGCTTGAACTCCTTAGCGGTCGATTGTGACCCGCACTTCTTTTGGATCGTATCGAGGCCGAATTTGACGGGCTTCCCAGGCCATCCGCAATGCTTGCGAGCGATTTCATACAGGCGGCGTTCCAGAGGCTTCCGCAGCCGGAAATAGCGACGATTAAGGGTCAGCACTTCCTTTGCCCGAATGGCATTGAACACCCAATCGGACAGCTTCACTTCCACATCGATCATGCGACCGTCGAAACTTTCGCGGATGATCGACGCACGATCGACCAAGCTGAAAACGTCCCATTGGGCTTGCCCGCCCGTGATGATATTCGTTTCTATCTGTGTGCCTTGCAGCCGTTTGAACGCGGCCTTGAGCTGTTCGTAACCGCGCCCGTCAGTACCGCGATTGGTTGCCACAAGCAGATCGTAAGCCTTGAAGCGGACGACCTGGCTGACCTTCTGCCCTTTGTTGAGAGCGGCCATAATCTGGCTAATGCAATATATCAGCACATCGCGATCATGGACGGTTGCGAGGCCGTTGGGGGAAGGGGATACGCGCAGGATCGCGTTGCCGTGTTCATAAGCCCGCTTGGTGAAATCAGGCTTTGTGGACACACTGAAAATGGGATGTTCCATCGCGGCCATGTCTGCTTTGGGCGCAGCATCGAAGATGTCGCACACGAAGAAGTCCTGCTGCGGATAGCGATCCGGCAGGAGCGGGGAGCGGTCCTCTTGATTCGTGTTATCACCCACCAGCCAGAACTATCGTGTTTTCACCCACCAAGGCAATGAGTATCGTGCTTTCACACACCAACGGCTGTGCATAAGCATCCTTTTTTGATTGTGTTATCACCCACCAAACTTCGTGCTTTCACACACCATTTATCGTGTTATCACCCACCAGCGTAACAACTAACTATCTGAAATATTTTCGATAAATCGCGTTTTTTTTGGCCGTAACACTGAATCTAACACATAATAACACCTAGGTAGAAAGCATATAGAATTGGCCTACCGGCCAATGCGCTGTTTGATGCGTGACGGCGATGCCGTCACAGGGCGACCTGCGGTCGCTGGGCTTCCGAGGGGGAAGTGGGGCGGGTTCAGCGCCCAATCGCGTCCTAGCGCCGTGTGGAGAGGTTCAGGGCGGTCATCAGGCGGGGTTGCGGCCCTTTCCCGTTTCAATGCGCCATCGGCGACAATCGCGCGTCCTGTGGACGCTCAGCCGGGATCGGCCAGCCCGGCAAACTCGCGCTGATCGTAATAGCGGATCTTCTCCACGATCAACGGGGCCTGCCCCTGGAGCATCAGCAATTGGTCGGTGGGCGGCATCCGCATGATTTCGTCGGGGTTCATGAGGTTTCGGGCGCTGATGTGCGTGCTGGCCGATTGCGTGAGTTTGGCCCCGCCGATCCTGCTGCCCTGCGAATAGCCCGCCGTCTGATATTCGAGGGTTTCTTGCCCCAGCGTCTTCGACAGCAGTTCAGCGGTGGCGAGGTCGTTCACCCCGAAGGCCTGAAACACCCCGGCGTTCGACATGAAGGTGCCCGCGCGCTCGCCATAGAGGGCGCGCAACTGGTGCATGTCCTGCAAGATCGGCCAGAGCTGCAATCCATATCCGGCCATCAGCCCCATGGCGCGCTCGACAGGTTCGAGCCTGCCCAGGGCGGCGAACTCATCGAGCAGGAAAAGGACGGGCCGCGCCGGTTTGACGGGCGAGCGCGCCATGTCGGTGAGCGCCTGGGCGACCAGCAGGCGCAGCCAGCGCGCATAGGCGTCGAGCCGGTCAGGGGGTAGGCACAGAAACACCGTGGAAACCCCCTCTTTCAACCCCGAAAACGTGAAGTCGGACGCGGCCATGCTGGCGACGATCCGGGGGCTGTCGAGAAAATGGGTGTGGCGCTGGGCCGAGGACAACACCCCTGCGGCCTCACGATCGGACTTGCCGAGCTGGCGGTTGGCGGCGCGGGCGATCAGGCCACCGGCGCCGCGGCTGTCCTGCATCAGGGTCAGCAGATCGGCGAACCCCTTGGGGGCGAGCGTCAGATACTCGCGCACCGTCGCCAGTGTGCGATGCTCGCGGTCCTCATGGACCACGGCATAGAGGATCAGCCCGGCGATCAGCGCCTTGGCTTCCTCGTTCCAGTGGGCCTCGCCACCTTGCCCGGCAGGGTCATGCACCAGGGCATCGGCCAGCGTCATCGCATCTTCGGCCAGATCGAGGCTGGCCGGGTCAAGTCGATCGAGCGGATTGTAGCGGGCAGGGGGGTGCCCGGACACCTCGAACGGGTCGAGGCACCAGACCTTGCCCTTGGTGGCGCGCGCCCTGGCAGTGACGC
The DNA here is from genome assembly GCF_044987515.1 of Sphingobium sp. ZW T5_29. Lineage (NCBI taxonomy): Bacteria > Pseudomonadati > Pseudomonadota > Alphaproteobacteria > Sphingomonadales > Sphingobiaceae > Sphingobium > Sphingobium sp. ZW T5_29. The sequence goes on from NZ_JBJDRM010000023.1 coordinate 2,418, forward strand.
GGGCATTTTCCCCCTTGGGGTCGATGCAGATCACCGAGCGGTCGAGGGTCAGCAGATTGGGGATGATGGTGCCGACGCCCTTGCCGCTCCGCGTCGGGGCCATCGTTAGCAGATGGGCGGGGCCACCATAGCGGAGGAGCTTGCCCGATTTTGCCGATCGACCGATGAGCAGATCGCCGTCGCTGGATTCCAGGCCGCGCACATCGTCACGCGATCCGAAGCGGGCCGAGCCGAGCAGCTCGTTGCGACCGGCCCGGCTATTGATCCGCCAGACCGCGACCATCACCAGCGCGAACGCGCCCCAGGCGATGACGCTGGCGAGAACTTCCGGCAGCAGCTTGCCGACCAGATATTGCACGACCAGGCACACGACAAATGCGCCGACGATCGCACGAACCCATCCTATCCCCCGATCACCCCCGACCAGCGGCCCTGCCATCATTCCTTCTCCTTCAGCCGCTTGAGCAGAGGGGCCATCAACGCATGGTCGCGCTCACGGGTCAGGAACATCGGCAGTTCGCGTTGCAGCAGGGGCGCGAGTTGGCGTCCGGTGGGCGTATCCTCGTCTATGTGGTGGAGGATGAACGCGCCAAGCATGATGCGCTCGCGGGTTTCAGCCTTGCGACGTTCGGTAGAGACGCGGGCCTCAAGCGCCTTTCGACGCTCGCGCAACTTGCGCTCGTCCTCGCGCATTTTCTCAAGGCGCTCTTCAACCGGTGTCCGTGCCATGCCGTCCTCCTATGGCAATTCGCTATAGCAAACGAAACAGCATGAGGCTACCTTATGAAGATAAGGGCACGCTTATACATTGGTTCCCAATGTGCGTGGTCCTAGTGGGGGCGTTGCCCCCGCCGGACGGCTCCCCCTTAAGTGAAGTAAGGCAGAAGGGCGCGGCGTCGTGGCGATCTACCATTGTTCAGTCAAAGTCATCTCGCGGGCCACCGGACGCAGCGCGGTCGCCGCCGCCGCCTATCGGTCGGGCGAGCGGCTGACCGACGAGCGCCTGGGCAAATGTCACGACTACACGCGCAAGTCTGACATCGAGCATCGCGAGATCATGGCTCCCAATCGCACGCCTGACTGGATGCTCGATCGCGCCCGTCTGTGGAACGGCGTCGAGGCGGCGGAGCGGCGCAAGGACGCCCAGCTTGCCCGCGAAGTCGAAATCTCCCTTCCGCGTGAATTGGACGCGGAGGGGCGGCGCGCCCTGGTCAAGACCTATGTGCGCGAGCAGTTCGTGTCCCAGGGTATGATTGCGGACGTGTCGCTGCACCGGGGCCATTCGGCGGACGGGCAGGAGCAGCCGCACGCGCATGTCATGCTGACCATGCGCGACCTGACCGGCGAGGGGTTCGGGAAGAAGAACCGGGACTGGAACGCAGCCGAGCGGCTTGAGGGGTGGCGTTCGGCCTGGGCGGATCACGCCAACCAGGCGCTGGAACGGGCCGGGTGCGATGAGCGCATCGACCATCGTTCCTTGAAAGATCAGCGTGAGGCGGCGCGGACAAGGGGCGACGCGGAGGGGCAAGAGGATCTAGGCCGGGAGCCGTTGGGCAAGGTGCCGTTGTCGGCGGTGGCGATGGAGCGCAAGGGCAGGCCCACCGATCGCGGCGACGAACAGCGCGGGGTGCAGGCGCGCAACCGGGAGCGGCGCGAGCTGACGCAGCAGCTTCGCGAACTCAGCGCCAGGATCGCCGACACCATGCGCGGCATTGGCGACAAGGCCAAGGACATGGCGCAGGGGTTGCGCGACCGTCTCAGCGCGGCATGGGGCAGTCAGGACCAGGCCGACGATCGCGGTGCGGCTGAGCGGATCGCGGAGGCGACGGCGCAGCGGGTCGAGCGGGATAAGGACACCCCGGAGCCGGGCAGCGCCGCCGCACGCATCGCCTCGCGTATGGGCAGGAGCAGCAAGGGCGGGTCGGATCACGACCAGGCCGAGCGCGATCGGGAACGCATCAGGGATAAGGACCGCGAACGATGAGCGACGAGAGCGACGATCCGGTGATGCAGTTGCTGGCAACCCAGCGCGCCGTGTTGGGCGCGGTCGAGAATCTGGCGAACCAGGTGGAGGCGATGCAGGCCAAGGTGGACGCCATGAGCGGCGTGCTGGCACAACTCGTCGCCGGCAGCGTCGGCGCAGCCGTGCCGGCGACGAAGGGCGGTACAGATCGGGGTATGACGGTCGGCGATCGGTTCAGAGCCGCTACCCCCGACGAGGCTGCGGCTGATCCCGAGCTGGCGGCGGCACAGGCACAGGTAATGGCGATGGAGGAGTTGGCACGGGTACAATTTCCCGATCGCCCGCATATGCCGGAAATGGTGCGCAGGGCAGGCCGAGAGCAGATCGCCAGATTGCTCGATAAGGGGGACACCATCATGGCGTCGGTCCCGGACAAGGGACGAGAACGATAAAGCAAATAGCAGCCTTGCGTTCTGTATTACGCTGCAATACCAGAACATACGAAGTACGACGGGGTGCCAGTATGGCTGACGATGTAGTGGTGACGGTGCGAGTGCCGAAAAATTTGGTGCAGCGAGCACGGCAGGTTGCCGATAGCCGAGACGAAACCATGAGCCAGGTCATCAGACGTAGTTTGCGCGGCTATGTCGGTCGAGCACCCAAACCAATCGAAAATGAGGACGCAGCCTAATGTCAGATCCCAAGCGTAAGCCATCTCGCAAGGCCCGCGACCTTAGCCCTGCGTCTCTTGATCTTCTTAGCGTCGCCGGGAATGGCGGGTTTAAGACTGTGCTTGCGGATCCCCCTTGGCAATTTCAAAATCGGACTGGCAAGGTTGCCCCGGAGCATCGTCGGCTCAATCGATATAGCACCATGACGCTGGATGAAATCTGCGAACTGCCCGTCGCTGATTGTGTTGATGCGACTGCTCACCTGTACCTATGGGTGCCCAACGCGCTGTTGCCAGACGGGCTGCGTGTCATGCGGGAATGGGGCTTCGAATATAAATCGAACATCATTTGGCGGAAGATCCGCAAGGATGGCGGTTCCGATGGGCGTGGCGTCGGCTTCTATTTTCGCAATGTGACTGAGATCATTCTCTTTGGCGTTCGTGGTAAGAACGCGCGCACGCTCGACCCAGGCCGGACCCAGGTCAATTATATTGAGAGTAGGAAACGTGAGCACAGCCGGAAGCCTGATGAGCAATATCCTCTGATTGAGGAATGCAGCCCTGGTCCTTTCTTGGAGATGTTTTCACGTGGCACACGGCCAGATTGGACCGTGTGGGGCAATCAGGCCGATGATGCTTATGAGCCTTCTTGGCCTACCTATTCTCACCATTCTCGGGCGGATTTTCCGGTAGCGGCGGAATAGGGGTATCGGGGATTTCCTCCTCTTCGTCACCTTCGGCAATCGCTTCGATGTCGAGGTTCTCGTCAAAGGTGACGATAGAGCTGGGAAGGCCGATCAGCAAAAGCGGGCACGGATTTCCAACGCCACGATGCACGCGGTCTTCCAGTTTGCGCCAGTGCGTGGTCGCTGCTCCGTATTTGTCTTTGACGAAGCTCAGCGACCAAGCATCGGCGTATGTCGCGCCCCCGGCCTTCATTCGTCGGGCAACATCAGCGCGCTGTCTTGGCGTCGGCGTCAGGCCCAATGCGCCTAAATCTTCGGTAGAACTTAGCCCACGCTCAACGGCGAACCGACGAACAAGCTGCACCATTTCATCCTGTAGGCTTGCGCCTCGGGTGACGATCACCCCCACGCTTATCGCCCCCTCCGCATGAAGCCGCTTAAAATTCTCCAGATCTCGGTCGAAGAACGGGTCTTTGTTGTTCCATTCGATTTCGAGCGCGATCACCCGGCCATCAGGAAACGTCCGGACGTGATCGACTTCATGAGAGATCGACTCCTTTTGGACGCCGTTGATGCGCTTCTCGATTGTGAAATTGACCTTGTGCCATCCCAATTCGGCCAATGCGCGGCGGAGCCGCTGGGTGCCTTTGGTTTCGCCCCCGCCTGATCCGATAATCTCCTCGATCGGGATAGATAGCGCGCTGAGCGCGGCCTCCAATTCACCGATCGCGTCGGGGAAATCGACGCTGAGGATGGCGGTTGCGTGGCTGTGGAACTGGATTTGGAAGCCGCGTGCGGCCAGATCTTCAAACATGCTCATCCGATGCCGATTCTAAGGTTTTCCAGGTGCCACAGATTGCCTGTAGAGTGCGAGGCTCCTATGCCTCCCTTCACAGTCGATCGCATTAAAGCAAGACCGCAGGAACGCTCAGAGCACTAGATGGCCGGTGGAGAACAAGACTGGAAGCCCGGTAGCTTCACCAAAAACTTTAGCTGGGGTGCCCCAGCTAATGGTTTGTTGGAGCTATATGAAAGCATTCGGATTGGTTTCGACGGACAAATGGAAGATGTTCCGAGAGATATTTTCAGGCAGAGAGTTTCTCAGTCGGGACATTCTGAATATATCCCAATAAATTTCTTTCTCTTCAATAAAAATAAAGATGGGATAGATTATCTCGTCGCAGATGAGTTGGTTTTTCAGGCATTAAATGCGCCGCACACGTCGAGTTTTGACAAACTCGCTTTGTTTACACTAAACTTTAGTTATGTCGGAAAATGGACGGGGGCTGACGCGGCTCAGCGACGGCCAGCCCTTTGGGCTAACAGCTATATTTCTGAGAAGGTGGCCGGGGAATATAAGTGGAGCACCAAAAGGGTGTCTGCCAACGACATCGAGGGCTTTGTATCGGGAAACCCGAGGTACAAAGCCAAATCGGCCCGTAAATTATCGACCAATCTCAAATATATCTATGAGATCGGGCATCTTTCCGACTTTGCCAGCAAGCACGTCGAGAGATGGTGGGTCGATGCCCTATTCCTCGCGCTCGACCGGCTCATTGAGGACCGCGAGCTGGACGGTAAGCAGACAGCGCCGGGGCAATATGGCGCTTTGCTTGAAGGATCGAGCTTTTCCCGGATCGCGGGCGCGCGGAGCCTGGAGAAAGATCTGGCGTCTAAGCACCTGGTTGCGCTCTACACGGCTTGCGGTGGCCGAGAACGATTTTCGGATGAGCATGTGCGTGAACGTACCGAGCTGACCATTCCCGATGTTCAATGGTTCGCAGCCAATGACAATCGCCCCCAGGGTGCGGTTCACCCTTCGAATCCCAGGATCCTGAAAATGATCCCCCGAGCTTGCGCGATGCTCGCTCGATATGTTGGATTTGAAATGATCGATGCCGACGAGCTGACCACCTTCGATCTTCAGGCCTTTATCCGTACCCATACCCAGCAGGCTTTGACCCGTCTCCGGGACTCCAATGTCGTTCCGACTATGTCGGTCGAAGAATTAATGAGGCTGACAAGAGGGAAATGACGACATTCCTCGACACTAGCGCCTTAATGGCGGCGATAAATGGCGCAGAGGTCCATCATGACTGGTCTGTGGCGCAGATCGAGGCGCGCCGGGCCGAGGGGCCGCTTATCATCGCGGACATTGTGTACAGCGAATTGTCGGCAGGCATGGCATCGCGTGAAGATACCGATGCGGCGGTAACGGAGTGGGCGTTAGAACGCCTGCGTGGCAACGATGATGCGCTTTTCATGGCAGGCCAAGCCTACAAAGCTTACCGTCAGAAGAAACGTGCTCCGGGAGAACTTCCTAAAACAAATGTGCTGCCTGATTTTCTCATTGGCGCATTGGCAAAGGTTGAAGGATACCCCCTGCTAACAACCAACGAAGATGATTTTCTAAAATATTTCCCAGACATAGAAATTATATGCCCTCCTAAGCAAGAGGCTGCTTAAGAGCATACAGAAAGCCAATTGGTTACATAATTTCTAAATAAGCAATATTTGTTTAAGCTCGGAAAATCCATGCTCTAACGTCACGTCTGGTGCAATAGCCCCCGCACCTTCTCTGATTGCCTGCTCACGCTCAATATCCTCATCCCGCCAGTGGGAAACGCGCACTAACTGATCGTATGCCCCAGCAGGAGCCTTAAGCCCGTATTTCGCCCATACGGAACGGACGCCTGCCCGGTTTGCCATGAGGATGTCTTTAATGAGGCTGTCGCCTACGTAGACAGCGTTTTCGGGTGAGTGACCTTCCCGTTCGCATATTTCCAACAACACCTCTGCCGAGGGCTTAGACTGGTGGTGGGCAAGTTCTACAACCTCGTTGCCGCTAGTCAGGTCAGCAGCAGCCCCTTGCGCTGGATGCGATGAGGTTGACCGCTCCCGGCAATAGATCCTTTCAAAATATTGGTTTAGGTCGAGGCGACGCAGCCGGTCAGTCACAGCAAGGTATTTCGCCTCAGTATGTCCGACGATCCGGACACCACTACGTTGGAAACAAGCGAGAGTGTCAGCGACGCCAGGGTATAAGGTTAGCGTCTCTTTGCGGGTCTTATTGAAGGCATGAAAAGCCCGATCTAGTGCCGCAGCCTGTTGTTGGCGGGACAGACCCGGAAAGCGTGCTTTGACTGCCTCCGTTTCCAGCAGTGCGAATGGGTGTTCGGAATCTGAATAGCGACGGTGAATTTTGCGTAGGTCGTCCAGCAAATATTCTCGATCGCACTCTAATATGAGTACAGCCTCATCCACCATTTTATAAAAAGAAGATACAAAGTATGATACCCAATCATAAAGGGTATTATCAAAATCACATATAAGGAGAATATTTCTTTTCAATTTATGCTCAAATCTTCTGGAGATTGGTTATTGCAAACAAGGCAAATGCTCCAAATAAAAGAGTCCATGTCGTCATGTTATAAAATGATCTAATTTTATCTTCGGCAGTCTTTGGACTAGACCCAATATAATGATTGTTTGGCGTAAGATTTTCTACTTTGGCATCATCATGACGGCTATAGAACGAGATGGCACCGGTCATCCCCTTTTCCAGATTGAATATCTGGCTCATGTAATTCCGTTCGAAGTCCTCCCCAAAGCTGACGGCTCCCCTGAGCATCCGATGGTAGACGGTCAGGTCAAGAACCTTCACGGCCTGGAGACCTAATATTGCGGACAATGCGAGAAGGACCGCGACATGGAGCGTAATCGTCCGACCACATATCAAGAGCTTCATCGAGAACCCGTCGCCTTGGCTCATCAGGACAACACCTAATGCAAGGGCGGCGGTTACGAATGTAAGCCCTAGCTGGCGCGATTTCACGGACATTTCATTGAAATGCATCTGTGTGTCGACCGCCTTTGACCAGATTGCGATGAGCTCTTCATTTGTTGGTGTAGTCACTGCGCCATCCCCCTAAAACCGTTGGAAATGCCTATAGTCAGCGCGCACTCTAGGCCACCAGTTTGTCAGATGCAGCAGCCATCGGGGGTTGGTTGAACCGAAAATCAAAACTTTTGCATCAGGTGGCGGGCGGCGGCGACCATGCTTGGATCAACCGTTCACCATCGTTGCTAAGGACGAGGCAGGTCAGGCACCCGGTTTGGTAAGCGCCAGTGTCGATTCCGATACGGTTCGCTCGGAAATCCGGCTGTTCTGTGATGACATGGCCATGGATCACCTTGAATCCCCAATCCCGTTCGCTGCTGAGGAATGGCTCCCGAATCCACATCAGATCATGTTGCACTTGTGCGCTGACGGGACGTTCTGGATTTAAGCCAGCGTGGACCAGTAGATACCCACGCCACCGAACGCCAAGCAATAATGCCGACAGGAAATTACGATGGCTATCCGGCAACACAGCGTTGAGCTGGTCGCGCAGGTTGTTCCAGTCGGCATCGCTCAGTTCAATAGGCACGATAAGGCCATAGCTTTCCAATGCCTCACGCCCGCCAAATTTCATCCATGCTGGACCATTCGCAATTGGGTCCACAAGGAAATCAATCATGCGGTCTTCATGATTTCCCTTGAGAAACAAGCGCCGCACGCCATCTCCCGAATAAGAACACAGCCTATCGATGACCTGCGCAGATTGAGGGCCACGGTCGATGTAATCACCCAAGTAGCAAATTAGCGGCGTCGGGTTTTTAGATTTTGCAATATCATCGGCAATTGTGGCCTCGATCTGATCGAGCAAATCGAGACGGCCATGAATGTCGCCGATGGCGTAAATCATGCCTGCCTCGTCATGAGGTAGCTGCGTCACGTCGATCATATTATCCTCCCCCCTCTTGGGGACATTAGCGACCCATTGTGGCAAGAATGGGTGAACATGGATGCGCTAAAGCAGCCCAGCGGGGCAAGCAGCCGATCAGCTACCCCTTCTATGACACCAAGTGACGAAGTATAGTGCCGCTCAGAAGTAGCCCGTTCTCATATCGGGGACGAAGCCCAGCCCCGGACTTGTTTCCGTGACTGAATCCGCCAACCATTCTGTGTGCGGGCAAGATGGTCCTCGTACCACAAGCCGCTGATGAAGGTGCTTTCGACACCCTCCGCATTGATGGTCGTCATCGGGACGATGGCAGCGGAACGTGCTTTGGCTAGATCGCCGTCGAGATCAATCTTGATGGTCGATACTGTATGTTGAGACCCCGCCAAACCATCAAGAATAGGGACAAGAAAGGTTTCCAGTTCAGCGACGCTACCCTGCGGACCGCCGAACGCAGTAAAATCGATCGAGGCATCATCGGTGAATATCGCGCGGAAAGAAGGCCAATCCTTCTCATCCAATGAGTGGCAATATCGCGCCAAAAGTTCATTGATCTCCAGCTTATCGGAAAGCTCTTCCAATTGCATGCGGCATCCCTCCTTCTATTCAGCCGAAACAGGCGGCGCTGCGCCGCTTATCATGGCTCCTTTGCAGGAACCATATGATCCGCTTTCCAACCTTTTCGGCGCCCCTGATGCAAATATCAAACTTTTGCATCAGGGGATCGGGGGTTGAAAACTACGGTTTCACCTAACCAATATGGGCGCTGTATATGCATCAGATTTATGCATCAGGGAGAGGCGCAGATTTCCGCCCTTCTCGATCTGATACAAAACTTGTGATTTTTGCATCAGGCTCCGATTAGAGTAAGCTGATTGTAGTTAGCGCTTCCCGTCCCACGTACCCAATTGTAACGATCAGTTGACCGATGCGCGAAAGGCGACATTATCGGCATCCATGTTGATGCTCGCCCAGATCGACCTTTCCAACGCTGATGTCACTCTGTTCGATGAGTATGAAAGTACGGTGCTGGCGCTGCTGGAAAAGTACGGTGCACGGCTTGAGGATCGATTGCGTTCTGCCGACAATCTGGCCGAAGTCCACCTACTCTATTTCCCAGACGCCGGATCGTTAGCTGCGTTTCGAAGCGACCCAATCCGTGTTTCTGCCCAATCCATTTGGGAGCGATCTGGTGCTTCATCGTCGCTGACTGAGGTCACGAGGTTGCTGCGTTGATAACGCACCAGGCTACGCGCCGTTGGTCGAAAAGCTCCACCGTGGGCTTGGCAAAGTCAGCCGATGCGAATGCGCCTGCCGGGACGGAGATCATACCGGGCCGTATTTCCACATCGTAGAAGACGGTCGAGCCACAGACGGGGCAGAAATAGTAAGTATTGGTTCTCCCGGAATCCGTTGCACGGGCAAAGCTATGTCGCTCACCTGTGGTCTTCACGGCATCGGCAGGAAAGCTCGCGTTCCATGCGAAGGAGCTTCCCGTCCGACGCTTGCAGTTCGTGCAGTGACAGACTGACACACGATCCGGTTCACCGATGCAGACTGCACGTAGCTGGCCGCAATTACATTCTGCCTGCCGTTCCATCTAGCCCGATCCTCCCGCGCTTCTTGTACCAACCGCCCTGTCGCGATGCCACTCAGCTTTTCCCTTTTCTTCAACCCTGATCGAAACACTGAATGGAAAGGTCAAAACTTTTGCATCAGATCGAAACCCGAGGGAATCCAGCCCCTTCCCTGATGCAAAAATCTGATGCACGATTTCGCGCATGATCTACGGTTATGCGCGCGTCTCCACCAACGGCCAGGATTTGGCCCAGCAGCTCGCCCAGCTCACAGCCGCCGGGTGCGTGAAGATTTACCGTGAGAAGATCAGCGGCGCGACGGCCGAGCGGCCCCAGCTCAAGCGCGCGATCGGCGCACTGGACGATGGGGACGTGCTGATGGTGACGGCGACCGACCGCCTTGCCCGCAACACCCGCGACCTGTTGAACATTCTCCATGCAGTGAAGGAGGCCGGGGCTGGCTTCCGTTCGCTGGCCGAGCCGATGGTGGATACGACCTCGCAATTTGCTGAGGTGATAATCGCAGTGCTGGGGATCGCGGCGAGCTGGGAGCGAGAACGGATCACCGAGCGCACCGCCGCAGGGCGCATCCAGGCAAGGGCGCGTGGGGTCAAATTCGGGCGTAGGACGGCCCTCACCTCACATCAGCAGGCAGAGGCGCTGGATAGGCTCGCTGCCGGTGATACGCAGCGCACCGTCGCCGCGCTGTTCAATGTCAGTCAGGCAACCATATCGCGCCTTGTCTGCCGCTAGTGGCAGGAATCTGCCCAAATCGGGTTCTGTGCAGTGTCCGGACACAGATTCACGGTAACGACCGAATTGGACGCCCGCTGTAACGTCTGCGCTACCGCCTGCGGCGGCGCTTCTGTAGCTGGAACCGGACGAGCGCCCGAAGGCGGTCTTGCCAATCGGCGACATGCGGGATGCGATCAAACTGTGCGTCGTTATCGCGGAGCAGATCGAGCCGTGAACGCTTCGAAACATCCTCCCAGTTTTCGTAGAGAACGTAGATGGCATTGCCGTATCGCAAATTCTCAAACACGACGAGATCGTCGGCGAATTGCGCACCGAAGTACGATCCGAAGCCCCCCTGTCCCCGCAAGTAGGATGTTGGCTTTAGCTGTTCAAATAGTGCAACCCGATCACGGACATGCTTTTCGAAATCCGGTGCGTTGGCAGCGTAAGGCGGCGACTTTGCAAGACGGGCTATCACTTCGTCCACAGACCCCGGCGGGAACACCTCCCAAGCGAGTAGGATGCTGCCTAGAAAGTCTTCGCGCGTGGCATTGGAGCTATAAACATCCGTCACGCCTGTATTTTCTTGTAGAACATTGAGGGACCACAGAAAAAGTCTGTCGAACTCTGTATGGTCCCTGTCTAGAAGCTCGTTTAATGCGAACTGGACGACTATTATATCGCCCCTGTCATCCATAACGTTAGTGTCTATCAGCAGCCCGCGAGGTTCGAACACCTGCCGTTGATACACCTCTCGCTGGATAACACGCATACTAGTGCCATTACGTGCTGCATCGCCGAAATTCGGTGCCTCGAATGAGTAGGACTTCGTTGTCATGGGAAGATCGTCGCGCACGATTTCCCAGCCAAAGGCATTGCGGGCAGACCACTTGCCAGCGTCAATACGTGGCAAATTTCCCTGTTTGGCCGTCACATTACCAGCCGCATCAATTATCAAGCCGACGTGAGCGTAAATCCCAGCTTCGATGTCCTGGCGATGCACACGCTTAGTCGCAGCTACCTGCACCAATCGCCCCTCGATCTTTCCTAGGGATGCGACGACCTTAGGCGGAACCTTAAGATAACCTCGTTTCCAAGGAAAAACTGATTCAGCCATAATCTGCCCCCTACATATGCCCCACAGTAATCTGGTTCTTTAGTGAAACATTTCAAGAACTATGCTCTGACTTTCATCAGATGGCCATCCTGCAACGATCGCATCACATGCTCGCCAGGTCTACCGTCATGGAGCATTATCCCGCCATTGGCCGAAATCGTGCTGAAAGTGCAGGAACTCCTTGACGATTCCATCATTATAGCCCTTACATGACCACATGCAAACATGTGAACATGTAAGGAATTGCACATGCCAACAATCGCTATAATCAGCCAGAAGGGCGGCGCAGGGAAAACCACGCTCGCCCTTCATCTGGCCGCCGCCGCCGAGGATGCGGGCCATACCGCACTAGTGATTGACCTCGACCCGCAGGCGACGGCCAGTCAATGGGCAGCGTGGCGAAAAGATGCCCCGCCCGTGGTGATCGACAGCGCCCCCCCTCGCCTTGCCGCCAAGATCGAGCAGGCCACGACCCAGGGCGCGGACTTTATCGTGATCGACACCCCGCCCCATGCCGACAGCGCCGCCAGTGCCGCTGTTGAAGCCGCCGATTTGGTTCTAATCCCGTGCCGACCGAGCGCCTTCGATCTTGCTGCTGTGCAAACCACGGCTAGCCTGGTGAAGATGCGCGGCAAGCCCGCCTTTGTGATCTTCACCGCAGGCAGCCCGACTGCCCCGCGCATGTATGATGAGGCCGCCCAGGTAGTGAAGGGCTACGGCCTCGAAGCCTGCCCCCATATCATTGCTGACCGAGCCGCGTTCCGCCACGCAGCTGCCGAGGGCAAGACCGCCATGGAAATCGAACCCAATGGCAAAGCGGCCGAAGAAGTGCGTGAACTTTACAAGTGGGCATGTCAGCATGTAAACATGCAAGCATATAAGAAACGGAGGAATGCCGCATGAGCCGCAAAGGATCATTGCTCGCGCTTCGCGACCGCGAACCGGCGCCAGCACCAAAATCCGAAGCATCGGGCAAGGCGGCGATCATTCCGGCAGCGGCCAACAGTACCAGCACAAGTAGCGCGACCGCGCCGAGCCGTCAGGGGAAGAAGGCCATGACCGGCTATTTCAGCCCCGAAATGTCGTTCGCCATGCACATGACTGCTCGCAAGAACGGTATGAGCTTACAGGATGCAATGGGCGAGGCGTTCAACGACTGGCTCCGCAAGATGGGAGAAAGCCCTGTAGGCAAGTGAACATGCAAACATGTTTGCATGTTTGCATGTAGGCGTAAGGATCAGCGGAGCGGATTCCGCTCGTGTCGCTTCTTGCACCAGCCCAGGAACGCCGCATCGGGGTTTTTCAGTTCTTGCCGTCCCTTGTCATCCCAGAATGCCAGGTAATCCGCCTTGAGCGCATATACATCATAGCCAGGTGCGACCGATCTGGCGCGTTCTAGCGCAGTGTTTGAGATCATCGGAAACAGCGTCGTTTGTGGCAGGTCGGACTTGGCCGAGCGCGGGGTAAAGGTGACTTGATCCCCGTCCTCGTTGAGTTGGATCGAGTAATCCGGGAAGTGACCGTGCAGCACGTCCTGCTCAACGATGACCTTGAGCAGCCGCTTGAACTCCTTAGCGGTCGATTGTGACCCG
>NZ_JBJDRM010000024.1:0-9277 GCF_044987515.1 Sphingobium sp. ZW T5_29
GCGGCGACGCAGATCCGATCGATGATCTGCTCCCCTACAACTGGGTCGATAGCCGCGCCGCCGCCAGCGCCGTCATCGATCAGGCCGCCTGAATGCCGCCGAGTGGGGGTGTTTTAGCGCTTACGGTCCACGTCGGCGACCGGGAGAACGACATTTACGAATTCTTCTGCGAAACGCAGGCACTCGGCACACATTTTCTGATCCGCACCTGTGTCGATCGCTTGGCCGGCGACGGTCGCCACACTGTTGCCGATGAAATGAGCGAGGTTTCCGTACAGGGCATGCACCGGGTCGTCATCGGCAAGGACGATCATGCCGACATCGAGCTACGCTAATTTATAATCGGCAAATCCATATTTAACTTTTGAATCGAGACTTCCAGGCATTTCTCGTAGTCATACTATCACTATTTTTTCTGTAGTGATCTAGTTGAAAATTGTAATTTGCCACCAAGCGGCCAATTGCAGATTTGAATTCTTTCCGGTTTGAAAAGTATCTTTCTTTATCAATGCAACAAATGTATCCCGTCTTCGAGCTAGGGTCAAAGGTGATGATTTTCTTCCGACGAAAACTACCTTTTGCCTGCGCCCTCATCTCGAGCGGGAAAAGAACAGCCTTGGTATAGAAGAATTTATCAGGAAGAAGATGGCCGTTTAAGCTTAATTTACGCCACAAATTACGCCAAACTCCCCTATTCCGCTTTGGTGAATGAGGCGTAGTTTCGTTGAGCGCAAATTCTAGCGGTGTAATCAGCTTCTCATTGACGGTGAGCGCCGACAAATCAGAGCGCCGCTGAGCCAAGTCCAGATTTTCTTCCCAGAAGCGTTCGCCTCTCATCACATCTTCTATCGCCAGTATCAGCGCCTGGGCCGATTCATAATGATAGGAATCGTTGAAACGATCAAAATAGGATCGCATCATCTTCTTAAGATCCTTCTTGCCCAGCTCCAAATGCGGGAAGGTCAGATGTGCCACCAGATGATAACGCATATCGAGATAGACCGTCAACGGAGACTGCTTGGCAAAGAAATCCTCTTGGTGGCTGACAATACCAGGTGCGTTTATGATGTTGAAGTCATTGGCCAATGAAAAACAGACATCATCGCCGCGAACGAAGAAGGGGAAAGGCCAACTTTTGACACACGAGATCGGGAAACAAAAATACCACCAGCCACCGTAGCGGCTTTTGAATGTTCCTGTCTGCGATGTGGTGACAACCTCCTCGAACTTTCGCAGGTCGCGCCCATTATGGATTGGCATGCAGCGCTGGTTGAATGTCGCGCTGGCTTCCCACAGGCGCCATTTATGCGATTGCGTGATCATCGATCCGCTGATCGCAAGGCGGGGGTCAACCGAATAGCGCAGGATCGCCATGGTGCGCCGCAAGGATTCCGGAAAAAAGATCGCGTCATCGTCCATGAACAGCACATGGGTCGAACGCCCCTCGTCAGACGCCTCCAGTAAGCCGCGGGTAAAGCCGCCGGCGCCACCATAGTTTTTGTTCTTGATGACGCGGCCGCGATCGAAGCGGATGCTGTCGGTATCCCCACCATTGTCGATGACAAGAAGGTTGAAGTCATTCCTGAGATCGGGGTTGGCGTCGAAATAATGTTGAAGCCGCAAAGCTGTCTTTTGCACTGCCGCGTCGCGCTTGAAAGTCGTGATGACCCCAGTCAACTTCACATCGTTCCGAACGGGACCGTTAACAACATAATCAATGGAATGGATCGTCAGATCTTCTATTGCGATGAAACGCGCATAAACCAAGCCTTCTAATGACACATCAGGCAGTGTAACGGTCTGAGTGGTGCCGTCCGCGTCCAAAATCATATGGACCAAATATTCCCAACTTTTGCCCTGACGCACCAAGACAAACTCTAGGATACATTTCCCCTTGGCGTTTATGCGGACTTCAACATGATTGCTCGGTTGGAGGTTGAAGAGATAGGCCGGAAAGGCGTTGAAATAGCTATCGAACCGGATCTCGGCATCTTTGATTGCGTAGAAATTGCCTGCGCTCCCGTTATAGCCGGCCAAGCCCGTTCTGTGGAAGAACAGGTCCGGTTCAGAATTAATGGCAGGATCTGGCGCGATCAGACGCTGGGCCACAAACTGGTATTCTACATCAGACGCACATTGGGCCTTATTCGCAACCAGATCCTTAATCACATTCTGCTCCGCTTTGAGCCTGCACCGAGTATTCAGCCCTTAATCGCTAAGCGCGCATTTGGGTATGCCCTGACCCCAAGAACCGCAAGCTATTTCATGGTTTGAGAAACTTCCGAATCCGCCTCTTAGTAAAGATCGTTGAAGATTTTCTCTGCGAGGCGCTCGCAGGATTTTCCATCTCGGTGCGCAAAAAGCTTCGAGCATACCGTCTCTTGATTGACCTTCAAATCTCCAGACTGCTCTTCCTTGATGGCCCGGTATGCCGCTTCGCCATCGGCAGTTTTAGGCCCAAGTGAGAATCCCGAAAGCGCTTCCTCATCGTAGATCGGTCGCTTATCTGTGTACTCTTCGCGGTCAGGCTGAAAAAACACAACATCACGCCCGGTTAACAGAAAATCGTAATAAGACGATGAGTAATCTGTAACTAGAACCGATGTCTCCCGCATGTAGGGATAGATATCATCAGCCGCAGCAGGCATCAGAATGCGAGACGAACCCAGGCCATTAACAATTTCTCGGATGGCATCTTCGTCTTTAGAAACACGATGGTTTTTCACCACCACCATGATGTCCGGATCTTTCGCCGTAAGCGTTAGAAAAGCGCGGATTCCTTCCAAGAAGGAGGTACGATCTTGGCCCGCCTCTCTGAAGGTAGGGCAATAGAGCGCCACTCGGCCGCCTTGCTCTCTAAAGTCCATCATCGACTGAAGGACGCTGAAATTGGTATTGAGATATAGCAGGGGGTTGTCAGGCGTATCCCCAAACAACATGTCAGTACGCGGACTCCCGCTTATCAACAACGACGCGTTAGGAAACGCCTCCTGATAGCGCGGTGCAACATATTCAGATTCTGCAATCGCATAATCGTTTGCTAGGCAGTCGGCAGCGAAATATGCAAAGTCCCAAGCGTTTTTGCGATTTTTCAGCAGCTGATAGGCTACTTTCTTTGCCGGGATTCCATGCCACATCTGGATGTTCGTGGCACCCACGAGACTTGCCTGCAGCATGCAATAATCAACGCGACCGAGATGATGCGTTGAACGTAGACATACCTTCGACTCGATTAGCTTCTGAAGGACGGGGCCGTCGTACTTGAAATGGATGGCCTCCACTCCAAATGAATTGAGTAGATCAGCCTCGCCGGCGCTGTGTGCTAACCAAAAAACCTCACAGTCATCTCGATATTTCTTGATATTATTGCTCAGAAAGGCGAAAATATACTTGCTGTTATCGCTAAACCCCCCGGGGGAAAGAACGGCGATCTTGTTTTTCTTGGCTCGCATCGATGCATACATCATCGATTGCACAGCGACGCCGTTACGGGCGAAGCGGTCGGCTTCCCGGATCTTCTTATCGATATCTGACATTCTAACCCCGATTATCGCGACTGACCTTGGAGCCTCAACTGTGGCTGCGCAGATCGCGCTTGCCCGATCTGCGGATCGGCGAACAGTCCCTTCTTCATCTCATGTTCGAATTCCGCCAGCAACAGGATCAGTCTGTTGTCTGAGTAACTATCCAGGATCGTGTGCCGCCCGGGCCGCATGGTCCGACTCAATCGGAAAATGTCGCTGAGGTTTGCCGCAATGTCGCTGCTCAATTCAGTGAACAGGCAGGTAGGGCTAACCCTGCGGGCAAATGCCAGGTGGGATTTCTGAAGCGAGCGGCTGAGCCATAGCGTGAACAGCGAGACTGCCCCTACCAGTTCGCCGTGAAGAACCTCTTTGGCCAAACCAAGATAATCGATGGCATGAGCTATCAGGTGCTCGCTACCGCTGCACGGCCGACTGGATTTGGCAAGGGCCATAGCCACGCCCGACAAGATCTGTGCGCGGGTGAGCTGAAAAATGAACTCCTCTTTCTCAGCATCGGGGTCGAAGCGAAGAACGGACTCAGCTGCATCTATCGACAGCAACAAAGCCGGATCGACTATTCGCTCGCCATGAACCGATGCGCTGAAGCGCCAATCGGCCACTGCGGAGAAATTCGAGAGCAGATCGCCAGCAGCGGCCAAAATGTTGCGATGAGGGCTCTCCAGGATCACTTGTGAGTCAATAATGGCACCGATGGGCATGTGCCCTGGCAGACTCTCCGTTCTGCCCTCAGCATTTCGCAGTACGGCGATAGGCGAAATCAGCCCATCATTGGAAAGGATGGTGGGTACGGCGAGCACGGCCTTATCTGCAAGCAGTCCAGCCCGTTTGCCAACATCGATGACCTTGCCGCCTCCAACGCAAATGATCAGGTCAATGTTTGATGCGCGGACAAATTGCCTGAGATCATCTGCGCAAGACTGATCGTTCGAAGAGACTGCGAAATGATTGATCTCGAAACCTATCAAGCTTTTGGCAATATCGATAGCGATGTCTTTGGAGAAGCTCGCGCCATGAACCACCACCACTCGATGGAAGGGTAAATCCTTCTCACGGATGATCTCGCCCACGCGATGGCGGCTACCCTTATCAATTTGGAAAATGAGAGGGAGGGCTGCGCTATAGTTAAACAGCTGCATAGCTTCTCACGCTAGGCGCACTCTCGTTCGGTGCGTAGGCCGCTTTCAGAAAAGTAAGGAAGCTTTCGTGGACGAAAGTGGGCCGGCGGCCTGCTTCGAGCCCTGGATCATCAGATCGGGCCTCTCCGCTCAGGACCAAAACAGAATCAATACCCATCGCATGACCCAGAGCTATGTCGGTATAGAGGCGATCTCCTACGATGACCGCCCGCTTGTCCGCTCCAAGGTACTTTTGCCTTAGATATGTCGCCATCTGGTCCGACGGCTTTCCGAAATCCTTGTCCATTTTAGTGCTGGTCACACTCTCCAGCAGATGCGTAAGAGCGCCGCAGTCTGGGATGAACCCCGAGGCGGTCGGACATCTGATGTCCACATGGGTGGAATACAGCTTAGCGCCAGCCGTCAGGTGATTACACGCCGCCGTCAGCTTAGTGTAGTCGACCTCTACATCGAAGGTCGCTAAGACCGCATTGGGCCGCTTGTTCGAAGTCTCATAGCCGTGCTCCGTCAGAAAAGCGGTGACGTCCTGAGTGGCCAAAGCGAAAATGTTGCGTGAGATGTCTTCAACCGATGCCGCAGCGAGAACGCTCAAGGGGCTGCAAAGCTGAAATGCATCAGGCAGCAGCCCCATTTTGATCAACTTCTTCTGATACTGAGCTGGCGGCATGGATGTGTTGTTCGTGACGGCCACGAAGGTCGTGCCGTGCACTCCAGCCGTTTCATTGATGAAATCGACCAAACCAGGAAACGGCTCCCCGCTTAGGTGCAGAGTCCCATCCAAGTCAAAGAATATGACGTCATAAGCTTTCGCTCGGGTATCAGATCCCCTGGAACCGGACATTCGCCTTCTCCAGATCGTCGTTATTGTCGATTTCCATCCACATTTTGCCGCCAATATCGGTGGCCTTGATGGCTGAATTGGTTCTAGCCTTGTTACGAAGCAGATCGTCTAGGGCCAGTTCGGTCCATTGTTGGCGCGCCCCGCGGCTCTGGAAAGTATCGATAATGCCATAAAAATCGGGCAGTTGCTGGGCACTGAGTCGGTAAAGGTCGATGGATACGACGAGTTCACCAATGGGCATGCTATTCATCTGCGGCGGCTTCGCGATGCCTCGGATAATCCCATTGGCATCGACGTCCACATGCATCGATTCGTCGTTCACTGGGTAAGCACCGTCAGCGAAGATCGCATCGCCTTCACCGCTGATCGCGGCGGTCAGCACACTCGGGTCGTAAACGCAGTCACCATTCATGATTACGACGTCATGCTTCATGTCGAGGGTAGCCAACGCGAGATAAAGCGAATGCATATTGTTCGTTTGTTCGTAGGAGTGATTTCGCACTATACGAATTTTTGATGACAGATCGCGCACGGCGGATTCAATCTGATCGCCTCGATATCCAACAACGATCGTAACTGAACGTACTTCAGGGCTGGGCAACAGAACCTCGAGAGCCCGGCCCAAAATGGTTTTTCCCGACACCTCAACAAGAAGTTTCGGAATAGAATCTGTGAGAGGCCGTAGGCGGCTCCCCACTCCGGCCCCAAGAATGATGACGTCCTTCATTTGTTCCCTCAGCGGTGAGCGGCGCGCGCGCAAAAAAACTGGCACGTCGATTGACACAAAAATGTAATGTTCACAATAGCGACCTGCGCCCATAGAAGGGCAGGCGGGGTGTCTTTGCTGGGCCAAGGAAGAAGCCGCCGACTGAGGGAAAATATGAATCTGCCAAGTGTAAATGAGATTCTCGACGCGAATCCAGTCGAGCCATCAGAAATCCCGTCTCATCTTGCAGATGTTTTCTGCTTCAACCTCGATGCGGACGACACAGAGACCCGTCGCAAGGTGGCTTTCAACGCCCTTCGGGCAGCGAAGATGGGCTTTGCCGACCTAACTGAACTGCGAATGGCATCGTGTTGTGTCCAAGAGGAGGGTGCGTGGCGCTTCTTCTATCGTGATCGGGGCCCTGGAGCGAAGTTCGAAGATTTTATTGTGAGGGCAGAGAGTGCACTCGATGAAATGTTCTTCATCTTCGTAGATGACTTGCTCTTGGCCATTGGCAAGAAAAACAGGTACAAGACCATCTTGCACATGCTTCTAGAGAACAGGATAGAAATTGGCTCTACCATGTCCGTTATTACTAAGAGTGGCATACTTCGCCACCAGAGCGGATCAATGGCTTATACCTTCAGCGATTCTGATCTCGATGTTCAGAATCCGGAACGATACAAAAGACCAACGAACCTCGTCAAGGCTGTATCTGATAGCAAATTTGTAGACAAGAAGGGATTTGTTAAAGGTAGGATTTTTGCGAATGAAGATAATTGCCGTAACATTGTAGGTCTTTACGACAAAATTCGACGATCAGTTAAAGAAATATCCTCATATGAAGTGTTCGCGGTTCATGGCACGCTATTGGGACTTGTTCGCGATGGGAAGATCATTGAAACTGATGATGATTTTGATTGCTGTTACCTATCTGCTTATCGGACCCCCGAAGAGGTCTCGATTGAGCGTTTCGTAATAACGGAAGGCTTACAACGTTCAGGCCTAAAATGCACGTTCAGCCCCACCGGTCATATCCATGTGCGGGATGGTTCGGCTGTAGTCGATATAGCGCCTGCCTGGTTTGACGCTGAAGGAGATTTCAATACATCCTGTTATACCTGTTTCCCCGCAGAATACGGTGACCTGTTTCCGCTTCAACCGATGCAATATATGGGGCACACAGTGATGCTTCTCCGCCAGCCCCAGATATTTCTGGAGCGATTCTACGGAAGGGGCTGGAAGGTTCCAGATCCACTTTTTGTGACCCGAACGATCAGGAAAGCTGGGGCGCGTCGTAATCTGTTCATTGAGGATGCGGAGTTTGTTAAAGCACTGCCACTTCGCTCGGCGATACATCCTGAGTTGAATGAAACGTCGGCACAGGATCTTATCGGCATTGATGCGGCGGCGGCATCGACAGCAGCTACCGACGCCAAAACGGAGTTGGCTATCTCTCCTATCCCCGGAACTGATGCGCCCGTTGCAGGCGCTACGCCTGATCAGATTGCCGCCCCCATACCATCAGCATCTTCTACCGTGACCGTTGCGACACCTAGATCAAAAGCCCCCCGAATGCGCGCAGAGCCGTGGGTGCAACCTTCTCCCCAAGTCAATCACGAGCCCCAGTTTTTCCAAGGGATTGCACGTGCTATGTGGTTACGGGCGGCCGCAGCTGGCGCGGCTGGGGCCGCAGTTCTTGAGGGGTTTACTGAGGTTGTCGCCGTGCTAACCTGACCAAAGGGGAGAGGCCGGCGTGTCAGATGGGCGAACTATCATATCAAGTTCGGACGACAATCAGGAGATCGTGTTTAAAGACGCCTCATTGATCACGATCTCTTTTGGACTCGATAGTGCCTCGCCTCGCGCGTTGGATGGCAGTCAAGAGACAGGCTGTGTAACGAGCACATCCTATGATCATATCTCGGAATGGCGAACCGGGACTCGTTGGATGATCCGCGCGATCGACGAAGATTTCTGGGCCTTCTTGTGCCAGGGAAGTGAAGCGCACTGCCTAGCTATTAAAAATGACCAGCTAATTCTAGCCTCCCTGACAGTGAAATCTAAATGGCGGAAGGAAGATCGGACTAATCGTGCAGCCATGTGGCGCGTCCACTACGAGGTGTACCGAGGGCGCTACTTATTACAAAACAAGAAAGGCGGTTGGATGGCCGGTTTCGGCGACAACCTCTGGGTTGAGAAACACCCGGATCATGACAGTCATGTAAATTTGCTAGGTCTCACGCGTATTGAGCCTAACCCAGCGCAATCACAAACTCGACTATCTTGATTGAGTGCACCCTTCCCGCTATTTTCTGTCGCACAGCGCGCGTCCCATTCCACATTATGCGCCGCGCCGTCGCATCGCTGTCGAGCTTGGCACTGAAATATAAGCCGATCCGTGTCCCAGGTAGGCATTCGGTGAGGGCCGCCTTGCGGTGATTGGCTGATATTTTGAGATGGCACCGGTGCAAGCGCCGGTGTTTGCACCGATACTAAGGACGGTGCGATGAGCCAAATCACAGTAATTTCGGGGCCGGAGCGGCGGCGGGTATGGACCGACCAGCAGAAGCGCGAGCTGGTCGCGGCAGTCTCGGCCCCCGGCGCGAACGTGGCGGAGATTGCCCGCCGTGCGGATCTTCGGCCGAACCAGATCTACAGATGGCGGCGGGAGATGGGGCAGGCAGTGCACGGCTTTGCAGAGGTGCAGGTGCAACCCGATCCGATGCCGGCCATGGGTTCGGCCATTACCGTAGAGTTTGAGCGGGCGATCGTGCGCATTCCCGCTGGCGCATCACCTGGGCTGGTGTCGGCAGTGCTGCGGTCGGTCAAGCCGTGATCCCAGTCCCATCCGGCGTTCGGATATGGATCGCGACGGGGCACACCGATATGCGGCGCGGCATGCGCAGCCTGGCCCTCCAAGTGCAGCAGAGTTTTGGCCGCGACCCCTTCGCGGGCGATCTTTACATTTTCAGGGGACGGCGCGGCGACCTCTGCAAGATCATTTGGCACGACGGCGTGGGCATGTCGCTTTATGCCAAGCGCCTCG
>NZ_JBJDRM010000025.1:0-5868 GCF_044987515.1 Sphingobium sp. ZW T5_29
CTGCAAAGCCGTGCACTGCCTGCCCCATCTCCCGCCGCCATCTGTAGATCTGGTTCGGCCGAAGATCCGCACGGCGGGCAATCTCCGCCACGTTCGCGCCGGGGGCCGAGACTGCCGCGACCAGCTCTCGCTTCTGTTCGTCGCTCCACACCCGGCGCCGCTCCGGCACCGAAATTACTGTGATCTGGCTCATCGCACCGTCCTTAGTATCGGTGCAAACACCGGCGCTTGCACCGGTACCATCTCGAAATATCAGCCGATCACCGCAAGGCGGCCCTCACCGAATGCCTACGCTTGGAAAGCCGGGACGAGTATTGCCGAGCGCGATTGGCTCAAGCGGGCACCGGCCAGTAGGACATGAAATTTGCGCTGGGCCGCGCCGGCGCCATCCCCGAAGCCCGCGCGCCTATAAGGATGAAATCGACGCGGCCACGTGGCTGATCTCAGCGGTGACGCACCGGCTCGACAAGGCGGGCGGCTTCACCACCGATGTGAAGATGGAAACGGCCCCCTTGTCGGATGTAACTCTGCCGTTAGGCTGGCTCAAGATGTCAGACTTGGATTCTTTCTGAGCTCTTGCCCACCATCGACTGCGAAGCTCTGACCGGTCACCCACGACGATTCGGGCCCGGCCAAGTAGCGGACCGCTGCGCCAATATCAGTTGTCTCGCCCGTGCGACCGAGCGGAATTTCCTTGAGGAAGCGGTCGATCGTTGATTTGTCGGCGAACATATCCCCGGTGGACTGGCTGCGCGTCAGGCCTGGTCGCACCGCATTTACGCGAATTTTCATTGGCGCAAGTTCGTCGGCCGCCGTGCGTACCAGCGCTTCTAATGCTGCCTTGGATGCACAGTAGGTGGCGAGAGCAGGAAACGGCATCGTTGCGGCTGTCGACGAGATGCAGACGATGGCCCCCCCAGCGGTCATCATAGGTGCGCCATAACGCACGGCGATGAAGGCGGTAGTGACATTATAGTCCATCTCTGCGCGAAAATCCTCAACGCTCTTGGTGAAGAGCATACCGAAGCCGCCACCACCGACGGTCGGCACCAGAATATCGAGACGGCCTGTCAAGGCCCGCGCTTGTAGCAGCGCGCCCTGCATATCGTCAGTGGATAGAACATCACCGACAGCGATCTCAATCTGAGCGCCCGGTACCGCCTCTACGATCCGGGCCTTGGCCGCTTCCAGATTGTCGCGGCCCCGGCCCATGATGACCACGGCCGCACCATCCCTCGCTAAAGCGGTAGCGCTAGCTGAGCCTATGCCGCCGCCGCCCCCGGTAACCAGTGCGGCCTGTCCTTCTAGAACGTTGCTCAATATGATACTCCCAGCTTGACGGGCTTTTCTTCGGTCCAGTCCACGATCAGTTCTCGGGCCGCTATACGCCATCCGTCTGAGTGGCGAACATAGCGGTCCTGGTAGCGCACCGCCCAGGTCAGAGCGACATGCTGACCCTTGTCGTCAGGACGGCGGATATGGGTGGCGGTGCAATAGGTTTCTCCGACCGCCTCGTCGCCGTTGAATGCCAGTGTTTGATTATGCACTAGGTGCTGGGTCATCAGGAACATCTCCCGCAATAAGGGGGGACTCTTCTTCTGATCGTTCAGGCCGGCAATCCGCATTCCGGGGCCCTGTAGCAACATGTCATCCGTCATCACCTGATTGAGAAGCTCGGGCTCGTTCCGGTCCATGGCTCTCGCATAAAGGCACGCCAGCCGATAAATATCGGCGGCGGCTTCACGGTCAGCAGGCGACATTAGGCAGCACTGCGATATTGGGCGACGATTTCCTCGACGGCGCGCTTGATATCGTTCCGGCGATAGGCCAGCGTTTTCGCTTCCTCGGCATCCGGCTCGTAGCTCACCACCCTGCCACGACCCGTCAGAATGGCGGAATCGGGAAGCATGGGGTGTTCCTGATCGAGAGAGGGCACCTCGACATCGTTCCCAGCGGCCCGGAAGAACAGCTTAAAATAGTCTGCAAAGCTGAGGCTCTCATCGCCTACGAGATAGGCCTTGCCATTCTCGCCGCGCTCAAGCGCTCCTGTGATCGCTTCCGACAGCGACTGGCAGGAAATAAAGACACTCCCGCCTGCCGGGCCGAAGGGGGGGATTTCCACAAAACCTTGGGCGTAGCTCGTATAATATTCGAACATGGGAATGCTCATGCCGGGAACAGTGCCCACCACGAAAGGCGCGTCCACGCTGACGACATGAAAACTGTCGTCGGCCAGTTTCGCGATACCGTCTGTCGCGGCCTTGCGCGCCCCGATATAGGCGTTGGTTTCGACGGCTTCAGGCATGATATGCGGATAGAAGCTGCCGACATGGATGAAGTGCTTCACCCCTGCGGCTTTCGCTAGAGCTGCAAATGCTGGCACGCCGTGCGCATTGGATTTCACGACATGTTCGTCATAGCTGCCGCCCTCGGGGATATGGCGGACGTCATGTCCTGCCGCAAAGATGATAGCGTCGAACGGCGCCAACTGTTCAGGCGTGAATGACCCAGCAATATAGTCGCCCTGGATGAACGGCAGGCGCGCGAGTTGCACCTTCGACTGAGCGGGATTGCGACCAGCAATTGACACGTCATGGCCAAGCGATTGCAGATGTAGGGCGGCGTGACCGCCGATCATGCCGGTGCCACCGACAACAAGTATCTTCATCCAATATTCCTCTGTCCGCTGATTAGGGTTTCAAAAATTAAAGCCATTGCCAGTTACGACCGGCAAATTGGTCCACAGGTTGTTTGGATCACGATACCAACCGCCTGCGGCCAGCGCGCCGCCGTCCAGATTGATGCTGGTCCCCGTGACCCAGCTGGCAAGATCGGAAGCAAGAAACAGCGCCGCCCCTGCCGCGTCGGACGGACGACCAAAGCGCCCCAGCGGGATCCAGCGCTCGGTGTGAGCGCGATGCTCCTCCGCGATCATTGCGCTCACCGGTACCTGGGGCGTCTCGGTAGTCTCTGGCGCAATTGCGTTGACGCGTATCCCACGCGGGGCAAGTTCAAGCGCTACGCTGCGAGTAAAGCCAGTGATTGCGTGCTTAAACGCCGAATAGACCGACGTCATCGGTATCCCACGAAAAGCCTCTATGGAAGAGACGGAGATTATACTGCCCCCATCATTTAAGATGGGAATCGCCGCGCGAGAAACGAGGAATAACGATCGCAGGTTGATAGCATAAAGCGCATCGAAATCATCGTCAGTGTAATGCTCGAATGGCTTGGCGATGCCGAGAAAATCGCCGACATTATTTACAAGGACATCGAGGCTGCCGAAACGCTTTTCGATCGCCTGGAACAAGGTGTCGACGGCTGAGCGATCACGAACGTCCGCAACGACGACCAGATTTTCAGCACCTGCGGCGTCCAGCGCATCCCTGACAGCGTCGGCGCGAACCGGGTCAATCTCGGCAACGACTATGCTGGCCCCGGCTGCCGCGAAGCCTTCTACGATGCCGCGCCCGATGCCGTCACCGCCACCCGTGACGAGCACGGTCTTGGTACGAAAATCGATCATAACCTCTCCTTTTTTGCGATCTTGCCGTTTCGCTACCAACGGTGATTTCAGTTGGCAATCAGGCACCGATTTGTTATGTGGTTTCCCATGGAAACTATAGAAACGCCGGGTTATCACCCCCGCACGCTCGAAGTTATGGATTTGGTCGGCGACAAATGGACGTTGCTCGTCACTTATCGGCTCGGCGGCGAAAGGATGCGATTTTCTGAGCTGAGACGACAGGCAGAGCCAATCAGCGCCAAGATGCTGAGCCAGACGTTGCGCAGGCTTGAAAGTTTCGGGATGGTGGGACGCGAGGTAATAAATACTAAGCCACCCAGCGTCGAATACCGACTGACCGAATTAGGCGGCAGTTTCCTTTCAGCGGCGAGCGTGATCTGCGCGTGGACGCGCGACAATATCGTTGCGCTGGACCGCGCGCATGCTTCCTTCGTCAAACAAGAGGTCGCTGCTAAGGAATAGTTGGGGTACAGGGTCTTAGGCAGCCCGTACTCGCTGGACGCGTCGCGCCAGCGCATAGTCCACGCCGTAAGTGGAGGTGAGGCGATCTTGTATAGGCCGGTGGGGAGGGCCACTCTCGGGCTCCTGCTGCGGGCAGCGGGCCGGAGGCGCGGCGGGCGGCGATCAACTCCGGGCCGGCTGATTGTGCTGGAGCTTCGATAACGGGATGGGGTGGTGGGGACCAGTGATGGCGGGTGCCAAAGGCTCTGCTTTTGAACGGTTTCTTTGGCATCAGGGATCTGGAAACACGTTTCCATAACGCCGCTGTGACAGGTGCCGACCAAGGTCAGTCGTCCACTTAATCTCGGGCGAAGGTCCGCTACTCACGGAAGCTGCCAGTCGCGCGGTTTGAAGCGAACCATCCGCAATTCGCCCATCGCGGAACCTTGGAAACTGGATGAGTGAACGGTCGCCTCACGATCGATCATCCGAGTCGAAGGCTACCTGAAGTTCCTCGGGATCGATGGTGACCGTCCGCACCATATTGTGGGTCCGGACATAGAGGAGCGTTGCCACCCGCAGGTAGACCGTGCGCTCGTTCCCCTCGATGATTTCCTCCTCCGTATCGATGTCGTGTAAGCGCAAAAACCTCCCCACATTTTCGTAGGCGCTGATCTGGCTATGCTTTGCCCCTCATCCGAGGGGTATCGTAGTGGCTGATGATGTAAGAACATTCGAAACAGGTTTCGAAAGGCAGGAGGGTCAGCGACCCTCGCGTATGGACGTCATTCCAGCAGGGCCGATGCGGCGCCGCTGGTCGGCCGAGGCCAAGGCACGGATCATCGCGTCGAGTTTTGAACCCGGCGCGAACATCGCACAAATTGCGCGAACGCATGGACTGCTGCCACAGCAGCTCTACGCCTGGCGGCATGACAGCATTCCGGGCAAGCGCCTGACCAGCAAGAAGCTGGGCTTTGTCCCTGCGGTAATTGAAGATGCGAGCGGCACCGGCACTGCCGATGGTGGAGGCGATGAGATCGTGATCCGCATTGCCGCCTTTGCGATCCATGTGCCGTCGGGCGCGAGCGAGGATCATATCGGCCGGGTGCTCGCCGCTGTAAGCCGGTCGGAATGATCATCCCGCCAGGGCCACTCAAGGTGATGGTGGCGACAAAGCCGGTCGACTTCAGGAAAGGCGCCGTCAGCCTGGCGGCGCTCGTCGAGCATGAACTTGGACTCAAGCCTTTCTCGGGGGTGGTCTTCGTCTTTCGCTCCAAGCGGGCGAACAGGATCAAGCTCCTGGTCTGGGACGGCACTGGCCTGGTGCTCGTGAGCAAGGTCTTGCAGACCGGGGGCTTTCATTGGCCACGGGCGCAGGATGGCGTGATGAGGCTGTCGGCATCGCAGGCGTCGGCCTTGTTCGAAGGGCTGCAATGGTCGAAAATGCACACGCCGCGCACTCAGGTTCCGGTGACGACGCGATAGGTCGCACGCCTGATTCCCCTGATCGAAATGCCATTGCGGGTCGCCCGAAAACTGCCAGAAATGGAGCATGCCCGCCACGGTTGCCGACCTTCCTGACGACGTCGCCATCCTCAAGGCGATGGTCCTGGCCGGCCTCGAGCGTGAAGCTCGGATGCAGCATATCATCGACCAGATCACCCGCACGACATTCGGGAAACGCTCGGAAAAGCTGAGCGAAGATCAGTTGGCGCTTGCCTTCGATGATCTCGACGTCGCCCGTGCTGAACTGGAGGCGCTTGGTGAGCAGGCAGCAGGCCAGAAGAAGGAACGGGCGCGAAGGGAAAGCGGGACAGCAAGGGGGTCGCTGCCGGCGCACCTGACCCGCATCGAGGAGGTGATCCTTCCAGAAGAGAAGGAATGCCCCTGCTGCGGAGGCG
>NZ_JBJDRM010000026.1:2500-5541 GCF_044987515.1 Sphingobium sp. ZW T5_29
TGAAGGACGTGGCACGCTGCGATAAGCGTGGGGGAGCTGTGAGCAAGCTTTGATCCCGCGATTTCCGAATGGGTAAACCCACCTTCACCATTTAATCTCTGGTCTGACCAAAATCTTCGGATGGAACGTCAGATTGGCGGTTAAATGGTTGAGGTATCACTAAGCTGAATAAAATAGGCTTTGGTGAAGCGAACCCGGGGAACTGAAACATCTCAGTACCCGGAGGAAAAGACATCAACCGAGATTCCGTTAGTAGTGGCGAGCGAACGCGGACCAGGCCAGTGCCGGTTTCTAAATTAGCAGAACAATCTGGAAAGTTTGACCATAGCGGGTGATAGTCCCGTATGCGAAAATGAGGAAACCGGACTTGAGTAGGGCGGGGCACGTGAAACCCTGTCTGAACATGGGGGGACCACCCTCCAAGCCTAAATACTCGTACATGACCGATAGCGAACCAGTACCGTGAGGGAAAGGTGAAAAGCACCCCGATGAGGGGAGTGAAACAGTACCTGAAACCGGATGCCTACAAGCAGTGGGAGGGTCCTTGAGACCTGACCGCGTACCTCTTGCATAATGGGTCTGTGACTTAGTGTATCATGCAAGCTTAAGCCGTTAGGTGTAGGCGCAGCGAAAGCGAGTCTGAATAGGGCGATTTGAGTATGATGCATTAGACCCGAAACCCGGCGATCTATGCATGACCAGGTTGAAGGTGCGGTAACACGCACTGGAGGACCGAACCGTTCAATGTTGAAAAATTGTCGGATGAGTTGTGCTTAGGGGTGAAAGGCCAATCAAGCCGGGAAATAGCTGGTTCTCCGCGAAATCTATTGAGGTAGAGCGTCGAATGATTGCCGTTGGGGGTAGAGCACTGGATGGTTGCGGGGGTCGCGAGATCTACCAACACTAACCAAACTCCGAATACCAACGAGTCTAGTTCGGCAGACAGACGGCGGGTGCTAAGGTCCGTCGTCAAAAGGGAAACAGCCCTAACCTACAGCTAAGGTCCCCAAGTCATCACTAAGTGGGAAAGCATGTGGAATTTCCAAAACAACCAGGAGGTTGGCTTAGAAGCAGCCATCCTTTAAAGAAAGCGTAACAGCTCACTGGTCTAATTAAGAGATTCTGCGGCGAAGATGTAACGGGGCTAAAGTGATGCACCGAAGCTTAGGGTGTGATCGTTTACGATCACGCGGTAGCGGAGCGTTCCGTAGGCCGTTGAAGCGATCTGGTAATGGGTCGTGGAGGTATCGGAAGTGCGAATGCAGACATGAGTAGCGATTAACAGTGTGAGATGCACTGTCGCCGAAATTCCAAGGGTTCCTGCTTAAAGCTAATCTGAGCAGGGTAAGCCGGCCCCTAAGACGAGCCCGAAGGGGGTAGTCGATGGGAACCACGTTAATATTCGTGGGCCTGGAGGTGTGTGACGGATGGCGTAACTTGTCTGGCCTTATTGGATTGGTCCAGGCAGGGAAGTTGTCCCAGGAAATAGCCCCTCCGTATAGACCGTACCCTAAACCGACACAGGTGGAATGGTAGAGTATACCAAGGCGTTTGAGAGAAGTATCCTGAAGGAACTCGGCAAATTGCCTCCGTACCTTCGGAAGAAGGAGGCCCCACATGAAGGCAACTTTTTGTGGGGGGCACAGGCCAGGGGGTAGCGACTGTTTAGCAAAAACACAGGGCTCTGCTAAGTCGGCTTCAAGACGACGTATAGGGCCTGACGCCTGCCCGGTGCCTGAAGGTTAAGAGGAGGAGTGCAAGCTCTGAATTGAAGCCCAGGTAAACGGCGGCCGTAACTATAACGGTCCTAAGGTAGCGAAATTCCTTGTCGGGTAAGTTCCGACCTGCACGAATGGCGTAACGACTTCCCCACTGTCTCCAGGATATGCTCAGCGAAATTGAATTCTCCGTGAAGATGCGGAGTACCCGCGGTTAGACGGAAAGACCCCGTGCACCTTTACTGCAACTTCAGAGTGGCATTAGGAAAGAGCTGTGTAGCATAGGTGGGAGGCTTTGAAGCGATGACGCCAGTTGTCGTGGAGCCATAGGTGAAATACCACCCTGCTGTTTTCTGATGTCTAACCTCGTACCGTTATCCGGTACAGGGACCCTCTGTGGTGGGTAGTTTGACTGGGGCGGTCGCCTCCTAAAGAGTAACGGAGGCGCGCGATGGTGGGCTCAGGACGGTTGGAAACCGTCTGTTAGAGTGCAATGGCATAAGCCCGCCTGACTGCGAGACTGACAAGTCGAGCAGAGACGAAAGTCGGTCATAGTGATCCGGTGGTCCCTCGTGGAAGGGCCATCGCTCAACGGATAAAAGGTACGCCGGGGATAACAGGCTGATGATTCCCAAGAGCTCATATCGACGGAATCGTTTGGCACCTCGATGTCGGCTCATCACATCCTGGGGCTGGAGCAGGTCCCAAGGGTTTGGCTGTTCGCCAATTAAAGTGGTACGTGAGCTGGGTTCAGAACGTCGCGAGACAGTTTGGTCCCTATCTGCCGTGGGCGTCGAAATTTGAGAGGAGTTGACCCTAGTACGAGAGGACCGGGTTGAACATACCTCTGGTGTACCTGTCGTCCTGCCAAGGGCGCAGCAGGGTAGCTATGTATGGACGGGATAACCGCTGAAAGCATCTAAGCGGGAAGCCTCCCTCAAGATAAGATTTCATCGAGCCGTCGTAGACCACGACGTTGATAGGCCGGATGTAGAAGTGTGGTAACATATGGAGCTAACCGGTCCTAATTGCTCTTTTCGCGCTTAAATGGTTCTCACGAACCATGGAGTCCCACCATCAATGACAGTGCTGGCAACAGCATGGCGTCAGCGATGTGGTGATGAACAACGCCAGACAAAAGAATTTGCACGGAAAAAACATCGATTAAAACCCAAAGCGCAAGCTTCATTGCTTGGTGACCATAGCGTCTGTGACCCACCCGATCCCATCCCGAACTCGGCCGTGAAACCAGACTGCGCCGATGGTACTGTGGCTCAAGCCCCGGAAGAGTAGGGCGTCGCCAGGCATTGAAGCTTGCGCTTT
>NZ_JBJDRM010000027.1:0-3624 GCF_044987515.1 Sphingobium sp. ZW T5_29
CGCCACCACCGTCATAAGCGCGTCCTCCCGAACTGCCAGGAGGACCATACCACCGGACTCTGCTAAGGACGCCTGAGGGTGTCATTTCTATCTAGCAGAGGGGTGTCATTTCTATCCGGCGCCTACACGCAAAATGATCGATAATAAGGATTATGTTAAATACATTTCCGACCAGGTCTTTTTTCGTCGGAACTGCAACTGCTTGGCACCAGATCCTGCCTGCGTCGTTTCTCCTTTCAGGAGAGGTCGCCGATGGACACCCGTGAAGATATTGTGGCGGTAGGACTTTTGACTCAGAACGATATTCGTCGACTGGGGAATAATTTTTCGCGCCTTTTTCCCATACCTCGGGACGGGGCGTTCGATGACCTTATTAAGGCCATCGACGCCGCTGATCAGGAGCGGCAACAGCGTCAGCAGGGCTGAAGGCGGCGGCATCTGGTCAAATGGGTCCGACTGTATGGCCGTGCGCAATTTGGCGGGGCAGCCGGACCCTTCGCATGACCTGGGGGGGTCAGCGACGCCGCTGGTGCCCCGAACGCCAACGACTGAACGATATTCTATTCGACCCGCGGCGGATCGGCATTTGCGCTTAATGCTGGTCGGCCTGCCATTTGGAGCGGCGCCGTCCTCCTTAAGGGCGACGGACGGAAACATGGGCTACCCCCATGAAATCCTCTAAGAATATGGAACTATCGACCCGTCGCTGTCTGCCTTGAGTTGTCCGATGGGAACGCGTTATGGCGGGCCATGATCTTCGTTCATCGTTTCGTCCCCGTCGTCCTTGGCCTTCTCGTCGCGGGCTGCGCCTCTTACCAGCCGGTAACCGACAGCCCGGTGCGGATCGGCCCGCCCTACCGTGTCAAAGGCGTGACCTATGTCCCCGCCGACCAGCCTGCTTATGATGAAGTTGGCACCGCCAGCTGGTACGGTTCGGAATCCGGGAATCGGACGGCGCGTGGAGAAAAGTTTCGCCCCAAATGGATCAGCGCCGCGCATAAGACCCTGCCTTTGCCCTCTTATGTTGAGGTCACGAATCTGGACACCGGGCGGACCGCATTGGTGCGTGTCAATGATCGCGGGCCATTTGCCCAGGGCCGCATCATCGATCTTTCGCGCGGCGCCGCCGAACTGCTGGGCATCAGGACGCAAGGGCACGCGCCCGTCCGGGTTCGCCGCGTCGATCCGCCGGAAAAGGATCGCAAGAGGTTGCGCAAGGGCAAGCCAGCGCGTGATCGTGCCGCCCTGTCCGGCGCAGCGCTGGCGGCACAGCGCAGCCGCATCCGCTGAATAGCCGCCGCACACTGCGCACGGCCGGGAAGTGCGGATCGGCGAATTAGCGGTCGCCTGCCGGGATCAGCGCTGTATATGATCCTGCATATCGCCAAGGGGATCGTCATTGCGCCGGTGCTTTCACCTGTTCGTCCTGCTGCTCATCGTCGTCTCCGTAGCACCTACGTCCGCGCGCGCGAAAGGGCCGCTCGTGCTTGCTGCGGCCAGCCTTCAGGAATCGCTCGGCGCGGCGGCTGACGCATGGTCGGCGATGGGGCATGACCGTCCAGTCTTGTCCTTTGCCGGATCGTCTGCCCTTGCCCGCCAGATCGCCGCGGGAGCGCCCGCCGACCTCTTTTTTTCAGCCGATCAGGACTGGATGAACGTCATCGCGTCGCAAGGGCTGCTGCGTCGCGGGATGCAAACCGGTTTTCTGACCAACCGCTTGGTGCTGGTCGCGCCTGCAGGCACGGGCCGCCGGATAATCATCGGGCGGGGTTTCCCGTTGGGGCGGGCCTTGGGCAAGGGGCGGCTCGCCATGGCCAATCCCGACAGCGTACCTGCCGGAAAATATGGGAAGGCTGCCCTTACGGCGTTGGGCGTATGGCCATCGGTCGCACGACGCATCGCTGCGGCGGAAAATGTCCGCGCCGCACTCGCCATGGTGGAACGGCGACAGGCGCCCTACGGCATCGTCTACGCAACGGACGCCCGCGCCGCTCCCGCCGTCCGTATCGCAGGGGTCTTTCCGGCGACCAGCCATCCGCCGATCACCTATCCGCTGTCCATTCTGGCGCGATCGACCCACCCGGACGCCGACGGCTTCCGCCGCTTCCTTCTCTCGGCACGCGGCAAGGCAATTTTCCGCCGCTACGGCTTCGGCGTGAAGTGATCGGGCCATGATGCTGAGCCTCGCAGATTGGGAAATTGTGCGGCTGTCGCTGAAGGTCAGCCTGGCGGCGGTCATCATCACCCTGCCGTTCGCCTTTGCCCTTGCCTGGCTGCTGGCACGCGGGCGTTTTCCGGGGAAACTCCTGCTGGACGCGGCAGTCCACCTGCCGCTCGTCCTGCCGCCCGTCGTGATCGGCTGGCTATTACTGCTGGCGCTTGGCCCTGCGGGGCCAGTCGGGGCGCTGCTGGATCGCTGGTTGGGCGTCAGCGTCATGTTCCGCTGGACCGGCGCTGCGGTCGCGTCCGCCATCATGGCGCTACCGCTGATGGTGCGCGCCATGCGCCTGTCGATCGAATCCGTGGACCGCCGGGTGGAGGACGCGGCCCGCACCCTGGGCGCCAGCCCTGGCCGCTGCTTCCTGACCATCACCCTGCCCCTGTCGCTTCCAGGCGTAGTTACAGCTTTCATCCTCGGATTTGCCCGCTCCATCGGCGAATTCGGCGCAACGATCACCTTCGTGTCCAATATTCCAGGCGAAACACAAACGCTCTCGCTCGCAATCTACAGCGCCTTGCAAGTGCCGGGCAGCGACGCGACCGTGTGGCGGCTGGCGCTGATCTCCGTCGCCCTGTCGCTGGGCGCGCTGGTCGCATCGGAAGCGCTCAGCCAACGCCAACGCGCAGGGCGGAGCGGCCATGTCCTTTGATGTAGATGTCAGCAAGACACTGGGCGACCGGATCATCGAAGCGCGCTTCGTCGTGCCCGGCGGCCTTACCGTGCTGCGCGGCGTGTCGGGCGCTGGCAAGACTTCCGTTCTCAACATGGTCGCCGGTCTGTTGACGCCTGATCGCGGGCATGTCGCCGTCAATGGCGATACGCTGTTCGATGCGGCAAAGGGCGCGAACCTGCCCACGCACCGCCGCCGCCTGGGCTATGTCTTTCAGGACGGACGGCTCTTTCCCCACCTGCGCGTGCGGGCGAACCTGCTCTACGGCTACCGCCTCGCCGCGTCGGAAGAATGCTGGATGACCCTGGACGAAGTCGTTGCCTTCCTGGGCATCGCACCGCTGCTCGACCGCTGGCCGCGGTCCTTGTCGGGCGGAGAAGCGCAACGCGTCGCCTTGGGCCGCGCGCTATTGTCCGGGGCACGGGCGCTGCTGTTGGACGAGCCCCTCGCGTCGATCGATCCAGCCCGCCGTAGCGAGATCATCGACGCGATCCTGCGTATCCGGGATGAACTGAAGCTGCCGATGCTCTACGTTACCCATGATCCCGCGGAAGCGGAACGGTTGGGCAACCAGCTGGCGACCATCGGCAGCTGATATCGCGCTACTCAGTGCAGGCCCGACCCGCCGCCGCTCAGTTCCTTGGCGATGGATCCGACCATGTCCTTGGCGTCGCCGAACAGCATCTGGGTGTTGGCGTTATAATAGATCGGATTGTCGATCCCGGCAAAGCCT
>NZ_JBJDRM010000028.1:0-1961 GCF_044987515.1 Sphingobium sp. ZW T5_29
GTGCAGCAGAGTTTTGGCCGCGACCCCTTCGCGGGCGATCTTTACATTTTCAGGGGACGGCGCGGCGACCTCTGCAAGATCATTTGGCACGACGGCGTGGGCATGTCGCTTTATGCCAAGCGCCTCGAGCGTGGGAAGTACATCTGGCCCTCTGCAGTGGACGGCGTGATTGCCATCTCCCCCTCGCAGATGGCCTGCATGTTGGAGGCGATCGACTGGCGTAATCCACAGACCACCTGGCGTCCGACATTGGCCGGATAAAAGCCCCGGCATGACCTAAGAAGCTAGGGATTTCGGTGCTTTTCGGCTATGTCCTTGGCCATGGGGACCGAAGCGCAAGCAGAGATCGACAGCCTTCGCGAGCGGCTTGCCGCTGCCGAGGCTGTCGCCGCTGAAGTCGCCCGCATCAAGGCGATCAACGCTGACCTGGAAGCCCGCAACGCCCTTCTCGAGCTACAGAATGAGAAGATGCGTCGCACCCTTTTTGGTCAGCGCTCCGAGCGCACGCGCCATCTGCTCGACCAGATGGAACTGACCTTCGAGGAGTGCGAGACCGCTGCCAGCGAAGATGAGCTTCTGGCTGCCCTGGCAGCGGCGAAGACCAACGTCGCACCGTTTGAACGCAAGCGGCCCGCCCGCAAGCCCTTGCCTGAGCATCTGCCACGCGAACGCGTCGTCATCGCCGCGCCCGATGCGTGCCCCTGCTGCGGCTCGGATCGGCTGTGCAAGCTGGGTGAGGATATTACCGAGACACTTGAGGTCGTGCCGCGCCAGTGGAAGGTGGTTCAGACCGTGCGGGAGAAGTTCTCCTGCCGCGATTGCGAGAAGATCACCCAACCGCCGGCGCCGTTCCACGTCACGCCGCGCGGACTCTTTGGCCCCAGCTTCCTGGCGATGCTGCTGTTCGAGAAGTTCGGCGCGCATCAGCCGCTCAACCGCCAGCGCGATCGCTATGCCCGGGAAGGCGTGGACCTGAGCCTTTCGACCCTGGCCGATCAGGTCGGCGCCTGCACCGCCGCGCTGATGCCGCTCTACCTGCTGATCGAGGCACATGTCCGGGCCGCGGAGCGGCTGCATGGCGATGATACGACGGTGCCGGTGCTGGCCAAGACCAAGACCGATACGGGCCGGATCTGGACCTATGTCCGGGATGACCGACCTTTTGGCGGGCCCGCGCCGCCAGCAGCGATCTTCCATTATTCCCGCGACCGGCGGGGCGAACATCCTGTGGGCCATCTGCGCAGTTGGAGAGGCATCCTCCAGGCTGACGCATATGCGGGCTACAATGCGTTGTTCCATGGCGATCGCCTCCCGGCGCCGCTGACCCGTGCTCTATGCTGGAGTCACGCGCGCCGTTACTTTTTCGAGCTGGCCGATGTCGCCGCACAGCTCAAGAAGCGCCGCAAAAAGGCCGTCATCTCGCCGCTGGCGGTGGAGGCGGTCCGTCGTATCGACGCGATCTTCGACATCGAGCGCGCCATCA
Organism: Sphingobium sp. ZW T5_29; assembly: GCF_044987515.1. Lineage (NCBI taxonomy): Bacteria > Pseudomonadati > Pseudomonadota > Alphaproteobacteria > Sphingomonadales > Sphingobiaceae > Sphingobium > Sphingobium sp. ZW T5_29. The sequence goes on from NZ_JBJDRM010000028.1 coordinate 1,484, forward strand.
ACGGCAGACCGGCAGAGGAGCGCCTCGCTCTTCGGCAGGAACTCAGCGCACCGCTGGTTGCCGATCTGGAAGAATGGATGCGGGACAACCGGTCAAAGCTATCTAAGAACAGCGATGTGGCCGAGGCCATGGATTACATGCTCAAGGCATGGCCAGCCTTCGCCGCGTTCCTCCATGATGGCCGCATCTGCCTGACGAACAACGCGGCGGAGCGGGCGCTCAGGGGCATAGCCCTAGGCAGAAAATCCTGGCTCTTCGCTGGTTCAGATCGCGGCGGCCAGCGCACCGCCTTCATGCTGAGCCTTATCGGCACGGCAAAGCTCAACGATATCGATCCGCAGGCCTGGCTTGCCGATGTGCTCAGCCGCATCGCCGACATCCCCCAGAACCGTCTCCACGAACTGCTGCCATGGAATTGGCGCGCCGCCGAAGATCAACGCGAAGCCGCCTGATCCGCGGCCTTCACCGAATGCCTACT
>NZ_JBJDRM010000029.1:0-1705 GCF_044987515.1 Sphingobium sp. ZW T5_29
TGTAGGCGCCGGATAGAAATGACACCCCTCTGCTAGATAGAAATGACACCCTCAGGCGTCCTTAGCAGAGTCCGGTGGTATGGTCCTCCTGGCAGTTCGGGAGGACGCGCTTATGACGGTGGTGGCGATGAGCCATGGCGAGCTTTCGCGGTTTGACACATTGTCGCGCGTGGACCGCGGCGAACTTCGGGTTGAGGATGCGGCGACGTTGCTGGGCTTGAAGCGCCGGCAGATTTTCCGGTTGCTGGAACGTCTGCGAGTTGAAGGCGCTTCAGGCCTGGTGTCGCGCAAACGTGGTCGGCCGAGCAACCGGCGTCACAGCAATGCCTTTCGCGAGCGGATCCTGTCACTGCTCCGCGAGCATTATGCGGATTTTGGACCGACCCTGGCGCGTGAGTATCTGGCGGATCGCCACGATATCGCGGTGGGCTGTGAGACATTGCGGCAGATGATGATTGAGGCTGGTCTGTGGCAGGATCGCGCAGCTCGCCGGTCTCGCCCTTATCAACCGCGCCACCGGCGGGAGTGTCGTGGCGAGCTGATCCAGATCGACGGCTCGGATCATGAATGGTTCGAGGATCGCGGACCGCGATGCACGCTGCTCGTCTACATAGACGACGCGACCAGCGAGTTGATGCACCTCAAGATGGTCGAGAGCGAAAGCACCTTTTCCTACATGGAAGCGACAGGCGAATATATCGAGCGGCACGGCAAGCCGGTGGCCTTTTATTCCGATAAACATACGGTCTTTCGTAACCCTAAGGCGACCGCCAAGGGTGATGGCATGACGCATTTCGGGCGCGCGCTCGATGCGCTGAACATCGAGATCATTTGCGCCAACTCACCCCAAGCCAAAGGCCGGGTCGAGCGGGCGAACGGCACATTGCAGGATCGCCTGATCAAAGCGATGCGCCTGGAAGGTATCTCGTCGATCGAAGAAGCGAACGTCTTTCTGCCGAGCTACATGGTTGGGCACAATGCGCGCTTCGCTCGTCCGGCCGCAGACAGTCGCGATCTACACCGACCTCTGGCACCGCGGGATGATCTGCACTCCGTCATGGTCTGGCGCGAACAGCGGACGGTCACAGCCGCGCTGACGCTGCACTATAACAAGGTGCTGTTCCTCTTGGAGCCGAACCCGATCAGCAAGGAACTGGCGCGCAAGCGCGTGGATGTCTGTGAATATCCTGACGGCACAGTCGAGATCCGCCACGAGGGGCGCTCCCTTCCCTATAGCCTGTTCGACAAGATGCCCCGCATCAATCAACCTGCCATCGTCGATAACAAGCATCTCGACGCGGCACTGGCGCTAGCAAAAGAGATCCAAGCGATCGCGCCGCATCACCGGCAGCGGAACAACTATGCCCCTGCCCGCCGCGACCAGCCCGCGCATTTGTTCCCCGAACCGGAGGCGCCGGTGAAGATCAATGGACGCCGGTCAGGCGGGGCAAAGCTCAAACGTCGTCCCCGGCTCACCTCGGCGGAGTTACGAGCGCGCGGCACGCTCGAGTTCGTGAAGGCGCGCTAAAGCGGTTCTGACCGAGCCCGCTGCCTTCGCAGCGGGTCCGTGCCCTTCCCACCACTGTTACGCCATCAGCAGGGTCTGCGCTGCGCTGTATCGATGGCTCCACGCAGCCCCTGCTGCTATAAATGGTGTCATTTCTATCTAGCGGAGATAGTGTCTTTTCTAATCAGCTCGAACATT
>NZ_JBJDRM010000030.1:0-1007 GCF_044987515.1 Sphingobium sp. ZW T5_29
CTAGGTGTTTAGTCCCATCCTTTGATGGTGCGGATTGAATATAAACCTGTTTGGCTCGGTTGCCCAGATTTTGCAGATGTATTCATATGGGGTGAGGCCCCGCAGGGTCTTGAGACGGCGACCAAAATTGTAAGCGCCGATAAAGTCGCTGAGATGGGCCGTCAGTTGGGCATGGCTGTCATAATGATAGCGTTTGACGGTGGCCTCTTTGATGGTGCGGTTCATTCGCTCCACCTGGCCGTTGGTCCAGGGGTGCTTGATCTTGGTGAGCCGGTGCTCGATCTCGTGCTCGTCACAGACCCGGTCGAATATGTGATGGAAGGCATATTTGTGGTGGGCATGATTGGTGAACTGGATACCGTTGTCGGTCAGCACCGTATGGATCGTATAGGGGACAGCCTTGATCAGGTTCCGCAGGAACTGCGCGGCAATCATCTTGCCTGCTTTCTGATGAAGCTCGACAAAAGCGAACTTGCTGGTGCGGTCGATTGCCACGAACAGGCGTAGCTTGCCTTCAGCAGTTTGAACTTCGGCGATATCGACGTGGAAGTAGCCGATCGGATAGGTTTTGAACTTCCTCTTTGGTTCTTTGTCTCCCGTCACCTCGGGCAGCCTGCTGATCCCGTGCCGTTGCAGACACCGATGCAGCGATGATCGCGTCAGGTGTGAGATCGTTGCTTGCAGGGCGTACAGGCAGTCATCCAGCGGCAGCAATGTGTGGCGACGGAAAGCGACAATGATCGCTTCCTCCTCAATGGAAAGCGTCGTCGAATGCGGATGCCTGGGGCCGGTCGGCAAATCCTGCACTGCCGTACGCTTCTTCCACTTGGCCACCGTCTTTTGGTTGATGCCATGGCGCTTGGCCAGAACCCTCAGGCTCTCTTGACTATGCTGTATCGCTCGACGGACTGCCTCAGTCGTGCGGGCGCTCCCGTGTAAAATCTGCCCCATAGCGCATCCTTCCATTCCTGGTTGAATAATGCACCATCAAAGGATGGGACTAAACA
>NZ_JBJDRM010000031.1:0-870 GCF_044987515.1 Sphingobium sp. ZW T5_29
TGCTGTAGTTGAGCGTGAAGTCCTTGCTGAACCCGCTCCCCAGCGCCTGCGTCGCCGCTCGGCTGTTGTCGAGCACATAGCTCCAGCTGCCATCGCTGTTCTGCGTCAGCGTGCCATAGCTGTTCAGCTCCGCCACCGCCGCAGCGTCCGCCCCCCAGGCGACGAAGCTCTTGGGCGTGTCCGCACCCGCCACATCATTGGTCAGCACATTGCCCGACAGGCTGCCCGCCACATCCTCGGTCAGCGTGCCGCCCACGTCATCGACCGCCTGCGGCGCGTCGTCGACGATCCGCACGATCAGCGTGTCGCTGGCGGTGGTCCCGCCGATGCCGTTGACGCTCAGCGCGACGCTGTCGTCGAACTCGGTAAGCGTCGCCCCTGGCTTGCTGTCATTGTCGATGGTGGCGCCCAGCGTGTAGCTGTAGCTCACCGCGCCCGTCCCCGCATTGTAGCCGGTCAGGCGCAGCGTCCCCTCGCCCGTGTTCACAACCCCATTGGTCGTGCCGAACGCCTGCATCTGCGCCAGGGTGAACACCGTGCCCCCCACCACGATGTTCGCGATCCCGTCGGTCGCGCTCACCGTGAAGCTGCCGCTCGTCACATGGCTGCCGTCATTGGCCGTGCCGCTCGGCAGCCCCGCCTCATGGACGGTCGCGTCGGGACCCGTCGCCGCCGCCGTCACCACGCTCGCGCCGTCCGCCGCGCCCTTCACCGTGATCGTCAGGGTCGCGGGCGACGTATCGCCGTCGGCATCCTGCATGCTGTAGTTGAGCGTGAAGTCCTTGCTGAACCCGCTCCCCAGCGCCTGCGTCGCCGCTCGGCTGTTGTCGAGCGCATAGCTCCAGCTGCCATCGCTGTTCTGCGTCAGCG
>NZ_JBJDRM010000032.1:0-847 GCF_044987515.1 Sphingobium sp. ZW T5_29
CTAGGTCACATACCCATAAACAGGATTCCCAATCGGTCTAATTTCTGATTCAGTTTTCCAGCGAAGGGAGACTGGCTGTGGCGCGTTTTGATCTGACGGATTTTGAGTGGTCGGTGATTGAGCCCCTGCTTCCGACCAAGGTGCGCGGGGTTGCACGTGTCGATGATCGCCGGGTGCTGAACGGGATATTCTGGCGGCTGCGGACGGGGGCACCCTGGGCGGATATTCCGGCGCGCTATGGCCCGCATACGACATGCGTGAACCGCTTCAACCGCTGGCGCAAGGCAGGTCACTGGGCGCGGATATTGCAAGCTGTGTCAGCAGCTTACCAAGGTGACATCCAGATGATCGACTCCTCGTCGATCCGCGTCCACCAGCACGCTTCCAACGCCCAAAAAAAGATGGTCGATCCCGTTGCATGGGTCGCTCGCGCGGCGGCCTGACAACCAAGATCCATGCGCTGGTCGATGCGCTCGGGCTACCCATCGGCTTGAAGCTGACCGAAGGACAGGCACATGACGGACGATCAGCCGACGATATGCTCGATGGCCTCGGTGAAGGCTGCGTCCTGCTGGCCGACCGCGCCTATGACAGCGACGCCATGCGTAATGCCTTAGCGGCGCGCGGCGCATGGGCCTGCGTCAAGCCGATGCCGAACCGAAAACGCATCCCGGCCTTCAGCCCGTTCCTCTATCGCTATCGCAACCTCGTCGAACGCTTCTTCAGCAAACTCAAGCATTTCAGAGCTGTCGCCACCCGATACGACAAGCGAGACGACAATTTTCTCGCCTCCGTCCAGCTCGCCTCAATCAGGATATGGTTGCGGCATAATGAGTCGGTGACCTAG
>NZ_JBJDRM010000033.1:0-738 GCF_044987515.1 Sphingobium sp. ZW T5_29
GCCCGGGGCCAATGAAAGCCTCCGGTCTGCAAGACCTTGCTCACAAGTACCAGGCCAGTGCCGTCCCAGACCAGCAGCTTGATCCTGTTCGCCCGCTTCGAGCGGAAGATGAAGACCACCCCCGAGAAGGGCTTGAGCCTGAGTTCATGCTCGACCAGCGCCGCCAGGCTGACGGCGCCTTTCCTGAAGTCGACCGGCTTTGTCGCCACCATCACTTTGAGCGGCCCTGGCGGGATAATCATCCCGACCGGCTCACAGCGGCGAGCACCCGGGCGATATGATCCTCGCTCGCGCCCGGCGGCACGTGGATCGCGAGGGCGGTCGTGCGGATCACGATCTCATCGCCTCCACCATCAGCAGAGCCCGCACCGCCCGCATCTTCGATCACCGCCGGGACAAAGCCCATCTTCTTGCTGCTCAGGCGTTTGCCCGGAATGCTGTCATGCCGCCATGCGTAGAGCTGCTGCGGCAGCAGCCCATGCGTTCGCGCAATTTCCGCGATGTTGGCACCGGGCTCAAAACTCGACGCTATGATCCTGGCCTTGGCCTCAGCCGACCAGCGACGCCGCATCGGCCCTGCTGGAATGACGTCCATACGCGAGGGCCGCTGACCCTCCTGCCTTTCGAAACCTGTTTCGAATGTTCTTACATCATCGGCCACTACGATACCCCTCAGACGAGGGGCGAAACATAGACAAATCAGCGCTTACGAAAATGTGGGGAGGTTTTTGCGCTTAC
>NZ_JBJDRM010000034.1:0-692 GCF_044987515.1 Sphingobium sp. ZW T5_29
GCAGGCCAGAAGAAGGAACGGGCGCGAAGGGAAAGCGGGACAGCAAGGGGGTCGCTGCCGGCGCACCTGACCCGCATCGAGGAGGTGATCCTTCCAGAAGAGAAGGAATGCCCCTGCTGCGGAGGCGCGCTGCATTGCATAGACAGCGACATATCGAGCCGGCTTGATGTCATCCCGGTCCAGTATCGCGTCATCGTGACGTCCCGACCAAGGATGGCGTGCCGCGCATGCAGCGACGGCGTCTTCCAGGCACCCGCGCCCAAGCATGTGGTGCCAGGCGGCCTGCCCACCGAGGCGCTGATCGCGGATGTTTTGGTCAAGAAATATGCCGATCACACGCCCTTCTATCGGCAGGCACAGGCGCTGCGGCGTCAGGGCATCGGGATCGACCGGGGAACCATGTGCAACTGGGCGGGTCGAGCCGCCGCCTGGCTTGGCCGCCTGACCAACCGGATGAAAGCGGAACTGCTGACGGGCGCGAGGCTGTTCGTCGATGAGACCACCGCCAAGGTCCTGGCGCCCGGCACCGGCAAGGTGAAGACGGGATATCTCTGGGCGATCGCTCGTGATGATGGGGCGCATGGCGGCACCGATCCACCGGCGGTCGTCTACACCTACATGCCGGGTCGCGGGAAAGTCTGGGCGGAAAGGTTGCTTGGCGACTTCACCGGCATCGTCCAATGCGACGGCTA
>NZ_JBJDRM010000035.1:0-655 GCF_044987515.1 Sphingobium sp. ZW T5_29
TCTCGGGGGTGGTCTTCATCTTCCGCTCGAAGCGGGCGAACAGGATCAAGCTGCTGGTCTGGGACGGCACTGGCCTGGTACTTGTGAGCAAGGTCTTGCAGACCGGAGGCTTTCATTGGCCCCGGGCACACGATGGCGTGATGCGGCTGTCGGCATCGCAAGCGTCAGCCTTGTTCGAAGGGCTGCAATGGTCGAAAATGCACACGCCGCGCACGCAGGCTCCGGTGACGACGCGATAGGTCGCACGCCTGATTCCCTTGATCGAAATGCCATTGCGGATCGCCCGAAAATCGCCAGAAATGGGGCATGTCCGCCACCGCAGCCGACCTTCCTGACGATGTCGCCATGCTTAAGGCGATGGTCCTGGCCGGCCTCGAGCGTGAAGCCCGGATGCAGCATATCATCGACCAGATCACCCGCACGACATTCGGGAAACGCTCGGAAAAGCTGAGCGAAGATCAGTTGGCGCTTGCCTTCGATGATCTCGATGTTGCCCGTGCTGAACTGGAGGCGCTTGGTGAGCAGGCGGCAGGCCAGAAGAAGGAACGGGCGCGAAGGGAAAGCGGGACAGCAAGGGGGTCGCTGCCGGCGCACCTGACCCGCATCGAGGAGGTGATCCTTCCAGAAGAGAAGGAATGCCCCTGCTGCGGAGGCG
>NZ_JBJDRM010000036.1:0-635 GCF_044987515.1 Sphingobium sp. ZW T5_29
GAGTACGACACCAACCGTCAGGGCGGTGTCATCGCGATCAAGCTGCGCGGTGCGGACGAAGAAGACGGCGACGAGCTCGTCAGCGCCCTGCTCACCGATGAGGGTGACGACGTCTTCCTCATCAGCCGGCACGGTATGTCGCTCCGGTTCACCGCGACCGACGACTCGCTGCGTCCGATGGGGCGCGCGACCGAAGGCGTGAAGGGTATGTCGTTCCGCGGCGACGACAGCCTGCTGTCCGCGTCGCTCGTCAGCGACGACGGATTCGTCTTCGTCGTGACCGAGGGCGGGTACGCCAAGCGCACCGCGGTCGACCAGTACCGCACCCAGAGCCGCGGCGGACTCGGCATCAAAGTCGCGCGCCTGAGCGACGATCGAGGCGATCTCGCGGGCGGTCTCATCGCCTCCGCGGACGACGAGATCCTTGTGGTTCTTGCCAGCGGCAAGGTGGTACGCTCTGCCGTGGCCGAGGTGCCCGCCAAGGGTCGTGACACGATGGGAGTCGTGTTCGCACGTGCCGGAGGCGATGATCGCATCATCGCGATCGCCCGGAACGGAGAGCGCGGCCTGGCCGAAGCATCCGAATCCGACGGAGATGCCGACGCGGTCGCAGATCCTGTTCCCGAGCCCACGAG
>NZ_JBJDRM010000037.1:0-635 GCF_044987515.1 Sphingobium sp. ZW T5_29
GGTAGATGGTGACGGTCATGATTGTTCTTCCACATGGATGGGGAGGGCGTCTCCGACCGGCGCGCGCAGCAGCCAGCTCATCAGCGCCAGCGCGACCAGGGCGCCAGCGAGTTGCGCCAGAATGAAACCCGGCAAGTCATAGGGACGAATACCCGAAAAGGTGTCGGTAAACGCGCGGGCAATGGCCACGGCAGGATTGGCGAATGAGGTCGACGCCGTGAACCAATAGGCAGCCGTGATGTAGAGCCCAACCAGCATCGGAACGGCGCCTCGCTGCAACCGGATGCCGGCCAGGATAGTTGCAACGAGCCCGAAGCAAGCCACCCCTTCGGAAAGCCATTGCGCCGCCCCGCTGCGCACCGTGCTGGAAGCCTGCAGCAGCGGCAGCGCGAACATGGCATGCGCCAATATTGCCCCGACAATGCCGCCCGCGACCTGCACAATGGCATAGAACGCGGCATCACGGCGCGGCAAGTCCCGCCGCAAAGCAAACACCAGCGACACCGCCGGATTGAAATGAGCCCCCGAAATCGGCCCGAGCATGGTGATCAGCACCACCAATATGGCGCCGGTGGCAATGGTATTGGCCAGCAGCGCCAGGGCGATATCGGTGGTCAGCGTCTCGGCCATGATGC
>NZ_JBJDRM010000038.1:0-603 GCF_044987515.1 Sphingobium sp. ZW T5_29
GCAACACCGGTTCGGTGCCGAGCGTCGTGCTCATGCCCGTGGACGGCGAGGGTCCGACGATCGTGGCCGTGCATGCCGTGGCTCCGCGCGTCGAGGAGATGGGGCAGTGGAGCAGCGACCTGCAGTGGATCGCCGACCAGTGCCCCGCGGGCAACGTGATCCTCGCCGGCGACTTCAACGCCACGATCGATCACATGACACCCCTCGGTGTCGACGGCGGCGACATGGGCTACTGCCGCGACGCGGCCGCCCGCACCGGGAACGGACTCAGCGGTACGTGGCCGAGCTCGCTCCCGCCGCTCCTCAGCGCACCGATCGATCACGTGATGGCCTCGGCCGACTGGACGCCCACGGGTTCGGCGCTCATCGACGACGCCGGAGGCAGCGACCACCGTGGCATCGTCGTGCAGCTCGAGCCGTCGTCAGCCGGTTGAGGAGCGGGAGCGAGACGAAACGTCGCTCCCGGCCATCGCACCGCCCGATCAGTGAGACATTCCTGCATCGCCGGGCCGCTCCGACGCAGTGCGCTCGTTTCCGACACGGCGAAACCGATGATCCGGTGACAGACTTGTCCTATGAACACCGGAGAACGCGACACGATCG
>NZ_JBJDRM010000039.1:0-596 GCF_044987515.1 Sphingobium sp. ZW T5_29
CTCCACGGCGGGTCGCGGCGACTTCATCAACCGCACGGTCGACTTCGCGATCAGCGAGATCCCGTTCCAGCTGCAGCCCACCGAGAGCGGGGCACAGCCGGAGAAGCCGATCGCCGGCAGCTATGCGTACATGCCGATCGTGGCCGGCGGTACCGCGTTCATGTACAACCTCAAGATCGGCGGCAAGCGCGTCACCAATCTCCGTCTGTCGGGTGCGACCGTGTCGAAGATCTTCGCCGGTCAGATCACGAACTGGAACCATCCCGAGATCCAGGCCGACAACCCCGGCCTCGCGATGCCCGACCGGGCGATCCAACGCGTCGCACGCTCCGACGGTTCCGGCTCGACGGCGCAGTTCACCATGTGGATGTCCAAGCAGCACGGTGATATCTGGACGACCGGCATGACGTCGCAGTTCCCCGGCAACGTGGGAGCGACCCTGCAGTCCGGGTCGCTGGGTGTGTCGGGGTACGTCAGCCAGGGCTACGGCGAAGGAGCGATCACCTACGTCGAGTACTCGTACGCCGTGAAGTCGGGCTTCCCCGTCGCGAAGGTGCTGAACGCGGCCGGTTACTACATCGAGCCCACTGCATCCT
>NZ_JBJDRM010000040.1:0-553 GCF_044987515.1 Sphingobium sp. ZW T5_29
CCGTCGGCATCCTGCATGCTGTAGTTGAGCGTGAAGTCCTTGCTGAACCCGCTCCCCAGCGCCTGCGTCGCCGCTCGGCTGTTGTCGAGCGCATAGCTCCAGCTGCCATCGCTGTTCTGCGTCAGCGCGCCATAGCTGTTCAGTTCCGCCACCGCTGCCGCGTCCGCCCCCCAGGCGACGAAGCTGCTGGGCGTGTCGGCCCCCGCCACGTCATTGGTCAGCACATTGCCCGACAGGCTGCCCGCCACATCCTCGGTCAGCGTGCCACCCACGTCATCCACCGCCTGCGGCGCGTCGTCGAGGATGCGCACGATCAACGTGTCGCTGGCGGTGGTGCCGCTGATGCCGTTGACGCTCAGCGTGACGCTGTCGTCAAACTCGGTGAGCGTCGCCCCTGGCTTGCTGTCATTGTCGATGGTGGCGCTTAGCGTGTAGCTGTAGCTCACCGCGCCCGTCCCCGCATTGTAGCCGGTCAGGCGCAGCGTCCCCTCGCCCGTGTTCACAACCCCATTGGTCGTGCCGAACGCCTGCATCTGCGCCAGGGTGAACACCG
>NZ_JBJDRM010000041.1:0-518 GCF_044987515.1 Sphingobium sp. ZW T5_29
ATCCGGTGCGCTTCTTCATCCAGAACCAGCTGGGCGCGATCATCTCCGTGGTGGCATTCCTGCCGCTGATCATCCTGGTGTTCACGAACAAGAACATGACGGGCGGGCAGAAGGCCCTCGCCGGCATCATCGGCATCGTGATCGCCGGTGCGGCGGTGGCCTCGAACATCGACTACTCCCCCGCCTCGCAGGAGGAGTACGCCAACCAGGCAGGCCTGGTGCAAGACATCACCGGCGGCGACAAGGTCTACTGGACCACCTCCGGCTCCGTGTACCACCTCTGCGAAGAGGCGTCAGCGGTGAACAAGGAGTCGGCGGACAACACGATCCACGCCGGCACCATCGCTCAGGCGCAGACCGACGGAAAGGCCCGCCTCACCCTGCAGCTGCCGCAGGAGCTGAAGGAGTGCGGCTACACCGACTACGTGCTGCCGGACAACTGGCAGGCCGTGGTCAAGGGTGAGGCGCCGTTCGTCCCGTCCGGCGAGGTAGCTCCCGCTGTCGAGCCCACGAGACTC
>NZ_JBJDRM010000042.1:0-517 GCF_044987515.1 Sphingobium sp. ZW T5_29
GCCTGGCTCGACACGGGAACGGGAACGCTGTGGGCCGACGGCGACACCGTCTCGCTCACCGTTCCCGACGATGCGCTCGAGTCCGGGTCGATCCGACCCGTCTTCCGCGACAACGGCGATCGCGCCGTGCTCACCGAGGTCGGCACCGGCCTCATCTGGACGGCCCCGGACGGCCGCCTGGTTCCGCTCGAGCAGTGGGCGGTCGAGAAGGAGACCGAGCAGGAGGAGGGCACGGTCGTCGTCGAGGACGTCGCCGAGCAGCTGCCCCCGGTCGCGGTCGACAACGCCTTCGGCGTGCGCAGCGGCCAGCAGGTGATCCTGCCGGTGCTCTACAACGATCACGATCCGAACAAGAAGGACGTGCTCTCGATCGATCCCGCGTCGCTCGGCGGCCTGGCCGATCCCGACTTCGGCGACCTGGCGCTCGTCGCCAACGGCCAGTCCCTCGTCGTCACGGTACGAGCGGCATCCGGCCAGACCAGCTTCAGCTATGCCGTCACCGACGGCTCGGCGGTCT
>NZ_JBJDRM010000043.1:0-517 GCF_044987515.1 Sphingobium sp. ZW T5_29
TTGGAGAGCTGTTCGCGGGAAGAGGTCAGGTAGCCGATGAGCAGGCGGTGAGCCTCCGCGGTGAGGGGGAAAGCTCCAGAGTGGCCGCTGAGCCGCATGTGCTGGGTGTCGGTCATATCAGTTTCCTACGTTCGTGAGGGCGTGAGTGAGGCTGGTCCAGTAATCACGAAACCGTGCGAGCTGTGTGCGCCCTTCGGCAGTGAGAGCGAAGTATTTCCTCGGCGGGCCGGACGCCGACTCCTGCCATTCATGTTCGATCAGACCGTCTCGACGCAGCCTGTTGAGGAGGGGATAGAGCGTTCCTTCCAGGACGGGAAAGCCGCAGGCGTGCAGAGCCTCGACGATTTCGGCGGCATACCGGCGATGCTGCTCGACGCTCGCGAGTACGAGCGGTTCGAGCATCCCCCGGCGGACGGCGGCAAGCTTTGCATCTTCGGTCACGAAGCTACTGTTACACAGTACAGTAGCTGCACGCAATCCTATTCTTTCATCGGGCGATTCCGACCTTGGCTGCCCG
>NZ_JBJDRM010000044.1:0-511 GCF_044987515.1 Sphingobium sp. ZW T5_29
ATTCGTGGTCGTTGATCAGCTTGACCGCCGAGGCGTAGTCATTGGCGCGAACGACCGACAGGACGGGGCCAAAGATCTCTTCCTTGTAGATGGTCATATCGGGGGTGACATTGTCGAACAGCGTGCCGCCGACATAATAGCCGCCTTCATAGCCCTGTAAGGTGAAGCCGCGGCCATCCACAACCAGCTCTGCGCCCTGCTCGACCCCTGAATCGATGTATCCAAGAATCTTGTCGCGATGCATCTTGGTGACGACCGGACCCATTTCGGCGTCCTTGTCGGTCGCCGGGCCGATCTTGAGCGATTCGACGCGCGGCTTGAGCTTGGCGACCAGCGCATCGGCGGTTTCCTTGCCGACGGGCACGGCCACCGAAATGGCCATGCAGCGCTCGCCGGCCGAACCATAACCAGCGCCCATCAGGGCGTCGGCCACCTGGTCGAGATCGGCATCGGGCAAAATGACCATGTGGTTCTTTGCGCCGCCCAGGGCCTGCACGCGCTTACCGGCCTT
>NZ_JBJDRM010000045.1:0-510 GCF_044987515.1 Sphingobium sp. ZW T5_29
GTGCGCGCCACCACCATCGAGAAAGAGATCGACATCTCCGGCGCGGAGCTGGTGGATCAGCTCCTGCAGCGCGTCTACGGTGATGCGGCGGCCGCCGATATCCCTCGCAAGGTGCTCGTGCCCGAGTTGCCTGATGACGCCGAGCAGCTTGAGCTGTGGCTTGAGGAACGACGCGGGAAGCGAGTCTCCCTGAAGCTCGCGCAGCGCGGACGAATGGCGGACATGCTGCGCACAGCCACGACGAACGCTCAGCAGGCGCTCATCCTGCACAAGACCCGGCGGACGAGCGACTATGTCGCGCGGACCCAGGCGCTCACCGATCTGCAGGAGGCACTCGGCATGGCCGAGGCACCGCTGCGCATCGAGTGCTTCGATATCTCGCACCTCTCGGGAACCAACGTCGTCGCATCGATGGTCGTGTTCGAAGACGGCCTGCCGCGCAAAGATCAGTACCGCACGTTCTCGATCACCGAGACCACGGACGACACCGACTCGATGTATCAGACGCTC